>NZ_OY821667.1:1200000-1500000 GCF_963682185.1 uncultured Cohaesibacter sp. | reverse complement strand
GGGCTGAAAGGACTTGCGGCCAGAGCCATGTGCGTAGGCAGCGGGCGGCTGGCGGTCCGCTGCATCTGTTTTTTGAAAAGGCAAAAAGGATGGGATCTCCAGCTGGTGCCAGAGATCCCGAGGTTGCTGCTTATTGCGTGTAACCGTAAACCTGTTTTGCATAATCCTTGGAGATGCGGTCTTCTGCGAGATCGCGCTCGATGGCTTCCTCGGACCGCTTGGCCGGATCGCCATAGCCACCGCCGCCGGGGGTGACGATTTCGACGATCTGGCCGGGTTTGAGATCGGCCATGCCCTTGAACTCGGTGCGTCCGTCGCCAAAGTCCAGATGGGTCATCTCACCTGGCTTGCCGCCTTCCAGTCCCCATGCACAGGAACTGACGCGGGAGGCTTCGACCGAGAAACGGCAGGGCTGTTCCACGCGATAGACGCGTCGAATGCCCATGCCGCCTCGATATTGCCCACCACCGGCAGATCCATCCACCAGCTCGTAGCGCAGCAGCGTGAGCGGATATTCCAGCTCGAGTGCTTCAACGGGCAGGTTCGATGTGTTGGTCAGGTGTACCTGAATACCGGACAGACCGTCCTTGGTCGGGCGAGCACCACCGCCGCCGCCAATGGTTTCCAGATACACCCAGATGGACCCGTCTTCACGGGTGCCATTGAAAATTGCGCCTGTGCAGCAGCCGTTGCCCGCAGCAGGAACCTTGCTCGGGATGGCCTTGGCCAGAGCGCCTTCGATAATGTCGGCAACGCGCTGGCAAGCCGCGATCCGGCCTTCAACGGCAGCGGGATGCTTGCAGTTGAGGATTGAGCCTTCCGGTGCGGTGACCGTCAAGGGACGGGCCAGACCTGCATTTGGCAGGATGGTCGGATCGACAACCGCCTTGACCGCATAGTAGCAAGAGGCCAGAAGCGAGGTATAGATCATGTTAAGGCCTGAGCGCACCTGCGGTGGGCCGTCAAATGCGAGCGTCATTTCATCTCCGGCGACTGTAATGTCAACCGAGAATTCCATGCGCTCCTTCCACTGGTTGCTGTCGAAGATATCAGAGAAGGAATAGGTGCCATCGGGAATGGCTGCGATACCGGCGCGCATCTTGCGTTCGGCATAATCCTGCAACTCTTCACCGGCTGCGAGCACTTTCTCCGTGCCATATTTGGCGCAGAGATCCTGCATGCGCTGGACGCAGAGGCGGTTGGCCGACATCTGGGCGCGCAAGTCGGAGATGCGCTCGTGCGGCACCTGACAGTTCAGCAGGAACAGATTCTGGATGTCTTCCTGCAATTCGCCAGCTTTATAGAGACGAACCGGTGGAATGCGGATGCCTTCCTGGAAGATATGTTCATGGCCGAGGTCAGCGAAGTCGGAATGGTGGGCGGTGTTTACAGCCCAGCCAACCAGCATCTCATCGACATAGATCGGTTCTGCCATCACGATGTCAGGCAGGTGGGTTGCACCGCCTTCGTAGGCATCGTTGCCGATGAAGACGTCACCGGGCTTGATGTCGGCGATATCGAAGCGCTTCATGATATGAGGCAGAATGCCGATGAAGCTGCCAAGATGCATCGGGATATGCTCTGCCTGACACAGGGTGTTGCCCTTGTTGTCGAACAGGGCGGTGGAGCAGTCGCGGCGTTCCTTGATATTGGTGGAATAGGACGCGCGCACCAGTGCTTCGCCCATTTCTTCCACGATGGAAGACAGGGCGGAGCCGATGACTTCTACGGTGATTGGATCGATCGTGCTCATTGGGCGATCTCCACAATAAGATTGAGGTTGGCGTCCACGGTGGCGGTCATTTCAGGCAAGATGACGCTGGTTGTGTCCATCTGCTCGATGATGGCCGGTCCGGATATCTGGTTGCCATGTTTGAGAAGCTTGCGGTCATAGACCGGGCTGGTTACGAAGTCGCCTGCGGAGGCCAGCCATACGTCGCGCTCGCCGATCTTGGCAGCATCTGCCGAGGGACCGTCGAACGGATAGGACTGGAGCTGGGCTTTCTTGACTTCGCCGATGGCCTCGAGCCTCAAGGTGACCAGCTGGATTTTTTCGCCTTTGGCTATGAAGCCAAAGCGCTGTTTATGGACGGCTTCAAAGCCTTCTTCCAGCTGCTTGAAGGTATCAAGGGTGATCGGACCTGCGGGGACAGGAACGGAGAGTTCGTAATTCTGGCCGGCATAGCGCATGTCCACGGTGCGGACTTCCTTGCGGCGCTCTTCAGGGATGTTGTCGCTGACAAACCATTCTTGAGCCTGCGTCGACAATTCTGTGAAGCCGCTCTCGACTGCGTCCAGAGAATTGGCGTTCAATTCTGTGAGGCGAGAGATGGCAAAGTCAGCACGCAGATCGGTGAGCAGCAGACCAAGAGCGCAAAGGGCGCCCGGCGTCAGCGGAATGATCATGCGTGAGATATCAAGCTCTTGGGCTAGACGCGCAGCATGCAGCGGACCGGCACCGCCAAAGGCCATCAGGGTATAATCACGCGGGTCATGGCCGCGCTGTACGGAGATCACGCGGATGGCTTTTGCCATATTGGCAATGACAACCTGCAAGATGCCGTCAGCGGTTTCCATGACGCCCAGACCAAGCTGGTCAGCAAGGCGCTGAACCGCTTCCAGAGCCAGATCACGGCGCACTTTCATGCGGCCACCAAGGATCTCGACCGGGTTGAGGGTCTGCAAAACAATGTTGGCGTCGGTCACGGTTGGCTCTTCGTTGCCATTGCCATAGCAGACCGGGCCCGGATAGGCGCCAGCCGAGCGTGGGCCAACCTTCAACAGGCCGCCGCTATCGACATGGGCGATGGACCCACCACCAGCCCCGACGGTATGGATGTCGAGCATCGGCGCCTTGATCGGATAGCCGTGCACATCGGCCTCGCCGGTTAGGTTGCAGGTGCCGTTCTGCAGGAGGGCAACGTCAGAGGAGGTGCCGCCGACATCAAAGGTAATGATGTTGGGGAAGCCTGCCATTTTGCCGATTTCCTGCGCAGCGACAACGCCGGTAGACGGACCGGAGAGCACGGTGCGTACAGGCAGGTCTGCTGCTGCGTCAAAACCGATCACTCCACCGTTGGACTGGGTGAGCTGAGGGGCAACCTTGAGGCCGACTTCTTCAAGACGCTTACGCAGTCTTTCGATGTAGCGTTTCATCACAGGGCCGAGATAGGCGTTGACCACTGTGGTGGAGAGTCGTTCGAATTCGCGGAATTCAGGTGCCACTTCATGGCTGGTGGAGACGAAGACGTCTGGCAGCATTTCTGCGACGATCTTCTTGGCCAGTGCTTCATGCTCGGTGTTGAGGAAGCCATAGAGGAAGCAGATGGCAACGGCCTTCACATCCTGCTCGGCAAGCAGTTGCACTTCTTTCTTGAGAGCGTCCTCATCCAGAGGCAGGTCGACGGTGCCATCGGACTTTAGGCGCTCCGGTACCTGACGGCGCAGGTCGCGGGAGACCAGCTGCTCGGGTTTGTCGACATTCATGTCATACAGGCTTGGACGTTTCTGGCGGCCCAGTTCGAGAAGGTCGCGGAAACCGTCGGAAATCAGCAGACCGGTCTTGACGCCGCGCAGCTCGATAAGAGCGTTGGTGGCAACCGTCGTTCCATGGCCCAGAAAGCCCAGTTCACTTGCGGTCGTATCAACCTGCTCCAAGCCTTCGACAACGCCCTGTGCGATGGCACGGGACGGATCGTCGGGAGAGGATGACAGTTTCCAGATTTCCAGGCGTCCGGTTTCCTCTTCAAACAAGCAGATGTCGGTGAAGGTGCCACCAGAATCCACTCCAATTCTCCAAACCATTGTATTCTCTCTCTTATATGGAACTATACTGACTAACTCAGCTTCGGTGATTGGGTTTTGCCAAACCGGTCAAAGCGAAACGGTTTTGGATCCACCGCTGGTTTTACGCCCCTTACGATCTCTGCGATGAGTTCGCCCGCGCCCGGTCCGATGCCAAATCCATGTCCGGAAAAGCCGGAGGCGATATGCAGGCCGGGGATCTGCTCGATCGGGCCGATTGCTGGCACCGCGTCGGGGGTGGTGTCGATGATGCCTGCCCAATTATGCGTGATGTGCGCAGACGCAAACTTCGGGAATGCCGTCTTCAGGGTTTTCAAGGCCCTGATGTTGAAAGGCATGTGCGGGGCCGGATCAAGAATGCGCACCTTCTCAAAAGGCGTTTCTTCATTGAGGGACCAGGTGCGGGGAACCCGGAGCTCGGAAAAGAACATTTTGGTCAGGCGCACATTCAACTCGCGCCAACTCTTCATGAGGACCGGCAGGTAATCAAAGAAGAGCCGGAAATGATCGGGGGTGAGCGGGGCGATGTTGTAGTTTCTGAGCGCAACGAAATGCGCACCATCCAAGGTTTCCCTGAAGGCAAAGTCTCCGCCACCAACCGCCATGGTCGGCACATCGGACACGCCTTCCACGCGGGCTGCGGTGCCCAGAACCTTCAATTGCGGGAAGTTGAGCCCCAGATTGCCCAGGAACAAGCGGCTCCAGGCGCCAGCGGCGACAATGGCTGCCGAGGTCTTGATGGGGCCATGCTCTGTCACGATGGCTGAAAGCTTGCCCGCTTCGGTTTCAATGCCGCGCACTGCGCAATGCTCAAGGAATGTTGCGCCCAGCTTCTGGGCGGCTCCGGCAATGGCTGGCGCTGCCTTGCCCGGTTCGGCGCGGCCATCGTCGGCTGTGTAAAGGCCCATGCGAAAGCGCGGGGCGATGCCGGGCAGGAGCTCTTCCAGCTCCTTGGGGCCAAGCACCCGACTGTTAAGATTGGCGGCCTGGCCGATCTTGCTCCAGTCGGTGAGTTCCTTTTCTTCGGCTCGGGTGCGGGCGACATAGGTGATACCGGTCTCACGAAAGCCCGTATCAATGCCGTATGTTTCGTCCAATTTCCGCCACAGGCTGAGAGATCGCATGGTCAGCGGCAGCTCGGCTGCATCGCGGCCCATCTGGCGGACCCAGCCCCAGTTGCGGCTCGATTGTTCTGCGCCGACAAGACCCTTTTCGCACACAACGACCTTGAGGCCCGCTTCTGCAAGAAAAAGCGCCGCCGAGGTGCCTGCAATGCCTGCGCCGATGATGACCACGTCGGCACTCTGGGGCTGCTGGGTTTGCGGTGTGATGCGTTCAAGAAGTGGTACGGGCATGATTTCTGTCCTCTAGAGCATGTCTTCGAGGCGGCAATTGACCAACATTTCTGCCATGGCCGCATTGTTGGGAAGCTCGATTGCTGTGCGTACCAGATGGGCGATGGTTTCCGGCTGAGTCATGTCTTCTGGTGTGACCTTGGAGGTATAGGAGCTCATGTCCGAACGGACAAAACCGGGGCAAATTGCAGTTGCTCGTATACCCTGTTCCCAAGTGACATGTCTGGTTGTGTGCGTAAGCCCCATGGCAGCGAACTTTGACATGTTGTAACCGACAAATTCGTTGCGTACCCGCTTGCCAGACAGAGAAACGATATTGATAATACGGCCGTGCCCTGTCTTTGCCAGGTGGGGCAGGCACAGCCTTGTCATGCGCAGCGGCGCTTTGACATTCACTTCCAGCAGTTCATCTAGCGCATCTTCATCGTCGTCCAGCAGACTGAGGCGATTTCCGTTGCCTGCATTGTTTACCAATGCGTCAATGCGACCGAAATATTCCACTGCAGAGTCGACCCACTCTTTCGCACTGCCTTTGTCATAAGCATCAAATCTACCAAAATGCATCGTTGAATCTTGCTTGCCATGCACTTTTTCTAGCATGGACACATCACGGGCTCCAAGGGAGACGCCATAGCCATTTGCGCGTAAATGGCGTGCTATTTCGGCTCCAATGCCGCGATTTGCCCCACTAATGAGAGCAATTCTTGTATTTTGCGTCTTGCTCATCTTGTCTGTGTCCCGTGATGGAATTGGTGATCGATGAGAGGATATATCCATAATCGATGCACAGTAAACCGAAATTCTATCATTTTCTTTCGTAACCCACCGAGAAAACGAGCATGAACCGCTCAATTTTTGAGCATTTGAGCTTATTTTTAGCAATTAGTCGGTTTTTGGTACCGGTGTCTATTAGATCTCTTGACAATATTTGGAATTTTGTGGCTGCATATGGAAGAAATGGGAACACACCTTTCATTTCGCTCTTAACAAAGAGCCGGAAGCGGAACCACTGGGTCGAATGCCGACTGGAGGATTAAATGACGATTTCAAGACGTGACCTTCTTAAATACTCAACCATTCTGGGCGCAGCCACCTTGGTTGGAACACCTGCCTTTTCTGCTGGCGTGAAATGGGATCTGGCTGACGAATATGGTAGTCAGTCTCTGACCGGTCAGGCCTGCAAATTCTTTATTGATGAACTCAAGAAAAAAGTGGGCGATGCCCTGCAGATCACCTATCAGGGCGGTGGGGCTCTGGGGTACAAGTCTGCTGACCATTTCGACGCTGTCGAAGATGGTGCGGTTCAGATTGCCATCACCCTGATGACGCAGCTGGGCGGTATCGATCCTCTGTTCAACCTCACCTCCCTGCCTTTCATGGCGCGGTCTCCTGAAGAAGCCATGCTGCTTTGGAAAACCGCCAAGCCTGAATATTCCAAGATCTTTGAAGATCATGACATGAAGCTGCTGTGGGCGATGCCGAACGCGCCGTCTGGTATCCATGCCAAGATGCCGATCACCTCGGTTGATGCCATCGAAGGTCTGCGTATCCGCACCTATGATGTGAACGGCACCCAGACGCTGGTCAATGCTGGAGCGTCTCCGCTGCAGATCGCCTGGGGTGACCTTATCCCTCAGCTTTCCACCGGTGGCATTGATGCGGTTCTGACCTCGGCTGATGGTGGCATGCAGCTTTCCATCTGGGATTATGTCTCCGATTTCACCGAGATCAACTATGCCATGGGGCTGTTTGTCTGCCACGTCAACAAACCGGCCTTTGATGCGCTGCCAGCTGATGTCCAGACTGCGATCATGGAAATCTGTGATGCATGCGATACCTACGCCTGGAAGATTGTCGTCGATTCCATCGAGAAATCCTACAAGGTCATGGCTGAACATGGCATGACGATCACCCATGACGAAGATGTGCCTGATGAAGTCTTTGAATTGCTGCAGAATGCAGGCAAGAAGGTCAGAGACGAATGGCTTGCTGAAGCAGGCGAAAAAGGTGCCACTGTGCTTGAAGCCTTTGAAGCCCAGAAATCCAGCTAATATTACGCCGGTGCCTGCCTCATGCAGGCACCGGTTCCTATTTCAAGTCACGCCTCCCTTTTCTTAAGGTCACGACTAGATGTCCACGAATCCAGGATTTGAAGCACCAGAAGACGAAGTGGCTTCTGATGTTTCTCCATTTACATTCCCATCCCACCCGAATGATCCGGTTTGGCTGGCAGTTCTAAGCCGAATTTCCAGCAGCCTGAATCTCTTTTGCGCTGTGATTTCGGCCATCATCATCGCCTTGATGACGCTTTTGATCATCCTCGAAATCTGTCTGCGCTTCTTCTCCCTTTCCACCTTCATGGCTGACACGCTTGTTGGCTATGGCGTTGCGGCAACCACATTTCTTGCTGCGGCATGGGCTCTGGAACATGGGGCCATGATCCGGGTGACCGCGCTGACCAATCTCTTGCCGACTTTTGCCAAGTGGATTGCAGAGGTGTTCTGTCTGATTTCGGTCGAAGCCATTCTCTGGTTCCTGATCAGCTACCAGTGGCACTCTGTTTACAAATACTGGGCGCGCGGCACGGTCGGGCAGCACTATATCAAGATCCCGCTCTGGATACCTGAGAGTTTCTTCCTCATCGGGCTCGTGCTGTTGAGCCTGCAGGTTCTTGTCAGAGTGCTCCGGCTTTTCGCTGTTGGGCATACATCAGAGCGTTCGCTCACCATTTGAGTGTTGAAAGGGTATAATAATGTCTGTTGCTCTTGCTTCAGTTCTTCTTTTGGCGCTTCTTGCCTTGTTTCTGGGCGCTGGAACCTGGATTTTTGCCGGCCTGCTGCTTTCTGGCGCCGGCGCCATGTGGCTTATTCTTGATTTTCCGTGGGTGCGCATCGGGGCAATTGCCACCAAGGTGATCTCATCTTCCGCTGTTTCTTGGGAACTGGCGGCCATTCCCATCTTTATCTGGATGGGCGATATCATTTTCCGAACCGATATTTCCGAGCGCCTGTTCCGCGGTCTGGCGCCTCTGGTTGCCAAGATACCGGGCGGGTTGCTCCACACCAACGTGTTCGGCTGCACCCTGTTTGCCGCGATTTCCGGCTCTTCGACAGCTACCACGGCCACCGTGGGCAAGATTACCGTGCCAGAATTGAGAAAGCGCGACTATAGCATGTCGCTTGCTGCCGGTTCTCTGGCCGGGGCAGGGAGCTTCGGCTTGCTGATTCCGCCCTCGATTGCCATGATTATTTATGGTGTGCTGGCCGAGGTTTCCATTGCCAAGCTGTTCATCGCCGGTATCGTTCCGGGCATGATGATGGCGGCCCTCTATTCAGGCTATATTGCCATCATGTCGATTGCCTTTCCGCATATGGCGCCGAAATATGAAGGAGATGTCTCCGGTCGGGCCATACTCAAGGGGCTTGGTGAGTTGGTGCCGATTGCAGCATTGATGTTTGTTGTGCTCGGTTCGATCTATTCCGGCCTTGCCACGCCATCCGAAGCCGCCGCTGTCGGCGTATTCTGCGCTATTGTGATTACCTTCGTGACCGGCCAGTTCAGCGTCAAGCTGCTCGTGGAAAGTCTGATGAACACGCTGCGCATCTCTTCTATGATCTGCATGCTGATTGCCTCTTCGGCCTTTCTGTCGGCGGCTATTGCCTATATGCATCTGCCGACCATGATCACCGAGATGATCGCGGGGCTGAATCTGTCGCCATACGGTGTGCTGTTGATTCTTGCTGTTCTGTATATCGTGCTGGGCATGTTCCTTGACGGCACCTCAATGACGGTGATGACCGTTCCGATTGCCGTGCCTTTGATTATGCAGGCTGGTTATGATCCGCTCTGGTTCGGGGTCTATCTGGTGATCATGATTGAAATGAGCACCATCACGCCGCCCATCGGGCTCAATCTCTACATTCTTCAGGCTCTGACAGAGCGAAGTCTTGGCGCCACGATCCTTGCTGCGGCTCCATTCTTCCTTCTTTTGTGCCTTGGAACTGCATTGTTGGCTGTCTTCCCGCAAATCGTGCTTTGGCTGCCGTCTGCACTATAGTTGGATTTGGAATGAATTGTTGCAAATCGTCCATTTTCCCTATCGCGATTTTCGGTATAGGTTCAAGTCAGGGTTGAATGAAGGGATTTTCCTAGCTAGATACTTCGTCAGCCCTGACGATCCTGAAACAACTGGAGTTTATCTTGGTCGAAACACCTGTATCTCTATCAGAAGAGCTGTTGCCTGCTGAGCGACGACAACAATTGATTCAGTGGTTTCAAACCAATGTGTCCGGTACGAATCAGGAATTGGCACGCATGTTCAATATTTCCGTCTCCACCGTGAGGCGGGATCTGGATTCGCTGGCGGCCGAGGGCATTGTGCGTCGAACCCACGGCGGTGCGGTGCGTATTCGTTCCAGAACGAATTTTGAACCCTCAACCGATTTGGCGCGCCGGACCGCGATTGAGGAGAAAAACTCGATTGTGCGTCACACGCTGCAGATGATCGAGCCCAAACAGAGCATCATCATCGATTCGGGCGCCGTGATTGCGCATATGCTGGCTGAGGAACTCTCGGTCCAGTCCATCCCGCTCACCGTTATCACCAACGATCTTTATGTTGCAACGACCTTGGCCTACAAGGAACATATCAAGCTGATCGTTCCCGGGGGCTCCTGTCGCTTCGGTTCCTACGGATTGCTTGGACAGCCGGGGCTGGATTTCCTGGTTGATATCCGTTGCGATTGCTTCTTCATGTCCGCTCAGGCACTGGATCTGGAATGTGCATCCGAGACTCTGCTTGACGTAATGCTGATGAAAAGGGCGATGATCGAGGCGGCAGAACGCACGGTTCTGATGCTCGATAGCAGTCGTTTCTTTGATCGTGCGCTTTATCGCACGGTGCCGACCGAGACATTTGATACCATCATCACAGACGAAGGATTGTCTGAAGAGGCGATTGAAAAGCTGCGTCTGCGCGGGATCAATCTGGAAATCGCCAAGCTTTAAGGCGAGTTACCCCTTGGGGCATGCGTTCATGCTGTGCTGAAGAGCTCATGGAGCGTTTTCTCTTGTCGCGGTATAAGGGTGTGTTGGACGCGCTCTGAAGATTTGTCGATCCAAATCGTCACAGCAGAAATTTCTTAGCTTTTTCATTTTGAGCAAATGCGCGTAATTTCAAGCTTTTACGCGTTTGGTGACTTGCTTTGCTCTCGTTTCCTATACAAAGGGTGGTTGGGCATCGCCTTGACACTCACTCATTTTTATTTTATGACATCGATGTCAGACACCGATGTCATTTTATGGTTTCGGTTTGTCATCAAGAGAAAGACGAGAGCAAAGTGGCAACCATTTACGATGTAGCCAAGCTGGCAGGTGTATCGCCCAAGACCGTTTCGCGGGTGTTGAACGGAGATGCGCCGGTCAAAAAGCAGACCCGTGATGCGGTGGATGCCGCCATGGCGGAGTTGGGCTATGTGCCCTCCAATGCGGCGCGCATGATGCGCTCGAACAAGTCCGGGCTGGTTGGCTTGATTACCGGTGCTATTTCGCATGGCATCGAGCCCATCGAGCCGGAAGGCTTGCCTGATCTTTTCATCGTGCAGGGTATTCAGCATGTCATGGGCTCCAGCGGTAAGACCCTCATGATCGCCGATACCGATGGTGTTTCCGATCAGGTGCCGCATCTGATCCGCACCTTTTTGCAGCATCGGGTGGAAGGCATCATCTATGTGGCCGATCACCACAAGCAGGTGACTTTGCCCAAGGTGCCGGATGATTTTCCGATTGTGCTTGCCAACTGCTTTGATCCTGAAGGGCATCCGAGCGTGTTGCCTGATGACAAGCAGGGCCAGAAGGATCTCGTGGCCAAGCTCATCCAGAGTGGTCATCGACGGATCGGCTATCTGACGCTGGACCGTACACTCGTGGCAACGGGATTGCGCTATCGCGGCTATCGCGAGGCGTTGGCCGAGGCTGATATTCCTTATGCCGATGAGCTGGTGAGCATGGGCTATGAGGAAGGGCAGGAGCGCGAAAGCCAGATATTGATGCAGGCGCTTGATCGCCTGCTTTCTCTTGAAGAACCGCCAACCGTCATCTGCTGCGGCAATGATGAAATGGCGCTGCGTTTGTATGGCCTGTTGCGCTCGCGCGGCATCCGGGTGCCGGAGGATATCTCGGTTGCTGGCTATGACAATTATCGCGTGATTGCCGAAACGCTGTTTCCGCCACTCACCACGGTTGAGTTGCCCTATTTCACCATGGGGCAGATTGCCGCCCGGCATTTGCTGGCTTTGATGTCAGAGCAGGAGGAAAAGCCGGAGCTTCCGGGGCTGGTGGGTAGCCCGGTGTGCTGGCGGTCATCGGTGACAGCGCTCAATACTGTCAGTGTTTTGAATTCTAAAGGGAGGAATAACCAATGAAACTTACGAAGATACTTGTTGCTTCATTCTGCGCTTCGACACTCATGTCCGGTGCAGCCTTGGCGCAAACCGATCTGACCATGTGGTATCATGGTGCGGGCAATGATGTTGAAAGCAAGATCATCAACCAGATCGTTGATGACTTCAACGCCAGCCAGAGTGACTGGAAAGTCACCATCGAAAGCTTCCCGCAGACAAGCTACAACGATTCCGTTGTTGCGGCTGCGCTGGCTGGCAACCTGCCGGACATCATTGATGTTGACGGCCCCATCATGCCGAACTGGGCATGGTCTGGCTATATGCAGCCTCTGCAGATTGATGAATCCAAGATCGAGAATTTCCTGCCCGGTACAAAGGGCATGTGGGATGGCAAACTCTATTCCATCGGCCTTTGGGACGCCGCTGTTGCGCTTTACGCCCGCACCTCCACTCTGGAAGAGCTCGGCCTGCGTACGCCAACGTTGGATAAACCATGGACAAAAGACGAGTTCATGGATGCCCTCAAGAAGGCCAAGGCTTCAGGCAATTATAAATATGCGCTGGATCTTGGTATGAATGATCAGGGCGAGTGGTATCCTTACGCCTATTCTCCATTCCTGCAAAGCTTTGGCGGCGATATCGTGGACCGCTCCACCTACAAGACCGCAGAAGGTGCCTTGAACGGCGACGCCGGGCTGGCCTTTGGCGAATGGTGGCAGAGCCTGTTTACGGAAGGCTACGCACCGGGAACCTCTGAAAGCCCGGCTGATCAGCAGACCGGCTTCATCGATGGCAGCTTCGCTTTCCAGTGGAACGGCAACTGGCGCGCTGTGGCCACGATGGCCGAAGTGGATGATGTCGTGTTCCTGCCTGCTCCTGACATGGGCAAGGGCCCAATGATCGGTGCTGGCTCCTGGCAGTTTGGTGTTGCCAAGACTTCCGAGCATCCGGATGGCGCTTCTGCCTTCATCGAATTTGCCTTGCAGGATAAATATCTGGCGGCCTTCTCCGATGGTATTGGCCTTATTCCGTCCACGGCCTCTGCGGCCCAGATGACGGAACACTACAAAGATGGTGGGCCGTTGGCTGTCTTCTATGATCTTTCCAACGCTCAAGCGAAGGTGCGTCCGGTGACACCGGGTTATGTGGTCCAGTCCAAGGTCTTCACAAAGGCCATGGCAGATCTGGCCAATGGCGCCGATGTTGCCGACACTCTTGATGCGGCCGTTGACGAGATCAATGCCGACATCGAGAAAAACAGCGGTTACGGACACTGATCCTGTTTTGGGCCCGCTTTGCTGGCGGGCCCTTGCTCTTTTGGTTGAGCACTGAACCACCGTGTGGCTCGCTTCCTTATGGGAATGGGCCCCTATCCGGGTGGCCCTGTCGGAAGAGGTCTTCCGGCGGATGCCTGCTCTTACCCAGATGAACCGGAGATTATGATGGCTTCGAAGCTTACACGCTCGAATGGGGCAGGATGGGCCTTTGCCTTGCCTGGCTTCATCTTGCTGTTTCTCTTCATTATTTTGCCCTTCTTTTTTGCCTTCTGGTTTTCCCTGACCAACCAGCGGCTGATCTCGCCCAATCCGACCGAATTTGTCGGATTATCGAACTACGAGAATCTGCTTGGAGTCTCGATCCTGACGCTGGAGCCTGAACGCGATGAGGCCGGGCAAATCGTGCGGGATGACGATGGGGCAATCTCCTATCCCCGCGTTCGCACGATCACGCGCAATCCAGACTTCCCGCAATATAAGGGCATGCGGGAGTGGTTCCGCTGGCAAAGTGGCGAGAATGCCCGCGTTGTGGTGGCCAAGGATGTGGTCTTCATGAAGGCGCTTACCAACACCATGCTGTTTGTGTTGATCATTGTGCCTCTGCAAGGGGGCGGAGCGCTGGGACTTGCTTTGCTGATCAACCAGAAATTACGGGGGATCAACGCTTTCAGGGCCATCTATTTCACGCCGGTGGTCATTTCCATTGTCGTGATTTCGCTGCTCTGGCGCTTCATCTATGACGGGGATGACGGGCTGCTCAACAATGTTCTGGCGGCGCTCACCTTCGGGGCCTTCGAGCCGGTAGACTGGCTGGGCAATACGGATACGGCGCTGGGGTCCATTATCGTCATGTCGGCCTGGCAGGCTATGGGCTTTCATATGGTGATCTGGCTCTCGGGGCTGCAAACCATTCCGGCAACGCTTTATGAAGTGGCCGCTATCGAGGGTTCCTCAAGCTGGCAGACCTTCCGCTATGTGACATGGCCGGGGCTGCGCAACACGGCGGTTCTGGTGTTGATTGTGATCACCATGCAGGCCTTTGCGCTGTTTGCCCAGATCGATGTCATGACCAATGGCGGGCCGCTGGATTCAACCCAGACGCTGGTATTCCAGGCGGTTGAGCGCGGCTATGGCAAACAGGATATTTCTGGTGGTTCGACCATTTCGGTCATCCTCTTTTTCATCGTTCTGCTGATTTCGCTGGTGCAGCGCTATCTGACGAGGGAGAAACGCTAATGGCACAGGTATCTCCAAAGAATGAAGGTTTGCTGCTGGTGTCCCGCTATCTGGTGCTGGGGCTGGTGGCGGCGATCTTCCTCTTCCCGCTTATCTTCATGATGGTGTCATCCCTCAAACCGGATGCGCAGTTGCTGGCTGATACCAGCTCTCTCAGAGCATTTCTGCCGGTGGGGGACGTGAGCCTTGATAACTATTTCGCGGCGTTTGATCGGGCGCCGATCGGGCGCTTCATGCTCAACTCGGTGCTGATCACCGTAACGACCGTCATCCTGTCGATCATTATCTGCTCTGTTGCGGCCTTTTCCTTTGTCTATCTGGAATGGACGGGACGCAATGTGTTGTTGTCGATCATTCTGGCAACGCTCATCATTCCGTTCGAGACCATTGCTGTGCCTCTTTTGCTGCTGGTCTCGCGCCTGCCATGGCTGGGGCTTGAAGGCATGGAGTGGGGGTGGCTCAACACCTATCGGGTACAGATAATTCCTTGGATTGTCGATGCGCTGACGGTCTTCCTGTTCGTGCAATATTTCAAGGATCTGCCGCGCGAGTTGATCGAAGCGGCACGAGCGGAAGGGGCCAGTTGGCTGGCAGTCTACCGGCGGGTCGTGATGCCGCTGTCCGGGCCAGTGCTGGCGACAGCAGCCATTCTCAAGGCGCTCAAGATGTATAACGAGCAATATCTCTGGCCGCTGATCGTTGTTCAGGATGAAGCGCACAGACCGATCATGGTGGGGCTTGGCTATTTCTTCCAACTGGATGTCGCGTGGGGTGAACTGATGGCCTATCTGACGCTCATCTCCATCCCCGTTCTGCTCTTCTATCTGATCATGCAGCGGGCGTTTATCGCCTCCATCGCGTCCACCGGGGTCAAAGGTTAAAAGTACAATGGTAATAGAACTTGAAAAGCAATGGATCTGGGACAGCTGGTATGCTCACGATGGCACGCGCTGGCATGGATATTTCCTCAAGGCTGACAAGGCGCTGGGGGATGCCGATCTCAGACACCTGAATGTATCGCAAGGGCATGCGATCAGTTCCGATCTGGTCAATTGGACCCATTTGGGCACCTGTTTTGCGCCGTCTGAAGGCCCGGCCTTTGATGATAAGACGACATGGACCGGCTCTGTGTTGCAAGGGCCGGACGGCACATGGCATCTCTTTTATACCGGAACCTGCAAGGCGGAAAATGCGCTTTATCAGCGGATTGGGCATGCCACTTCAAAAGATATGCATAACTGGACGCGGGTTGGTGACCAGCCCTGTCTAGATCTCGTCGGCCCTGTCGCCAGCGCGTATGAAACCGAGCATATGGTTGGTCATTGGCATGATCGGGCCATGCGCGATCCGTGGGTCATGAAAGATCCTGATGGCGATGGCTGGTTGATGTATTTCACCGCCCGAGCACCGGATATCGCCGAGGCCAATGCGGCGGGAGCCATTGGTTTTGCGACCTCGCCGGATCTTTATAGTTGGACACTTCAGCCCCCTGTTTTCGTTGGCGGGTTCGGCCAGTTGGAAGTGCCGCAAGTTTTCAATGTAGGGGAGCGCTGGTATTGCCTCTTCTGCACCTCGGCGGAGCATTGGTCTGAAGAGCAAAAGGCCACGGCGGGCACGCCACCCGTTACCGGCAACCATTATCTCATCGCCGACAATCCGCGCGGGCCGTGGACTGTGGCGCCCGGCTTTCTGGATGGCGGGCTACCATGTCGCCGCTATGCCGCGCGGATTCTCAAAACAGATGAAGGGCTGGTCATTCTTGGCTTTGATGACAATGGACGAGAGACTTTCATCGGCAAGGTCAGAGACCCTGAGCCGGTGAGCGTTGATGAACAGGGCTATCTGCATGTGGCCGGAGAGGGCCAACAAGGGGGGAACCATGGCTGACGTCATTCTCAAGGATATTCGCAAGAGCTTTGGGCGGGTTGAAGTGATCAAAGGCGTCGATATTACCATCGAGGATGGGGAATTTGTCGTCTTTGTCGGCCCTTCTGGCTGCGGCAAGTCAACTCTGTTGCGCATGATTGCCGGGCTTGAGGACATCACCTCCGGCACGCTCGAAATCGGTGGTGCTGTGGTCAATGACGTGCAGCCCAAGGAGCGCGGCATCGCGATGGTTTTCCAGAGCTATGCCATTTTCCCCCACATGACGGTGCGTGAAAATATGGCCTTCGGCCTTACCATCGCCAAGGCGTCCAAGGAGGAGAAGGAGAGCAAGGTGCAGGAGGCGGCGCGTATTCTGCAAATGGAAGATCTTCTTGATCGCAAACCAAGCCAGCTGTCCGGCGGACAGCGCCAGCGGGTTGCCATCGGGCGGGCCATCACGCGCAAGCCTTCGGTCTTCCTGTTCGATGAACCGCTCTCCAACCTTGACGCCGCCTTGCGTATGGATATGCGCATGGAAATCGGTCGTCTGCATGAACAACTGGCTGCGACCATGATCTATGTGACCCATGATCAGGTGGAAGCCATGACCCTTGCCGACAAGATCGTCGTGCTCAAGGATGGCAAGGTTATGCAGGTTGGAAAACCCATGGAGCTTTATCACGAGCCGGCGAACAAGTTCGTTGCCGGTTTTCTGGGGGCTCCGTCCATGAACTTTCTGGAGGTCGATATTCAGGAGCTCGGTGAAGGCTGTGCCGTCGTCAGCAATGGCGCTCTTGAACCGACAACCGTTAAGATGCGCGGGCGCACCTTCACCAAGGGCGGCAAGGCCACGATGGGCATCCGGCCACAATATCTAAAGTTGGCAAAGGCAGGTGAAGGCATGTTGCATGGCGCGGTTACCCTCACCGAACGCCTCGGTACGGAAACCGTTGTTGATGTGTCCTTGCTAAGCGGCGGCAAGGTGATTGCATCCTTTGATGAGGATTTGATCCTGACGGCAGGTGAGCGGCTTGATCTGACGTTTGATGCCGATCAGGCGCATCTGTTCCATGCGGATGAATAGCCAGCATCTCTTTCTGCACGAAAAGAAAAGCCTGCTGGCATCATCCGGCGGGTTTTTCCATATGGCGTCTCTGCGCTCTTGTCATTGCATCTTGCCTCGATGATGGTTATGTGAAATGGCTGCGCCTCTTTTCAAAACGCACTCGTGAGAGATCCGCCATGCCCGCAATACCCGTTCCTTTTCTTGCTACAGCGTTGCTTTTGGCCTTGCTGATTGTTCTATTCAGGCGGCAAACATCCAGCCAAGGTTTTCTGATTTTTCTTGCCGCTGCTGCGTTTCAAACTGCGATTGTCGGCTTGCGATGGAGCTGGGAAAGTGACTGGCTTCGAACCTTGCAGCCGATCTCTGCCTCGCTGGTGCCGATCTTTGCCTATTTCGCCATCGCCGATCTTGATAATCGGCCTGTTGTCTGGTGGAAGCATGCTGTGGGCCCCGTCGCAGTCATTCTGGCTGTGGTCTTGCTGCCTTTTGCCATCGATCCTTTGCTCAGCCTGATCTTTCTTGTTTATGCGTGGCTTGTCTTTGCAAGCCAGCCGCAAAGCGGTATCTCGCCCAATGCCCGGTTTGGCAGCGAGGTGACCATATCGCGCATGCGCAAGGGGCTGGCATTTGTATTGGCCATGAGCGCTGTTTCGGATCTGATTGTCTCTGCGCTTTTAAGCTCGGGATATACCGTTTTTGCAGCACCTGTCGTTGCTGTGACGGTAAGTGTGGTGCTTCTGGTCATCATGGTTGCGCTTCTGGGGCGGACGGGCATGGAGATGCCGCCAGATCCTGATCCCATCACTGCCGAAGACACCCCCGTTGCGGAAGTCGTTTCGCATAAAGAGCAAGATGATGTGCAAGTGGTTGAAACGCTTGCTATTGTTGAGGCTCTGTTCAATGAAGGGCTCTATAAGGATTACGACCTGACGCTGGCGCGTTTGGCGCGACGGGCGCATGTCCCAGCCCGGACCATCTCCCGGGCTGTCAATGATATTTACGGTGTCACGATAACGGATCTGGTCAATCGCTATCGCGTTGAGGAAGCCATGCGTCTCTTGAGGGAAACCGACATGCCAGTGACCGAGATCATGCTGGAGGCCGGCTTCCAGACCAAGTCCAATTTCAACCGCGTTTTCAAGGCGCTTGCAGGGCAGACACCAAGTGCTTACCGGACTTCAGAAAGGTGAGGATGGTTTGGGCAATCTGTTGGTGCAGTTGCTCTCTTGGTGCGGTTTCTCCTTCGCAGACATAGGCATCCTGTTCCAATAGGGCGCTGGCACCGGGTTTGCAGCGGCTCATGAAGGAGAAATGGGTTGCTCCGATGACCTCTGTATAACGGCTGATTGAAGTTGGCAGTAAGGTAGCCTGCTGTCGGCTCTCCCAATCGATAGGCAGTGCCGGATCTTCCACGCCGGACGCGAGGGCCAGTAGCGGGATCTTGATAGCGGCAAGGCTTTCGGGTGTGAAAGCGTGAATGCCCTCCATATCCAGCAACACAACAGAAGAGATACGCTCATCTCTGGCCGAGACTGAGGGCATACTGTGTGTCAGCCCGCCCTTGCGATAAACGGTGCAGACCATTTTGCTGGTATCATCTCCGCAGGCATCGAGAAGACGTGAGGGGCTAAATGTTCCTCCCGCAAGAAAGAGCGCAGTTGAGCCACCCAGCGAGTGGCCAATGACGGAGATGTGGGATTGATCGATTGTCGGGCCGAAAAAGGGATCTTGCAGCAGGGCTGAGAGAATGCGCGAAACCTGATGGGGGCGCTCTGCTAGATCTTTGGCCCAAGACGGGTTCATATCAGCGAAACTGGTGCCAGAATGATTAAAGGACGCGACCACATATCCCGCCTTTGCCAGATAGCCAGCCAACCAGGCCTGATTGCGCCAGAGGCCGCTATAACCATGAGACAGGACCACCAGCGGATGATTGGTATCCGATATCGGTGCCTGTTTGATGACATCAACGCCGAAGAAGACCTTGTTTTCAGCAACCGTGGTGATAGGGGTTGTTTGATCGGTCGGGTACCACATCATGACATCGCTGCCTGCCAGTGTGATTTGCCGGAAGCCGGTCATATATTCAGCAGATGCTGCAGTGCTTGGGTGACTGCAAAAGAGAATCGCTAGAAGGGAAAAAATCAGACGCATTGTGTCTCCTTTTGATTTGAGAAAATCGATGAAGACAGCATGGGCTGGGTACGTTTTTCGCGAGACCTCAAACGCGATTGAGGACCTGATGAAATAATAACGATATGATTTAAAAGGGATTTTATTCCATGGATCAGCGTGGGATTTGGCTGATCTTGCCAGTTTCATCCGGGCAAAAAAATAGCTGAACCGAAGTTCAGCTATAAAGTTTTTTCTGCGCTAGTGCGCAGAGCAATCACCTTCCAGAGGGGAACAGCTGGCTACAATCTCAAAAAGGGTCAATACCCAAATGTGATAATTGCCTACAGCTTGTGCAAAGCATGCATAATAATTATGCAAACTGCAATGAGTATTAGCACATAGCTGATGCCCATTTCAGGTATAAGACGCTAATCGCTTTTTACAAGCTTTTAGAAACCGCAGTTTTTTGCGCTTCCTGAAGCGTCCAGATTCCTGATTGCGGTTAAAGCCTGCGATTTATCATCTGAAAAAAGATGGTGGATCAATGCTTCCTGTGCCAGCTGAAAGGGCAGTGGGTCATCTGTTGTCGGGAATCATAACCCCGTGATCAGCCAAGAAAGACGGATGTATAGTGCCGTTTATGCCAGATCAGGGGTGGCTGGCTATTGTCCAGAATCATACTGCGGATGCGCCCGGCAAAAAGGCGATGGCCCGACAGCTCGACTTCTGCGGTGACCTCGCAATCGAATGCGGCAACCGCATCAAACAGGCAGGGCATGCCGCTGGACCATTGCGACCAGTTGCCGTGATCAAAGCGTTTTTCTGGCACTTCCTTACCCGCAAAGGCATCCGCTGTTGCCTGCTGCTTTTCAGAAAGTTGCGCAAAGGAGAATTCCTTTTCGGCTCTCATGATGTGGGCAAGAGAGGCGTCGGCATCAATGGACACGAGGATCGTCGGTGGATCGATCGACAGGGAAAAGGCTGCCGTCACCGTGCGCCCTTGGCGGGCTTGATCCTTGCCCGCAGTGACCACGCAGACGGATGCAGCCAGCGCAGCCATGGCGCCACGGAATTCCGTGCTTGATATGCCTTCGCTATACTCGGTGTCGGGCAGCGCTACATGGTGAACGGTGTTTTCGCGGGAGAGAGAAGTCATTGTTTGTCTGCACCCTGTCTCGGTTGAAATGATTGAAAGGGGGAGGAAATTGGGCATCAGGCAAGGAAAAAGAGACCACGCCGCCTTGCTTCTGGCGTGGCTCGTCTTGGATATAGAAAAGCGGGTCAGTGGCTGTTTCCATTGCCCTCACGTCCCGAGTTGCGAGACGTGAAGGCAAATCATCACCTTAGCCAAGGTTTGCTTCGGCAAATTCGTAGTTGGCGAGTTTGTCGAGGAAGTTGGTTACATAGTCAGGGCGACGGTTGCGGAAGTCCACATAGTAGCTGTGCTCCCAAACGTCGAGACTTAGAAGGGCTTTGCCTTCGCCGGTAGCCAGCGGGTTGACGCCGTTCGGGGTCTTGGTGACAGCGAGCGTGCCGTCTGCTTTCTGGATCAGCCATGCCCAACCAGACCCGAACTGGGTGGTTGCTGCGGTCTTGAAGTCTGCCTTGAACTGGTCAACGGAGCCGAATGCTTCGATCAGTTTGGCTTCCAGTTTGCCCGGAATGCCACCACCATTCGGGGACAGGGCGTTCCAGAAGTGGATGTGGTTCCAGTGCTGGCCAGCCTGGTTGAAGATGCCCTGACGGGCGTCATTACCATAGGTCAGAGCAATGATTTCTTCCAGAGACTTGCCCTGAAGATCGGCATTGGCGTCAACGAAACCGTTGAGGGCCGTTACATAGGCCTGATGATGTTTGTCATGATGCAGCTCGAGGGTTTCCTGGCTCATGCCAGCTGCTGCGAGTGCGGAATGGGAATAAGGAAGAGCTGGAAGTTCAAATGCCATTGGTTTTCTCCTTTGGGCTGCCCGAGCTTGCGTTTTCGAGCGCGTTCTGATATTAAAACAAGTAACTACTTTGAAAAACAAATGGTCGAATATGTCAAGTAAAAACTTGGAAAAAGGAAAAAACTCTTCAGGATCGGCCGGTGAACGGGTGTTGATGACCCTTAAGATGGATGGGGCGATGACATCGGCCCAGATGGGTAAGCGCCTGAAGACTACAGGTGAAGGAGCCCGGCAGCATCTGACCAGATTGTTCGAGGAAGGGCTTGTAACTGAAGAACGCCGCGTCGAGGGACGTGGGCGCCCCTCAGTCTATTGGTCACTGACGCAGAAGGGGCACGACCATTTCCCCGATGCTCATTCCGATTTGGCGGTTGATCTTTTGGAGTCGATACAGACAACACTGGGGCCAGAAGCATTGGACAAGATCGTGTCTTTGCGTGGAGCGCGCGCCCAAGAGCGCTATCGCTCTGAGCTGGATCGGTGTTCTTCGCTGTCTGAGCGGGTTGAGCGATTGGCTGAATTGCGCACTGCGGAAGGCTATATGTCGACGATGGAGAAGAAGTCTGACGGTAGCTTGTTGCTGTTTGAAAACCACTGCCCCATTTGTTCAGCTGCGCGTTTATGTCGTAGCTTTTGTCGTTCGGAGCTGGAGGTGTTTCGCGCGCTGCTCGGGCCGGGAGTGGCTATCGAGCGTGTTGAACATATCCTCAGTGATGCCCGCCGCTGCGCCTATCAAATCACAGAGCAAAAGCTTCAGGCCTAAGAACACAGGCCATCCCTTGATGGTGCATTCCTTTTTCATTCCATTGGAAAACCGAGACCTGTCCTTCGCTCTGTAGACTGTTCACGTCAACGAGCGTCTGCTCACGTTTGAGAGAGTGTGGATCTGAGAGGTCCTAATTGCGGACCTCTCGCAAGCCAGCCCACAACAAACTTGCTCCCATCACTCCAAATGCAGCAGCAAAAAAGCCCTCAAACCAGCGCGTAAAGCGCGCATAGCTTCGCTGAGCCATGCCAGTGGAGAATAGGAGCGCGTAGAGCCCATAGACAACCAATCCGGAAAGTGTCCCCACCGGGCCGAATGCCAGTACCTGCCAGGCACTTAACCCGTGACCGAAAAGGAAGGATGCGACGGCAGCCCACATCAATGCCGCTTTGGGATTGGTCAACAAGACCAGAATACCACGCTTCCAGGCCTGTCTATCATTGAGATGACGTGCATCAGGCTGAAAAAATGTTGTTCCATCTCCCCGTATGGTCGCACGTGCTGCCTTGAGACCAAGAAACAGCAGATAGCCGCTGCCAACCAGTTTCATAAACAGAAAGGACAGCGGGAATGCCTCGATCAAGGCGCCCAGTCCCAAAGCGGTTGCCATCGACCAGACAAACATACCTGAAGCCAGCCCCAATACCACAAACAGGGCCGGGCGGCGTCCTTGCGCCATGCCAACAGAAGCAACTGCAGCCAGATTGGGCCCCGGGGTAATTTGCGCTGCGAGAACGCCAAGCCAAGTCAAGGTGAAGATGGTGATCATGAGCTTAAAGTCCTTGTGAGAGAGCTCCACTAACATGCAAACCTGTTGTGGATGGAAAGAAATCAAAGCATAGTTGATCGGCCCCTTCAAGACATTGATGAAAGGTGTCGCACCGGATGGCTTAAGGTCTTACGGTCCCGTTGAAACTTGTGGACCTTATGAAGCAAGCAGACTTGGCTTTGGTGCCTGGTCGATCCTCTATAGGCACAGTGTTTTGATTGTGTCGGCAAGATGCTCAAGATCGTTTTCTGTGACATGCAGATGCGGAGCGAAGCGCAAGGCATTGCCTCGACGACTGATATAGATCTTTCTGGCGGCCAAATCTGCCGTGATGCTGGGCGAGAGGGCTTTTTCTGAGGATGCGCCCAGAATATGCGGGCTGCGGAAGGCTTTCGGTACGGGCTGAAACCCGACCGGTTCCAGCAATTGGGCAATGCGCTCATTGATACTGCGAAGAGAGATGGCGATCGTCTCTACGCCCCAATCGCCCAATTGGCGCAGGCCGATAAGGCCCGCTGGCAGCAGAGTCGGAATGGATTTCTGTCCCATGTCAAAGCGACGGGCGCCCGGTTGGTACTGATCGGTGTAGTTGACCAGATTCTCGAATGCCTCGGCCCCATCCCGTCCCAGCCATGTTTCCTCCAAAGGGCGTGCGTGGTGCCATTGGGGAGCGGCGTAAAACAGGCTGAGGCCATAGGGAAAGAGCAACCATTTATAGCCCGCGGCGATCATGAAATCCGGTCGGACCCTGTCAAGATCCAACGGCATGGCACCCAAAGACTGAGTAACCTCGAGAATGAGGGAGGCGCCGACTGACCGGGTGGCATCGGCGATGGCTTCCAGATCCAGAATGGCACCATTGGTCCAGTGGCAGTTGGGCACAGCGACCAGCTTTGTCTTGGTGGTGATCCGGTCAAGAACCGCGCGGGTCCAGTCCAGGTCTTGTGGCGTTGGGGCAATGATCAGGTTTGCCCCGGTTGTCTCGCTTGCGCGCAACCATGGCAGATAGTTGGAAGGAAATGCTTCGTCGAGAACAAGAATTTCGTCGCCTTTGGACAGAGTGGTTTCAAAAATCCGCCCGATGGCTGATGTGCCATAGCTGGCGGAAGGGATCACGGCGTAACAATCAGCATCTCCACCAAAGGCGCGCGCAGCCAGCCGCCGGAATTCCTCTGCCGGTTCGAAAAAGTCAGACGGCGTGCGGTTCCAGGGATGACATTTTGATAAGGCGCCCTCAGTGAGCGCGGCGCCAGCTTCGCGCAGAAGCGGGGCGTTGTAGGCGCAATTGAAATAGGCAATGTCTTGCGGAATATCGAAAAGATGTCTTTGGGTCGGAAGGAGTTTCATGGCGGTTGCCTCATGCAGAAATGGCAGACATGGATCAGTCTGACTTTCTACAATCTGTAAATTGTCATGAGATGGTCGAGCAACGGATAGAATGTATATAAGACAATTATTAGAATAACTTGCCAGTGAAGTGCTTTTGAACTTTTCAGTCTGGATAATAGTTGTGATACAATGCCTAATTGTATCAAGTGATCAGCTGAGAATGCTTCCGGACGGGTGCCATGCGAACCAAGTTTCGAAAAGTTGTAGCCGAATTGGCTCAGGATATACAGACAGGCAAACTGGTGCCGGGCGATAGATTGCCCACCCATCGAGAGCTTGCCTATCGGTTTGGCTTGTCTCTGGGTACGGCAACGCGTGTCTTTGCCGAATTGGAAGCGATGGGGCTGACAGTGGGGGAAGTTGGGCGTGGCACATTCGTACGCATGCAGGGCGAAGGGCGGGCGGTAGACTTTGCCTTGGCCGATCCGGATCAATCTATCGTGGATTTCAGTCTTAACCGCTTCATCCTCCCCGAGCAGGAAGCGATATTCGCTGACTCTGTTGCCAGAGTGCTGGCCGATAAGGGCTGTGATAGTCTTGATTACCGAAACAGCGTTGGAGCGGAATATGATCGCTGCCGGATCGCCAATTGGCTTAATGATGATCGGGAGGGGACGCCGTTTGATCTTGCACAGTTGACCATCTGTTCCGGCGGACAGCATGCGCTGATGCTGGCACTGATGAGTGCCTGTCACGCGGGGCAGGCGGTCGCCGTGGAAGACTATACCTATCCGGTCGTTCGGCTTGCCTGCGAAATGCTTCACCTCGATGTGGTCACTGTCGAGAGTGACGAAGAAGGCATTTGCCCCGCATCGCTGGATGCGCTTTGCGAAGACGAAGGCGTGCGGATGCTGTTCACCATGCCGAATGTTCAGAACCCGACGTCGGTTACGATGTCCGTCAAACGGCGTCATGCGATTGCGGACGTCCTGAAAAAACGCAATATTCTGGCTCTTGAAGATGATGCCTATGGGTTCCTGCTGGAGCAGCCGCCGGTGTCCCTTTGCGATCTCGCGCCTGATCATGTCTTTTATAGCCGGACATTGTCAAAGAGCTGGGCTCCGGGATTGCGCATCTGTTATCTGGTGGCACCAACAGCCTTTTCAAGGCAGATCGACAAGGCGCAGAGGGCAACTGTCTGGATGAGCACACCCTTGATGGTTTCCGTTGCGACCGATCTGGTCGCAACAGGTCACTATGAGGCTGTTGTCAGCCTGAAGCGGCGCGAGATTGCCAAGCGGCAGAAAATCGTTAGGCGTGTGCTGGGAGATTTGGACCTGATAACGGACCCTCGCAGCATGCATGTGATGCTCAAGTTGCCCTCAGGCATTCGCACGGGCGAATTTCTGGCTGCTCTGAAAGAGAGGAATGTGGTTGCTTCGCCCCTCAGGCAGTTTGTTGCCAGCCGTGATTGCGTGAAAGTCCCTGAAGGCATTCGCCTTTGCATAGGCTCGCCGTCCAACCGCAAGAGTCTAGAAGAGGCACTCGTTTGCGTTCACAAGGTGCTCAAGTCTTTTAACACTGCGCCCTGATGCAATGGTTCATCCGCTCTGGACGTGATGATGACTTGGTTTCATCCTGCGTCTTAGTGCATTCTCAATGCATGAAAGAGGCCCTTGGTTTTCCTCCCGAGAGGGCCTCTTTCGTTGCCTTTTAATCGTCCAGGAAGTCGGGTTTCTGGACGAGCAGTTTTTCGAAATAGTCGGTGAGTTGGCCGAGCAGTTCTTTCGAGATGGTTTGTTTTTCACCCCCGGCAGACAGCACCTTGCGGTGGATGCTTGCGGCCTTCTCGATGGTTTCGATCAGTCCGAAGACAGAATCCGGCGTGGCTTCGGAAGCGAAAATGCCGTGGTGCGACCAGGAAATGATGCGCCCCTTTTCCATTTCCTTGATGGAGGCATCGGCGATCTGCGTGGTGCCGGGCAGCATGGGGGGAACGATGCGCACACCATCAGGGAAGATCACGATGCATTCGGGCATCTTGGTCCAGAGCGCCATCGTCAGTTCCTTGCTATCAAGGGGCAGGATGTAGCTGAGGGCAATGAATTCTGGGGCATGGCAATGCATGATGATCCGCTCGCGCCCTTCAGAGACACGCTTGCGCACCGCATGGCCTGCCAGATGGGTGGCAAATTCCGAGGTCGGCCGTCCGCCATTGCTAAAGCCCCAGACGGTCTGATAGGCAGAGCCGCCCTCGACGATCCGGACAATGCCGAAGACCTGATCGGGAAACTCAATGGCGTGGCGGAAATATTGCCCCGTGCCTGTGACGATGAAATAGTCCCCGTCAAGGGTCGGCTGCGGCTGGGGCAGCTTGACGGGGGCAGCGGGTGTCACGTTCGGGTAGCGGCGGGCGAGCACGCTTTCCACTTCATCGGTTGGCAGCCGCCAGGAAATATTGCCACCGTTGGCTTCGTTCCATCCCATTTCCCAGCAAAGGCGCGCCAGAGAGGCGACCTGTTGCACAAAGGGG
Organism: uncultured Cohaesibacter sp.; assembly: GCF_963682185.1. NCBI lineage: Bacteria > Pseudomonadati > Pseudomonadota > Alphaproteobacteria > Hyphomicrobiales > Cohaesibacteraceae > Cohaesibacter > uncultured Cohaesibacter sp. The sequence goes on along the minus strand of NZ_OY821667.1, from coordinate 1,473,537 downwards.
ATCGGGTGCGAAAATACTGTCATGCTTTTAATCCTTATCCGCGGGGGGCCACACTGGCCTGATAGCTGTTGAGGTCGGCGATGAGCGCCTTGCCAGTTGGAACATTGTTGCGCGCGCAGAACTCATTCCAGATCACGCCATAAGGCAGATCCTTGAGTTCTTCGGTCATCAGGAAGCGTTGGGTGAAGTCGAGTTTTTCCTCGATCGACTTCAGCTCGGCCTGTGGCATGAGGAGGGCACGCAGCAGGGCTTTCTGCATGTTGCGCGTGCCGATGACCCAGGAGGATGTGCGGGCGATGGTCGCATCGAAGAAATCCAGCCCGATATGGGTGCGTGGCAGAAGGTTGCCGAAGACCAGTTCCTGCGCCATGGCCAGAATGTCATCGTTGAGCAGGATCACATGGTCGCTATCCCAGCGCATCGGGCGGCTGACATGCAGCAGGATTTCCTTGACCGACTGGGAGACGGAGGACAGCTTGTCGGCCACATTCTCGGTCGGGTGGAAATGGCCCATATCAAGGCACAGGAGGGTGCCCTTGCGGATGGCATAGCCCAGATAGAATTCATGGCTGCCCACGGTGCAGGCTTCCACCCCGATGCCGAACAGTTTGGATTCCACGGCATCGAGCATATGGGCGGCATCATAGGGCTGTGCGATCATCTCGTCGATGGCGCTTTCCAGCCGGTCGCGGGCGGCCAGCCGGTCAATCGGCGTATCCTTGTAGCCATCGGGCACCCAGATATTGTTGACGCAAGGGCTGCCCAGTTCCTCGCCGAATTTGGCAGCAATGGCACGGCAGCATTGGCCATGGCGAATCCAGAAATTGCGGATATCCTTGTCCGGATGCGAAAGGGTCAGATTCTCATCCACCTTGGGGTGGCCGAAGAAGGTCGGGTTGAAGTCGAGCCCGAGGCCGTTGTCCTTTGCCCAGTCGACCCAGCTGGCAAAATGGTGATAGTCCAGTTCGTCCCGGGCCGGCGTCTCGTCCGTATCGAGATAGCTTGCATGCAGATTGAGGCGATGCTTGCCGGGGATCTTGCCATAGGCAAATTCGAGATCGGCGCGCAGCTCGGCTGCGGTACGGGCGCGTCCGGGATAGTTGCCGGTGATCTGGATGCCACCGGCGCTGCCGCCTTCGCTTTGTTCAAAGCCGACAACATCATCGCCCTGCCAGCAATGCATGGAGATGGGAATATCGGCCAGCTGTTTGATGGCAGCATCGGCATCAACGCCCCATTCCGCAAAAGCGTCGCGGGCGGCATCATAGTTAAGGCGGGTCATATGGCCAGTTCCTTTTCTTTGTGAAAGAGCATGTGATAACGCTGGCGAATGCATGCCTGCTGCCGGGAGGTATGCGGCTGATATTGGGGCAGGGTCTCGCTGTTGCGAATGATCCGCCGTCCTTCATCAAGATCCGCAATCCAGCCAAGGCCAATCATCTGCACCACGGCGTTGCCCAGGGCGGATGCCTCAAACGGCCCGGATATCACCGGGCTGCCCAGGAAATCGGCGGTCAGCTGGCAAAGCAAGCCATTGCGGGCGCCTCCGCCAACGATATGCAGCTCGGAGATCGGTTGCCCCTTGGAGAAGTCCATGAGCACATCAGCGAAATTGAGCGCCAGGCTTTCGAAAATGCAGCGGGCCAGCTCGCCCCGGCTTTGCGGTACGGGTTGGCCTGTCTCCCGGCAGGCTGTCTTTATGGTCTCGACCATGGAGGCGGCGCGGAAATAGCGATCGGCCATCGGATCGATGAGGGATCGCCCCGGTTCGGCTTGTTCGGCGTCGGCGACCCAGTCGGCAAAATCGCTGTCAGGGGCCAGTTCTTCGCGCACCCGCTGGATCAGCCAAAGGCCGGACACATTGCGCAGCTGGCGATAGGTGTCAAACACGCCGCCCTCATTGGAGAGGCCATGGCGGAAGGCATAGTCGGAGAGATCCGGTACCGGTGCTTCGCGACCGACGAGCGCCCATGTACCCATGGATATGAAATAGGGCTCTGGCGTCAGGGAGGGCAGGGCGGCAACGGCGGAGGCTGTGTCATGGGTGCCGCACAGAACGACTTTCGGGGCCTGGTCGGCGCCATCGCCAAGGCCCCATTCAGAGCACCAGTCCGGTTTGAGCGGGCCGAGGATATCGCCAGCATTGCGAATGCGTGGCATCACCTTGGTGGGCATGGCGACCTGTTGGAGGAGATCGGGGTCCCAGCTCTTGTCATGCACGCTGAGCATCTGGGTGGTGGTGGCATTGGTATATTCGCTCGACCAGATGCCGGTCAGCTGGAAATGGATCCAGTCGGGCAGCAGCATGAAGCGGTCAAGCCGGCTGTAGCTTTCCAGCGGATGATCCTTGAGGGCGTAAAGCTGATAGAGGCTGTTGAGTTCCAGCGACTGGATGCCGGTCTTCTCGAACAGCTCATGGGCGCTGATCCCGCTTCTGCGATAGAAATCGGGCATGATGCCTTCGGTTCGGGCATCGCGATAGCTGACAAAGGGCAACAAGGCCGCTCCGTCCCCATCCACGGGCACGAAATCAACCGCCCAGCTATCAACGCCGATGGAGGCGATGGTCGGATCTGAAGCCAAGGCCTTGCCGATGCCTTGCCGGATGCCACCCCAGAGATAGTCGAGATCCCAGCAAAGGCGACCATCAATCGGTTTGGGGCCATGGGGAAAGCGATTGATCTCTTGCAAAGAGAGCGTGCCGTCGGACAGCGTAACTTTGAGTACGCGTCCCGATGACGCGCCCAGATCCACCGCTATAACGGCCTTGGTGCTCATGATGTCCTCCCAAATGTGCAACGCACTTCTTTGCTTTGAAGATGATCCGATGATCAAACGGTGCGCATTCAGTTAGACATTGGAGGCCAAATTCAGACAGGGCAAAAATGCATGCTTTTTAATCTATCTTGGCGAGATTTGACCAAAATCTGGAAATTATTATTATTATTCAACGGCTTGGTTGAGCTTATTCTGAGTTATAAAAGTTCTTGATGAGGGATGTTTCAAGAATTGGGGGCATCTGCAATGCCTGATCCATCCTTTGCTTTTTCTCCGCATCGTTGAAAATCCCGATCAGGAGCCCGTAGCTTTTTGCACGTCTGGATGCGTTATTTCCAAATCCGATGTCTTGGGAGGATTTGTGATGAAATAGGCTATCTTGTTCTGTACCTGCTTGGGAGACAGCTTTAGAAACTGGCGGCAGTTTCTCGACATGGACCGATAATCGGAGAAGCCTGCTGAAATACAGGCGTCTTCCAGCGTTGGCTCTGATTGGTCCAAAAGGAGATTTAGAAAAGCAATGAAACGGTTGCAAATTGATAGGTCGTGGGGTGTCAGGCCACTCATTTCCGGCAAGATACGTTCGAAACTTCGCCAAGAAAGGCCATGACAGCTAACAATTTCTTCCAGCTCTGTTCGACATTTGGCTCGTGCCAAAGCCGGATCGGCAAAGAGCTTCAAAATCTTGTTTCGTGCCAGTTGTTCCGGGTCGGTCAGTGTGAAGTTTTCCTGTCGCCGATATTGGCGCAAGATCAGCACGAAGAATTCGACCAGATGCGCCATGGCGGTATATTCAGAATAGTCATCGGAGCAGAATGTCTCCACGTCCATAAGATCGGCCAGACTCTTCAAGCGTGCATAAGCGGTGTAGTCGGTGAATAATTGGCTATTGGTTGACTGCAGCGCATGGAAATCCTCAATAAGGCTTCTCAATTTCGGAAAATTCTCGATAAGCCGATCATGCAAAAAGAAAATATTGAGCAATCGCAAGGAGTCGACCATGGGGTAGGCATGGGAATCTTCGGCTCGTAAATAGGTCACGTTGCCGGGCAACAACAGCTGAAACCGGTCACCCATGAAGGTGATGCCATGGCCTTTTATGATATAGGCGATTTCATCAAAATCATGATTGTGAAGGGGGAAATGCGGTTGAGGGTCTCTTCTCGAAATCTGTATCGGTAGCCAGAGATTGTGAAAATAGCGAGATCGGGTGACCTTGGTTATCTGCTTGGCAAGAGCGATGTCGAGTTGGAGTGGCGATAGCATATCATAACCTTGTTAAGGGCGAGCGGTAGAAGGCTGATAGTTCAATTTTCCGACCGACCTGACAGGTCATTTTATTTAAGATTCATGAGAATTTCAACCGGTTGCAGCGGGGCTCCCGATGCACTTTTGTGAAGGCATTGAGTGGGAGCATTTGCCATCATAGCTTCAGACAGGATGTTGGTGTGTCATCCTCAGTCGGACGCAAGCATGCGATGCCCTGCCGATAGGAACGGTCGTCATAGACTTGGCCGTTACTCGGTAGGTAATGCTTGCATCGCAGAGCGCGCAAGACAGATGCGGGATTCCGCATCAGATTTGTTGCATCCAACCTTGGACCCAAGATGCAAAGTGGTAGCTTGCATGGAAAGTGCAAGACCATAAATGCGGGAGCAAGAAAGTGCCAAAAGCGGAAATCTATCGTTTTAGCGACGACTATATGGAATTGACCTTGCCTGGCGCAGCGATTGAAAAACTGAATACAGGTATGTTGTGGGCTGAAGGGCCGGTTTATTTCCCCGCGGGTGATTTTCTGATCTGGTCAGATATTCCGAACGATTGCCTGTGGCAATGGGTGCCCGGGCTTGGGGCCAAGGTGTATAGCCACCATTCCAACAATACCAACGGCAATACAAGGGATCGTCAAGGGCGACTGATTTCCTGCCAGCATTTGACCCGATCTGTGGTGCGGACCGAGTGGGATGGCACGACCACCACACTTGCCAGCATGCATGAGGGCAAGCGGTTGAATTCCCCCAATGATGTGATTGTTGCATCGGATGGTGCGGTCTGGTTCTCGGATCCCAGCTATGGAATTCTCAGCGATTATGAGGGCAAGAAGAGCACGCCCGAACAGGATGGGTGCTATGTCTACCGCGTTGATCCGGATACCGGCGACGTGAGGGCCATGATAACCTCGCTGAAAATGCCGAACGGGTTGGTTTTCTCTCCTGATGAAAAGACACTTTATGTCGCGGATTCGAGCCGATCGCATTTCAGCGATGGCTACCATCATATTTTCGCATTTGATGTTGGCCCAGACTGGTCATTGAGCAATCGGCGGGTTTTTGCCGAGATTGAACATGGTGTACCTGACGGGATGCGGGTCGATGAAGCTGGCAATCTGTGGTCCTCATCTGCAAGGGGTGTCGAGACATTTGGGCCTGATGGGTCACACAAGGGCTATATTGCAATACCGGAAACGGTTTCAAATCTCTGTTTTGGCGGGAAGAAACGCAATCGACTGTTCATCACAGCATCGTCGTCCGTTTACGCCGTCTATGTGGGGGTAAAAGGGAGTGAGTAAGCGACGTTGCCGATAAGAAATCGGCGCGGAGGAGTAGAATCGGAATTTTATTTTTCAATGGGAGTAAGAAATGTCCGATAAATTAGAAAATACTAAACAGGAAGGTCGCCGCGACTTTCTCAAGGGGGTCATGCTTGGTTCGGCTGTGCTCGGGAGTGGCATCGTAACGCCCGGGCTCGTTGTCGGGGAAAGCGGAAAAGCTGTCGCTGCCGAGGATGAGCGGTACAAAATGGCTTTTGTTCAGATCCAGCCGCACACGGTTTCCTCTGCTTGGAGCAAAGGCCTGGAGGAGGTCCTGTCTACCCAGCAGAATATCGACTATCAGCAGCTAGATGGCCAGAACAAGGTCGAGGTTCAGGTGAGCCTGATGGATACGCTGATCAATGAAGGGGCCAAGGTCATCTTCTTGCAGCCTATCGACAGTGTGGCGCTTGGGCCATCAATCAAAAAGGCCCGCCGCCGCGGCATCGCTGTTATCACGCTGAATATCGATGCGTCTGAAGAGCATGCCGCTCATGTCGAAATGAACCATTATTATGGTGCCATGGATATTGCCAAAGAGATGGGAAAACGCATGGGTGGCAAGGGCAAAATTGCCATTCTGAATGCGCCTCCGGGCATCATCATTCGCGATCAGCGCACGAACGGTTTCATCGATGGCATGAAGAAATACTATCCTGACATCGAGATTGCTGCGGATCAGGTTGCCGATTGGTCACGCAAAAAGGCGCAGGATGTTCTCTCAAACATTCTGACAGCGCAGCCTGATATCACAGGGGTCTATGGGGTGAATGATTCCATGGCTCTGGGTGGTGTTGATGTCTGCAAGCAGAAGGGCATTCTGGACAAGATGGTTATCTTTGGCAATGACGGAGAAACCGCAGCTCTGGAATCCATTGAGCGTGGCGAATTGACCGGTACCCAGTTTACCGATGTTTATCAGCAAGGTCGTTTTGCCGCTGCCGCTGCTTCCGTTTTCGTTTCCGGTGGTGTCGATGCCAAAGACTTCAAGCAGCAAGGAAAGCTGCTGATGCCTTATGTCATCGCAACATCCGAAACGGTTGGGTCCATCCAGCTCGCACAGCGCTGGTAATACGGCAATGTCCAATAGAACCGCTGCCTGAAGGGCAGCGGTTTTCCTCTCACCTCTCGCGCAGGGTTCTTAATATGGTACGCCTTCGCCAGTTGCCCAACATTGAGTTGTTGGCCTTCTTCGTGCTTCTGTACGCATTCTTCTGTTTTTATGCTCCTCATTTCAATACGGCCTCCAATCTTGAGAATTTGCTCGTTGGCTATTCCTTCATCGCGGTGCTGGCGATCGGGCAGTCTTTTCCGATTATGGTGCGCGGTATCGATCTGAGCATCGGGTCCGTCATGGCCCTTGGGGGCATGGTTCTGTTTGACCTCAGCGTCATCTATGAAGTGCCCGGATATCTCGTAATTCCGGCGGTGCTTCTGGTTTGCCTTGTTGCGGGCCTGATCAATGGCGCTCTGGTTGTCTGGCTTCGGCTGCAGCCGTTTGTTGCCACCTTGTCGACGCTGGCTGCCTATCGCGGCGTGGTCTATGCCATATCAGGACGGCAGCTTTTCCCGGAAATGGCAACAAAGCCGATCAGGGATCCGTGGTTGACGGGCGTTGATTCCTATCTCGATATCGGCGGTATTACCGGCCTTGATCAATATATGAATACGCCTTGGCTGCCCTTGTCCTTCTTTCTGCTGGTCGGCATTTTCATCATCATTCAGACGATGCACAGCAAGACCCAGTTTGGCATGAATTTCAAGATTGTTGGCGGCAATCCCGAAGCTGCCCGCCTTGCCGGTATCAACGTCAAGCTGACAATTCTCAGCGCCTATGGCCTGTCAGGATTGAGCGCTGGAATTGCAGCGATCATCCTTGTAACCCGTTTGACGACAGCGACCGAGGCTTTGGGCAATGGCATGGAATTGACCGCTATTGCAGCGGCTGTTATCGGCGGCATCAGTTTGCAAGGGGGGATCGGCAATGCGTTTGGTCCCATCATCGGCGCCATGCTGCTCGGGATCATTTTGCTGGGACTCACCTTGCTCGGCATTTCCCAGTTCGTGCAGCAGATCATTTCAGGTCTGATCCTCATTGGTGCCATTGGCTATGACAAGTTCCTGTCAGATATGCGGGTACGCAAGGCCCGTGCAATGCAGAGTAGGAGTTGATCATGTCCAAGCAAGTTCTTCTCGAAGGCAAACAACTCAGTAAAGCGTTTGGCCGCTTTGTTGCTCTTGAAAATGCCGATTTCAAAATTCATGCCGGTGAAGTGCATGGCCTGTGCGGTAGCAATGGTGCGGGCAAATCGACGCTCATCAAAATTCTTACCGGCGCACATCGTCCTACCAAGGGTGAGGTGCTCGTAAACGGTACATTGGCTCCATCTGGTAGCCCATTAGCGATGTTGGAGCTGGGGGTCGCTTGTATCTATCAGCATTCCAATCTGATCCCTGCGTTGACGGTTCTGGACAATGTGTTTCTCGGCCGTCCGCCCAGATCCAAGGTCGGTTTCATTGATACTCTCGAACAGCGCAAAAGAGCAGAGGCGTTGCTTGAGAAGTACAATATCGATCTGGATCTGGATGCGCAGGTTTCAGCACTGGCGACGGTGAAGCAGAAAGAGGTGGAGATCCTCAAGGCTCTGGCGCTGGATGCTCAGGTTATCCTGATGGATGAGCCCACAGCCTGGCTGTCCCATTCAGAAGTGCGCAAGCTGCATGACACCATTGCCCATCTCAAACAATTGGGTGTGGGACTGGTCTATATTTCGCATGTGCTGGATGAGGTTTTTCAGGTCTGTGATACCGTCACCGTCATGCGCGATGGGGCCGTTGTGTGGACCGGTGACATCGATCAGATCACCCGCCCTGATCTGGTGGACCGGATGGTCGGCAATGATCTTGGCGAGGCGTCCCGTCTGGTTGCTGCAGAACCGCGTCGACCGAAGGGTACCGGTGAAGTGATGTTATCGGCGCAGAATCTGTCGATGACCAACATGTTCGAAGACATCAACTTTGATCTCTACAAGGGAGAGATCCTCTGTCTGACGGGCCTTATCGGATCAAAACGGACCGAACTGCTGCATGGTATATTTGGCTCTGCCAAATTGTCCGAAGGCACGGTGCAGGTTCAGAATAATCCGGTGCATTTTTCCTCTCCGTCTCAAGCCATTGAGGCTGGCATCGGGTTCGTGCCTGAGGATCGGCTCCGGGATGGGCTGCTGCTTGATCATTCGGTGTCTGAAAATCTGATTTTCGCCGCTCTCAAGAAAGTCTCCAAATGGGGCTTCTGGAATGACCGCGCCGTCAAGACGCTGACAAACCGGCAAATCAAGGATCTCAATGTCAAACCGGCAGACGGCTCCAAAATCGTCAAACGATTGAGTGGCGGCAATCAGCAGAAAGTGCTGCTGGGAAAATGGCTGGAAATCGAGCCAAAGATCCTCTTTCTCGACGAGCCCACTGTTGGGGTCGATGTGGGAGCCAAATCGGAAATCTACACCATCCTTCGTAAACTCAGAGAGCAGGGGACGGCCATTCTTCTTGTGTCTTCAGACATTGAGGAAGTCATGACCATTGCTGATCGCATCGCCGTGATGGTGGCTGGTCGCATGACAATGACCTGTGCCGCCGACGACATCTCTCAAGAAGAATTGGTGCTCCAGATCAGTGGAGGAAAGAACTGATGCTGAATCTGTCTGCGTTCTTGCGCAATGCCATTCCCACCTATGCCATGCCGGTTGCTTTGCTGGTTGTCATCGGCCTGTTCGGGATTATGGCGCCCGTGTTTTTGACCGCTTCAAACTTCACGGCGATCATCTACCAGATGTCGATTACGGGCATCATGGCGGTGGGCATGACCTTCGTGATCATGACCGGAGGTATTGATCTCTCTGTCGGACCGGTTTTGGCCAGTTCCGGATTGGTTGTTTTCTTCCTGCTGCATATTGCCCATTTCCCGCTTATTCCCGCTGTTGCATTGGGCATCCTGACTGGTGCGGTGACGGGGGCGATTAGCGGATTTGTTGTCTCTGTCTTCAAGTTGCCAGCGATGATCGTGACCTTGGGGATGCTCTCCATCGTCCGAGGTACTGCACTTCTTGCCGGTGGTCCGGATCTGCATCTGGTCAAGAACCAACCCGGTTTCGAGTTCATCGGCAACGGCTTCCTGTTTGGTATCCCGTTCGCCATCTGGATCTTCGCTTTTGTCAGCCTGTTGTTCATCTTTATCCAGAAGCGCACCACTTTCGGACTGCAGGTTGCCTCGCTGGGCGACAATGAAAGAGCGGCTTATCTCTCCGGCCGGCGCGTCAGGCTCGTCAAGATGATGACCTATGTGATCTGTGGCATGGGGGCTGCCCTGGCGGGTATCATTCAGAGCTCGCAGGTGCATACGGCAGCAGCCACCTATGGCGAGTTTGGTACCGAGCTCGATGTTATCGCTGCTGTGGTTCTGGGGGGCGCCAGCCTGCTTGGCGGTAAGGGATCGGTTGCCCGTACCATTCTGGGCGTGCTGTTTCTGGCTGTGCTCAACAATGGGTTCAATATTCTCAATGTGCCTATCGACTATCAGCTCATCATCAAGGGCGCCATTATCGTTGTTGCGCTTTCCTTGACCGAATGGGCCAACTCGAAGGTTGCGTAGCGAAGGGCGCGCCAGACCAGAAATGACGAAAAGAAGAGTGGGCGTGCCTGCTCTTCTTCTTTTGCTTGAAGGCTCATCTTGAGCGCTTTCCAACAGCGAGGCTCGAGAGCCTTCGATGATCAGCCAATGATCAGTCAATGAGGTTGTTGTGCTGGCAGCTATGGATTAAGATACTGCAATGACAGATAAATCCCCAATACCGGCAACTTTTTCGACCGAGCAGGTCATAAACATCACCCGCGCAATCGCCGGACGTGTCGGCTATCAGGCTGTTATTGACGCGATGAGCGAAGAGATACAGGAAATTCTGCCGCACAATCATTTTGACGTGGTCATTCTGGATGAGTCGAAGGAAAATCTGGTTGCCTACGAAACCGGTATCCAGACCGCTTGGGGAGGAATCAATCGCAAAAATGTGTCCACCAGTCCCATCCGAGACATCCTTCTGGGCAAGGTCGATTATCTGATCACTGCGAATGCCATGGAAGACCTGCGTTTCAACAATGAAAGCATGTTCAACGCGCCGATCTTCGAACATACCCTGCGGTCTCGATTGCATGTGCAGGTGCGGGTTGCCGGCGAGTTGATCGGAGCCTTGTCGATATCTTCCACAAAGCCGGATCTCTATTCACTGGAGCATATCGAGAATGCCAAACTGCTCAGCGATCTGATTGGTCCCTATTTCTTCGCCCTGTGGCAATCGGAGTTGGTGCGGGTTTCTGAAATCGCCCGTGTCAAGGAAGCCGCCCGGCTGGAAGGACTGCGATCTGGTGCGCGCTATGTTACCGATGAGCTGGAGCGAGCGCGGGCGCAGATTGGTATGGATCTGCATGATCAAACCTTGGCAGACCTATCGCGCACTTTGCGTTGGCTCGGCTCGGTGGAAGAGCTGGATGGTGAGGACTTAAATGATCTCAAGGAAGAGTTGGGGCATTGCCTGTTGGGGCTAAGACATATTGTGGATGATGCCAAGCCAACCGTCCTGGAGATGTTCGGGCTGATCGAGGCCGTGCAGGCGCAGCTGGACCGGCAGATCAAAACAGCACGGCAGGATATCTCCGTCGAAATTATTGACCAGTCTGATGGTCGCATCGACGAGTTGCCGCTGAATCTGCGACTGGTTTTCTATCGTATTCTGCAGGAAGCGGGAAACAACTCCATTCGCCATTCCGGCTGCAGCCATCTTGTCATCACTTTCAAGAGCGATGCTGAGCAATTGATCATTTCTTTCAAGGATAATGGATGTGGCTACCACAAGGAAAGTTACGCCAGCCGCGGCGGGATGCTGAATATGAAAACCCGCGCTTCTCTGGTTGGGGCCAAAGTGCATTTCTCCCAGCCCGGTAATCCGGCTGAACTGACAATCTGCTATCATCAGGAACAGGGCCCCAGGGAGCCGAATATAAAATGAAGGGACGCTCGATCCTGATTGTTGAAGATGATTTGCTGCACCGGGAATTCCTGTGCAAGGTGGTGAGCAATCCGGACATGGGATTTGTTGACGTGCTGGAAGCCTCCGATGGTGAAGAGGGGCTTGCGCTGGCTCTGAAGTTCCGTCCTGATGCGATCATTCTTGATCTGCAAATCCCCAAGATTACCGGCGTTGATGTCGCCAAGGCCGTTTGGGCGCAATTTCCCGAGCTGCCCATCATGTTCTGGTCTAACTATGCCGATGAGGCCTATGTGCGCGGCGTGGCCAAGGTCGCACCATCGGAAACCGCCTATGGCTATCTTCTCAAATCGTCCTCTTCAGATCGGCTGGAGCGTGCCATCAAGGGAATTTTTGAAGATCGGCAGACGATCATTGATTATGAAGTTGTCGGCATTCAGAAGCGGTCGAAAAACAGCTATCACGCTTTGACTGATACAGAATATGAAGTGTTGCTGGATATCGCTCTGGGACTGACTGACAGTGCCATTTCGGAGCGGCGTTGCATTTCGCTGCGCACGGTGCAAAGTCGGCTACAAAGCATCTACGCCAAAATGGGCATAAGCGATGTGCCGAGCACCAAAGGTGGGGCTGTTTTCAATCGTCGCAATCGTGCTGTCGTTCTGGCTCTGCTCGCACGGCAGATCAACAGCAAGACTTTGGAAGCTCTGAACAATAATCTCGACTTTGTTGAGTTTGAATAGATGCTCAGCTGTTCACCAGTTCGGGTGTCCTATCAAGAGGTGTGCTGGTCAGACCCCACCATTCATGCTTTTCTGGACATCAGTCCGAACCAGCATCCTCTTTCCTTTTTTGAAGGCTCTACATCAAGGAGCGATAGAGTTCCTTGACTTCTTCGAGCTTGGCTTCGCGCGGATTACCTCCCGTGCACACATCAGCCATGGCCGCATCTGCGAGCGCATCGATGTCTTCTGCCTTGGCACCCACATCGGTAAGCTTGGTGGGGATTTTTACATCGATGGATAGCTGTTGGACGGCGTCGATAGCCGCTTTTCGTGCATCCTCAAGTGGCATGCTCTCTACGTCACTTACCCCCATGGCTGTTGCGATGGCGCGATATTTTTCGCCTGTATAATCTGCATTGTAGGCCATCAGGGTTGGCAGCAGAATGGCGTTTGCTACGCCATGGGGCGTGTCATAAAAAGCGCCCAGCGGGTGGGCCATGCCATGAACAAGCCCCAGACCGACATTCGAGAAGCCCATGCCTGCAACATATTGCCCAAGTGCCATGCCTTCCACGCCTTCGGGCTCGCCAGCACAGGAGGCCCGTAAGGATTTGGCTATGATTTCAATGGCTTTAAGGTGCAAGGCATCTGTCAATTCCCAGGCGCCGAGCGTGATATATCCTTCGATCGCATGGGTAAGCGCATCCATACCTGTCGCCGCTTTCAGCGAGACCGGCATGCTTTCCATCAGCTCGCTATCGATGATTGCGACAATCGGAATGTCATGGGGATCAACGCAGACGAATTTGCGGCGGTTCTCAACATCCGTGATGACATAATTGATAGTCACTTCAGCTGCGGTTCCTGCCGTGGTGGCCAGTGCAATGATCGGAACGCAGGGTTTTTTGGTCGGGGCCACGCCTTCAAGGCTGCGAATGTCTTCGAATTCAGGGTTATTGCTGACAATGCCAATGGCCTTGCTGGTATCTTGCGGAGAACCGCCGCCAATGGCGATGAGATAGTCGGCGCCACAGGCCTTGAAAGCCGCAATGCCATCCTTGACCACATCGATGGTTGGATTGGGCATCACCTTGTCGAATATCTCATAGGCCAGTCCGGCCTGATCGAGCATGTCGGTAACTTTGCTGACGACACCTGCCTTGCTCAGAACGCTGTCTGTAACGATCAGGGCTTTGGAAAAGCCGCGGCTTTTCACTTCGCCAACCAGTTCTGATCGGCAGCCAGCTCCGAAATAGGATGTTTCATTTAAAATCATGCGATGCATATCAACTCGTCCTCCCGTGTTGAATGACTTGTGTGTCTTGGTTACTTGAACCTTTTCTATCGTCTATTGCGGCGAGCATGTCGGAGGTCTGGAGGCTTTTTGAAGTCTGTTAGATCGGCGAAATGCAGTCACATAGATTCAAAGAGATTGGGGGATGGGGGTTATTCAAGATGGAACATCTCTTTTAACGGTATGCTCACCGGTTCATTGTCAGGCAGAACCTCCATGAGAGGCGCATTCCAGTCCCACCATTTTCTGACGATTGCCTTGTCCGGCAGTGCATCCATCAGATGCTTTTCATCGCGGCGGAGAAAAGCGAAGAGCTGCCCTGTTTCTTCATCCAGAAAAATCGAGTAGTCCGAAACGCCCGCTTCCTTGAGAACCGAAATCATCTCGGGCCAGATTTCATCGTGGCGTTTCTTGTATTCATCCTCGACACCCGGCTTTAATTGCATCTTGAAGGCATAACGTTCCAAGGCCTTGATCTCCCCCTATTGGAAAGCTGTTCCAAGATCAGCTTTCCGGTTTTCTTTGTGCTTGCGGGTGATGGCGCAGTCTACGACCATCGATTGGTCGAAGGAGCCGCGCCATCACAAGGCGTCATTCGCTTTTCTTCTTGCTAAGGCGTGGCAGATATTTCTGCCCAATGATCGGCAGAGCCACGGACACGACCAGCAGGGTACCCGTGAACACGATCAGGATGTTGCCCGGCACATTGTTGAGCGTGATGGCCAACCGCAGGAAGCCGATGACAAGAGCGGCGATGAAGACACCGGATATGGTGCCTTTGCCGCCATTAAGCGAAACTCCACCCAGAACAACAATGGTGATCACTTCCATCTCGAGGCCGTTGGCGATATCGGGTCTCGTGCTGCCCAATCGGGACGTCAGGAAAACCGCAGCCAGGCCTGCCATCAGACCGTTGAGCGTGAACAGGATGAAGCGCAGGCGGTCGGTGCGAATGCCCGAGAATAGCGCCCCTTCTGGATTGTTGCCCAGGGCAAATATCGAACGGCCAATCGTCGTGTAGTGAATGACAATGATGAAGACGACAGAGAGCAGAACGAAGGTGATGAAGGAATAGGGCACCATATCCATGAAGTAGGACTGGCCAATCGCCGTGAATGCATCCGGATAATGGGCAATCTTCTCATTGCCAAGCACACCGGCTGCAACGCCACGAAACAGCGACATGGTGCCGATTGTGACCACGATTGCCGGCATTTTCAGGCGGGTTACCAGAAAGCCGTTGAAGAAGCCACAGGCAGCCCCTGTCAGTAAGCCAACCAGACACAGGGGCAGGGCTCCCAGCCCGAGGCTCTGGCTCGCCAGCCCCATCATCAAGGATGAAAGGGCCATCACCGAAGCCATCGAAATATCAATGTCCCGACAGATAATGACAAGGGCTGTCGACAGGGCCATCATTGCGATTTCAGAAAAAATGGCCGTTGAATCGAGCAGGTTGTAGATGTCGAGGAACCAAGGACTTGATAGGTCGCCGCCAACGAAAACCAGAATCAACAGGCCGATGAGCACGATCTCCCTCGATTTCAGCAAAGAGCCTGCCGATATCGTTGAGGGGGCATCGAGTGAGGGGCGGTTGTTTGAGGAAACTGTCATGGTCATTCCTGTACTCCCTGACTTGCAGCCTGCGGAAGAATCCGCCTGACCGGAGGTCTTCGGCTGATCATGTTGAAATAGACTGCAATCAGGATGATTGCCCCGGACAATGCCTGTTGCCAGAACTGGCTCACGCCGATAACGGGCAGAATATTGTAGAGCGTTCCAAGGAACAGCGCGCCAAAGACAGCCCCGATAATCGTTCCAGCACCGCCGGAAATGGCAACCCCACCGATGACGCAGGCTGCGACTGTTTGCAGCTCGAAGCCAAGGGCAACGTCGGTATTGGCCATTGCATAGCGGGAGGTCCATAGCCATCCGCACAGACCCGACAGAGCACCCGTGATGGTATAAACCCAGAATTCGTGATGCTTGACACGAACGCCTGCATATTCTGCAGCTCGAGGGTTGCCACCCATGCCATACAGCTCGCGGCCAAACCGGGTCTGGGTGGTCATGAGCCACATGCCGAATGTGACGATCAGACCGATCCAGAAAAACAGGGTCAAACCGAGAATGGGGGTACGGGGGACCGATAGATATCCTTCCGGGAACTGATGCTGCACAACCCACGCTCCGCCGGAGACGACAAAGATCATGCCGCGCCAGACACTCATGGTTCCGAGCGTCACGACAATCGGGGGGATCTTGAGTTCAGCCACGAGCACGCCGTTGAACATGCCGATGAATGTGCCGATGATAATGCAGAGCACCGGCCAGACAATGGTCGGCAATCCCGGATTGGCGACCGCGATGAGGGCGACCATCATGCCCGTGAAGGCGAGGTTGGCCGCAACTGACAAATCGATGCCCCGGATCAGGATGACAATCATCTGTGCGAGTGCGAGCACCATCAAGATGGAAAGGTCCGTCAGCAGATCGCGCAAGGCCTGAACGGTGACGAAGTTGGGCGTTACAATGCCCGCGATGACGATCAGCGCTATCCAGCTGGCGGCCAGCAGCGCCTCACGGCTCTTTAGTGCCTTGACCATTATGCAACCTCCCTGTCATGAGACTGTGTTTGAGGCTTTTTTGCTCCGGTTGCGTAGGCGGCGATCATTTCTGCATCGAAATCCTGGCGGTCGAATTCAGCAACGATTTCGCCCAGCCGCATGACGATGATGCGGTCAGCCATACC
Organism: uncultured Cohaesibacter sp.; assembly: GCF_963682185.1. Classification (NCBI taxonomy): domain Bacteria; kingdom Pseudomonadati; phylum Pseudomonadota; class Alphaproteobacteria; order Hyphomicrobiales; family Cohaesibacteraceae; genus Cohaesibacter; species uncultured Cohaesibacter sp. Next base: position 1,457,363 of record NZ_OY821667.1, on the reverse strand, counting down.
CATCAACTCGGGCAATTCGGATGAGACCAGCAGCACGGAAAGATCCTTCTCCACCATACTTCCCAACGCATCGTGCACCGAAGACTTGGCACCGACGTCGATACCGCGCGTGGGTTCGTCCACAATCACGACATTGGGGTTGGTTGCCAGCCAGCGAGAAAGCACGACCTTTTGCTGATTGCCGCCCGACAGGTCTTCCACTGGCTGTTCAATGTTGGCAGCACGGATGGCAAAGATCTGACCATAGTCCTGAGCGAGCTTCTTTTCTGCGTCTCGATTGGGCCAGATGCCATTTGAAAGCTTTTTGAGTGAGGGCAGGGCGATGTTATCCCGGATTGAGAGAGGCAGGATCGCCCCCTGATTGCGCCGGTCTTCCGGCACATAGACAACCCCGGCATCAATGGCTTGCGAGCAGTCCGTCCAATGGATTGCCTTGCCATCAAGAGTGATTTCGCCGGTAAAGGCATAAGGGCTCAGCGCCATGATGGAGCGCATGATCTCGGAACGCCCCGCGCCAACCAGCCCGTAAAAGCCCAGAATTTCGCGCTTGTGTAGCGAGAAAGAGATGTTCTTGAACTCGATATTGTTGCCCAGATTCTTGACCTCAAGCAACGGCTCTCCCACTTCGACTGTGCGTTTGGGAAAGACTGTCGCAACCTCGCGGCCGACCATCATCTTGACAAGATCGTCCTCCCGCACATCAGCAATATTGCCTTCTCCCACAAAGGAGCCGTCGCGAAAAACAACATAGCGATCAGCGATGTGAAAGATCTCGTCGAACTTGTGCGAGATGAACAGAATGCCTTTTCCAAGCTGCCGCAAGCGCTCGATAATCACATAGAGCTTTTCGATCTCGTTGGAAGAAAGCGAGGATGTTGGTTCATCCATGATGACGACATCAGCTTCTTCTGCGAGCGCTCTGGCAATGGCCACCATATGCTGCTGGCCGAGGCTGAGTTGTTTGAGCAGGATGGCCGGATCAATATCGAGATCCACTTCCTTGAGCAATGCAGTTGCTTTTTCATGCATCTGCTTCCAGTCCAACAAGCCACCGTTTTTCAGGCACGGATGCCCCATGAAGATATTCTCGACAACGGACAGTTCTTCAAACAGTGTCGTTTCCTGATGGATGGCAGTAATTCCCATCACAGCGGCAGCCTTGGCCGTTGCCAGCCTGACCGGAATTCCCTTGATTTTGATTGATCCACTGTCAGGGTGATAAAGCCCCGTCATGGACTTCACGAGCGTTGACTTCCCAGCTCCATTTTCGCCAATCAGCGCAACGACTTCTCCGGGATAGATCCGGCATTCGGCGTTCTTGAGAGCATGAATGCCACCAAATGTCTTGGTGATCCCCTTGAACTCGACAAGGGGAGTGGTGTTCGCATGATCAGCCATAATTTCCTCCGTTGGGAGGCAGGTCGGAATGTCCGACCTGCCCGATAGTGGCTCTACACATCAAGCAATTCACTCAGAAAATTTTGGAGTATTTGTCGACGTTGCTTGCGTCATAAACAAATGGCTGAGGCAGCGAGGTTTCCAGCTTGTCATCGAGCTTGAAGGTGCCCATTCGGCCCGCATCCAGCTCGTCACCTGCTTTCACTTCACCCTTCTGGATCAGGTCATAGGCGAGGTAGGTGGCTGAGTAACCCAGATCAATCGGGTTCCAGATGGCAAAGGACTTGATGGAGCCGGTATGCACATAGCCAGCCAGTTCAGAAGGCAGACCCAGACCGGTTACATAAACCTTGCCGACCATATCCTGATCTTCAACCGCCTTGGCAGCGGCAGAAATCGCGACCGTTGACGGAGCGATAATGGCTTTGAGGTCTGGATAGCGACGCAGCAGGGCGATGGTTTCGCGATAGGACTTGTCCGATTGTCCCATGCCATAGGCGACATCCACGAGCTTCAACTTTGAGAATTCGTCAGATGGGAGCAGCTTCTTCATTTCTTCAATCCACTCATTCTGGTTGGTGGATTGTGGGGTTTCGGACAGGATGGCGATTTCCCCTTCCGGACCGATGGCGTCAACTGCCATTTCCAGCTGTGCCTTGGCTGCTCCAGCCGCGGTTGCCGGATGCATATGCAGCATGCGGCCTTCCGGTGCGATTGCGGAGTCGAAGGACAAGACCTTGATGCCGCGTTTCATCGCCTTTTTGGCAACCGGAACAAGAGCGTCGGGGTCGTTTGAGGAAATCGCAATGGCATCGACGCGTTGTGCGATCAGGGCGTTGATCACCTCGATCTGGCCTTCAGCGGTAACAACTGCCGGAGCGTTGAAGATGAGTTCAACCCCGCCAATTTCCTTGGCGGCTTCGTTGCCCCCGTCTCGTGCTGCTTCAAAGAAGGCATTGCCGAGGCTTTTGGGCACCATGGCGATGCGGACATCAGCAGCCATAGCCGCAGATGTTGCCATAAGGCCGGCAATCGCGGCCATTGATAGCAGGTGTTTCAGTTTCATAGTCTCTCTCCCTATCTACTATGGATCTTCCAATGCATGAAAGAGGCCCTTGGTTTTCCTCCCGAGAGGGCCTCTTTCGTTGCCTTTTAATCGTCCAGGAAGTCGGGTTTCTGGACGAGCAGTCTTTCGAAATAGTCGGTGAGTTGGCCGAGCAGTTCTTTCGAGATGGTTTGTTTTTCACCCCCGGCGGACAGCACCTTGCGGTGGATGCTTGCGGCCTTCTCGATGGTTTCGATCAGCCCGAAGACGGAATCCGGGGTGGCTTCGGAGGCGAAAATGCCGTGGTGCGACCAGGAAATGATGCGCCCCTTTTCCATTTCCTTGATGGAGGCATCGGCGATCTGGGTGGTGCCGGGTAGCATGGGGGGAACGATGCGCACACCATCAGGGAAGATCACGATGCATTCGGGCATCTTGGTCCAGAGCGCCATCGTCAGTTCCTTGCTATCAAGGGGCAGGATGTAGCTGAGGGCAATGAATTCTGGGGCATGGCAATGCATGATGATCCGCTCGCGCCCTTCAGAGACACGCTTGCGCACCGCATGGCCTGCCAGATGGGTGGCAAATTCCGAGGTCGGCCGTCCGCCATTGCTAAAGCCCCAGACGGTCTGATAGGCAGAGCCGCCCTCGACGATCCGGACAATGCCGAAGACCTGATCGGGAAACTCAATGGCGTGGCGGAAATATTGCCCCGTGCCTGTGACGATGAAATAGTCCCCGTCAAGGGTCGGCTGCGGCTGGGGCAGCTTGACGGGGGCAGCGGGTGTCACGTTCGGGTAGCGGCGGGCGAGCACGCTTTCCACTTCATCGGTTGGCAGCCGCCAGGAAATATTGCCACCGTTGGCTTCGTTCCATCCCATTTCCCAGCAAAGGCGCGCCAGAGAGGCGACCTGTTGCACAAAGGGGATCGGGTGCGAAAATACTGTCATGCTTTTAATCCTTATCCGCGGGGGGCCACACTGGCCTGATAGCTGTTGAGGTCGGCGATGAGCGCCTTGCCAGTTGGAACATTGTTGCGCGCGCAGAACTCATTCCAGATCACGCCATAAGGCAGATCCTTGAGTTCTTCGGTCATCAGGAAGCGTTGGGTGAAGTCGAGTTTTTCCTCGATCGACTTCAGCTCGGCCTGTGGCATGAGGAGGGCACGCAGCAGGGCTTTCTGCATGTTGCGCGTGCCGATGACCCAGGAGGATGTGCGGGCGATGGTCGCATCGAAGAAATCCAGCCCGATATGGGTGCGTGGCAGAAGGTTGCCGAAGACCAGTTCCTGCGCCATGGCCAGAATGTCATCGTTGAGCAGGATCACATGGTCGCTATCCCAGCGCATCGGGCGGCTGACATGCAGCAGGATTTCCTTGACCGACTGGGAGACGGAGGACAGCTTGTCGGCCACATTCTCGGTCGGGTGGAAATGGCCCATATCAAGGCACAGGAGGGTGCCCTTGCGGATGGCATAGCCCAGATAGAATTCATGGCTGCCCACGGTGCAGGCTTCCACCCCGATGCCGAACAGTTTGGATTCCACGGCATCGAGCATATGGGCGGCATCATAGGGCTGTGCGATCATCTCGTCGATGGCGCTTTCCAGCCGGTCGCGGGCGGCCAGCCGGTCAATCGGCGTATCCTTGTAGCCATCGGGCACCCAGATATTGTTGACGCAAGGGCTGCCCAGTTCCTCGCCGAATTTGGCAGCAATGGCACGGCAGCATTGGCCATGGCGAATCCAGAAATTGCGGATATCCTTGTCCGGATGCGAAAGGGTCAGATTCTCATCCACCTTGGGGTGGCCGAAGAAGGTCGGGTTGAAGTCGAGCCCGAGGCCGTTGTCCTTTGCCCAGTCGACCCAGCTGGCAAAATGGTGATAGTCCAGTTCGTCCCGGGCCGGCGTCTCGTCCGTATCGAGATAGCTTGCATGCAGATTGAGGCGATGCTTGCCGGGGATCTTGCCATAGGCAAATTCGAGATCGGCGCGCAGCTCGGCTGCGGTACGGGCGCGTCCGGGATAGTTGCCGGTGATCTGGATGCCACCGGCGCTGCCGCCTTCGCTTTGTTCAAAGCCGACAACATCATCGCCCTGCCAGCAATGCATGGAGATGGGAATATCGGCCAGCTGTTTGATGGCAGCATCGGCATCAACGCCCCATTCCGCAAAAGCGTCGCGGGCGGCATCATAGTTAAGGCGGGTCATATGGCCAGTTCCTTTTCTTTGTGAAAGAGCATGTGATAACGCTGGCGAATGCATGCCTGCTGCCGGGAGGTATGCGGCTGATATTGGGGCAGGGTCTCGCTGTTGCGAATGATCCGCCGTCCTTCATCAAGATCCGCAATCCAGCCAAGGCCAATCATCTGCACCACGGCGTTGCCCAGGGCGGATGCCTCAAACGGCCCGGATATCACCGGGCTGCCCAGGAAATCGGCGGTCAGCTGGCAAAGCAAGCCATTGCGGGCGCCTCCGCCAACGATATGCAGCTCGGAGATCGGTTGCCCCTTGGAGAAGTCCATGAGCACATCAGCGAAATTGAGCGCCAGGCTTTCGAAAATGCAGCGGGCCAGCTCGCCCCGGCTTTGCGGTACGGGTTGGCCTGTCTCCCGGCAGGCTGTCTTTATGGTCTCGACCATGGAGGCGGCGCGGAAATAGCGATCGGCCATCGGATCGATGAGGGATCGCCCCGGTTCGGCTTGTTCGGCGTCGGCGACCCAGTCGGCAAAATCGCTGTCAGGGGCCAGTTCTTCGCGCACCCGCTGGATCAGCCAAAGGCCGGACACATTGCGCAGCTGGCGATAGGTGTCAAACACGCCGCCCTCATTGGAGAGGCCATGGCGGAAGGCATAGTCGGAGAGATCCGGTACCGGTGCTTCGCGACCGACGAGCGCCCATGTACCCATGGATATGAAATAGGGCTCTGGCGTCAGGGAGGGCAGGGCGGCAACGGCGGAGGCTGTGTCATGGGTGCCGCACAGAACGACTTTCGGGGCCTGGTCGGCGCCATCGCCAAGGCCCCATTCAGAGCACCAGTCCGGTTTGAGCGGGCCGAGGATATCGCCAGCATTGCGAATGCGTGGCATCACCTTGGTGGGCATGGCGACCTGTTGGAGGAGATCGGGGTCCCAGCTCTTGTCATGCACGCTGAGCATCTGGGTGGTGGTGGCATTGGTATATTCGCTCGACCAGATGCCGGTCAGCTGGAAATGGATCCAGTCGGGCAGCAGCATGAAGCGGTCAAGCCGGCTGTAGCTTTCCAGCGGATGATCCTTGAGGGCGTAAAGCTGATAGAGGCTGTTGAGTTCCAGCGACTGGATGCCGGTCTTCTCGAACAGCTCATGGGCGCTGATCCCGCTTCTGCGATAGAAATCGGGCATGATGCCTTCGGTTCGGGCATCGCGATAGCTGACAAAGGGCAACAAGGCCGCTCCGTCCCCATCCACGGGCACGAAATCAACCGCCCAGCTATCAACGCCGATGGAGGCGATGGTTGGATCGCTGGCCAAGGCCTTGCCGATGCCTTGCCGGATGCCACCCCAGAGATAATCGAGATCCCAGCAAAGGCGACCATCAATCGGTTTGGGGCCATGGGGAAAGCGATTGATCTCTTGCAAAGAGAGCGTGCCGTCGGACAGCGTAACTTTGAGTACGCGTCCCGATGACGCGCCCAGATCCACCGCTATAACGGCCTTGGTGCTCATGATGTCCTCCCAAATGTGCAACGCACTTCTTTGCTTTGAAGATGATCCGATGATCAAACGGTGCGCATTCAGTTAGACATTGGCTGCCAAATTCAGACAGGGCAAAAATGCATGCTTTTTAATCTATCTTGGCGAGATTTGACCAAAATCTGGAAATTCTATTGAAAATCATAACATTATAACTTTTTTACACTAAAGTATTAATGTTGTTGTTGTTTTGGCCTGAAGAGGGGAAATGACTTTGTTTCTTTTCTATTTGGAAATATTACTGTTTTTCCTGACTTTTATTTTTAGAATTAAAAAAATCTCCAGTAAATCAGATATTTCACAAGAGGAAGCATCTGTTTTGAGTGCTTAGCGATCCAAACCCTGTCTTTGTCGTTTCGATGAAATCGAGGGGGTGTTTGAACAAGCGTAAGCAGACTCCGAAAAGCCCTTCATTTTCAACTCCGATCCTCTTCATACAGAGCAAGAAGGGAACGTGAAAGGTGATCCTTGACCTTTATTATTGATGCCTTGTGCGGCGAGGAGAGACTGCGCTGATCTGTCAATTGACAGGTCAAGGCAATTGCAACAGAAATTAGGTGTCGGTTTCCAAAAGGAATGAAAAGGGAATCCGGTGTGTGGCAAGACGTGTGCCTTGTCGTGAATCCGGAGCTGCCCCCGCAACTGTAAACAGAGAATGCTTTTCTCTTTTACCACTGGTTCGAGCCGGGAAGGTAGAAAAGCATATTGACCTGTGAGCCAGGAGACCTGCCGACATTCCACTCATTCAGATCTGGGCGGGGTGCTCCAGAAGGAAGGTCTTTTTTGTATTCCTTTTTTCAAACTGGTGTCGTTTTTGGCCTGCCTGCTGCCACGGGGCGCTTGCCTCATGCCGGAACGTTCCCTTGGACTCTGGCTACTGACAGCCTCGGAATCTGTGTGAATTTTCTTCCCCATTCCTTGAAAATGGTCATGTCATGAAAATTCGATATCTATTTGCCAGCGCCTTGGCGCTTGTTTCTTTCAGTCTTCCTGCTTCTGCACGTATCGTCAAAGATGCCTTGGGCGTCGTGCACGATATTCCAGACAAGGTTGATCATGTGATTTGCTCCGGTGCAGGCTGCTTGCGGCTTCTCACTTATCTTGGCGTCGAAGATCGTGTTGTCGGGGTAGACGGAATGGAGAAACGCAAATCGCCTTTTGACTCGCGTCCCTACGCACTGGTGAACCCTGCCTATAAGAGCTTGCCTCTTTTCGGGCAACATCTGGGACGGGACAATCCGGAGCTGATTATGGCGCTTGATCCTGCCCCGCAGGTCATCTTCAAGACCGTTGGCTCTTCTGGGCTGAAGCCGGACGTGCTGCAGCAGAAGACGCATATTCCCGTGATCGCAGTGGAATATGGGGATCTTGATAGTCAGAGCGAGCAATTCTATCAGGCACTGGAAATTATGGGCGACGCGCTCGACCGCAAAGAGAGAGCCGCCGAGCTGGTCTCCTTCTTCAAGGACACAAGATCCGATCTTGAGGCGCGCGCCTCTGCGTCTGAGACGGACGCTCCGAGCATCTATGTCGGGGGCATCTCCTACCGCGGGTCGCGCGGGCTTGCATCCACCGATCCGGTTTATGCGCCTTTTGCGGCTTTGGGGCTTCAAAATCTTGCCGCATCCAAGGCAAAAGCGAGTGGGGGGCACGCCACCACTATTGCGAAGGAAAAGCTGATCGAGTGGGATCCGGAGATCATTCTGCTTGATCTTGCAACCCTGCAGCTTGGTCCCGATGCCGGAGGGCAGGCCGAACTGATGAATGATCCTGCCTATCAAATTCTCTCCGCCAGAGAGAAGGGGCAGGTTTGGGGCACACTGCCTTATGCGCTTTATACCAAGAATTATGGCTCCATTCTTGCTGACGCATATTTTATCGGCAAGCTGGTCTATTCGGATAACTTTTCGGACATCGATCCTGTCTCGAAAGCGGATGAGATATATAGCTTCCTGTTCGGTAAGCCTGTGTTTGACGAAATGAATCGCATTTTCAATGGTCTGGTTTTCCGTCAGGTGCCAGTCCAATGATGCTGAAGGCCTGTGATGCCAACTTGGGTGGCTATGCCCTTTATATCCGTCGCAAGTCACTGGTTCTTGCACTGCTGGTTTTGGCGCTCGTGCCTGCGTTGATTGCGGCCCTCTCTTTGGGGGCGGCAGCAGTGCCGATAAAAGATGTGGTCTTGTCCCTGATCGGAGCTGACGCTCCGCGCCGAAGCGACATCATTGTCTGGAGCATTCGGCTGCCGCAGGCTGTGGCGGCCATGCTTGCCGGGGCAGGATTGGCTGTATCCGGAGCTGCCATGCAGTCGGTTCTGCGCAACCCGCTTGGCTCTCCCTTCACTCTGGGCATTTCTCACGCAGCGGCCTTCGGGGCCGCTCTGAGCGTTATGGCCGTCGGGGCCATGGAGATCCCGTCGGCGGAGGGAGGCGCGGTTGCGGTTTATAATCCGGTTGCCGTTACGCTGTCTGCCTTCGGTTTTAGCCTGCTTGCGGCGGCACTCATCACGCTGATTGCTCGTGTGAGGGGGGCGTCACCCGAGGTCATGGTGCTGACGGGGGTGGCTCTGGGCTCGCTCTTTACGGCGGGCACCATGTTCCTGCAATTCTTTGCAGATGATGTGCAATTGGCGGCCATGGTCTTTTGGACCTTTGGCGACACGGCCCGTGCCACCTGGCGCGACATCGGACTGATAGCCGCTGTCACCTTACCGATCTCAATCTATTTTATCGCGCAATGCTGGAACTATAATGCCATTGATGCCGGAGACGAGACTGCGCAAGGGCTGGGTGTGAGAGTGGAGCGCTTGCGCCTTGTCAGCATGTTTGCCGCCTCCCTTCTGACTGCAGTGTCAATCTCGTTTCTCGGTATCATCGGCTTTGTCGGTCTCGTGGTGCCTCATATGGTGCGCAGGGTCATCGGAGCGGATCATCGCTTCCTTTTGCCAGCCAGCCTGATTGGCGGAGCGCTCTTGTTGCTGGTCGCCGATACGGCTGCGCGTTTGGTGCTGTCGCCCAATGTTCTGCCGGTGTCTGTGTTGACTTCTTTTCTCGGCGTGCCGGTGTTTCTGTGGCTCATTTTACGCGGAGGACGACACTGATGCTCGACGTTCAGGACATCCATTTTGCCTATCGCAACAGAGCCATTCTCAATGACATCGCCTTCGACCTCAAACCCGGACGCATTCTTGTCATTCTCGGCCCCAATGGCGTGGGCAAGACGACCCTTCTCAAGTGCCTTAATGCAATCCAGAAACCGAAAGGTGGAAGCGTTTTGCTCGATAGCGAGAACCTGCTTTGCCTGACGCCGCCACAATTGGCCGCAAAAGTGGGCTATGTGGCGCAGAAATCGCAAACAGCCCGTCTCACGGTGTTTGATGCCGTGCTGATGGGGCGCAAGCCGCATATGGGCTGGCGCGTGAAGGATCACGATCTCGCTATGGTGGGAGAGACCATTGCGCGTCTGGGCCTTGAGGCGCTGAGTTTACGCTATCTCGATGAGCTTTCAGGGGGAGAGCTGCAAAAGGTGTCAATCGCCAGAGCCTTTGTTCAGCAACCGCGCCTGCTGTTGCTGGACGAGCCGACCAGCGCACTTGATATGCGCAATCAGTTCGAGCTCTTGTCGCTCCTGTTTTCGGTTGTAAGAGAGCGCAAAACGGCTACCGTTGTAACCATGCATGATCTCAACACGGCCCTTCGCTTTGCGGATGAATTTCTGCTTTTGAAAGACGGGCGCGTTCTGGCGCGCGGGGCCGTCGGGGAGATTTCTCCAAAGCTCATAGAGGCGACCTATGATATTCCGGTTAGCATTCACACCATCGATGGTGCTCCCGTCGTCGTGCCAAAACCGACAGAAATCCCAACAGCCACAAGGCCAACCATTTTGGCTGAGTGACGCCGTTATGTGAAAGTTTGATGGAAAGAAAGGAAGAGAACCATGTCTGATCAGCTCCCCCCATTCACCCTGCAACCGATTGGCAAAATATGGACCGGCTTTAAAAGCCGAGAGGAATGCCCGCGTAACAGCCGCTTTAACGAGAGTGAAAGCGTGATCGAGGTCGATCCTGCTTTTGCCGATGCCTTTCTGGGCCTTGAGGTCGGGCGCCATATTGCCGTGCTCTATTGGTTTGACAAGGCCGATAGAACAAAGCTGCAGACGACCCCGCCCAATGCTGAAAAGCAATATGGTGTTTTTGCTACGCGTTCTCCCCATCGGCCCAACCCGATCGCTCTGAGTGCTGTCAAGATCCTCGCGATTGAAGGCACGAAACTGACGGTCAGCGGGCTTGATTGCATCGATGGCACGCCGCTGCTTGATATCAAGATCTATGTCCCGATGATTGATGCTCCTGAAGGGGCGACAGAGATTTTGCCATGGGCACATAAGCGCTGAGGATCGCGATCATAATTCTGCTGCTCCCAATCACGCATACAAACAGTTCGATGCTTAATGGGGCTAAAGAAGTGCTTTCAAACAAGCTTTCCGGAACTGGCAGTTAGGGGCTTCAATCAATTCATTGCCGGTGGGCTTATAGTTCATGTCTGAGCTGTTTTGGAATTGACAAATTCCGGCCGACTTTATAAATGATATGTTATAACATATCATTTAGTGAGGTTGCATGTTACAGACTTCCAATTCAGACACTCGTCTCCCCGTCACCGTTCTTTCTGGCTTTCTGGGATCTGGCAAGACGACACTTCTCAATCACGTACTTAACAATCGTGATGGACGCCGCGTCGCCGTGATTGTCAATGACATGAGCGAGGTCAATATTGACGCGGATCTGGTTCGCGAAGAGACAGAACTCAATCGCGCCGAAGAAAAGCTGGTTGAAATGACCAATGGCTGTATTTGCTGTACTCTTCGAGATGACTTGCTTGTTGAGGTACGCAGACTTGCAGAGGAAGGACGCTTTGATTACTTGCTTATTGAAAGCACGGGCGTTTCTGAGCCTTTGCCTGTTGCCGCTACGTTTGAGTTTCGTGATGAAAACGGACTAAGCCTCTCCGATCTGGCGCGGCTAGACACCATGGTTACAGTGGTGGATACCGTGCATTTGACAAAGGACTTTGGCTCCACCGAGTTTCTTAAGGATCGGGGAGAAGAAGTTGCCGAGGATGACACCCGCACACTGGTCGATCTCTTTGTTGATCAAATCGAATTTGCTGATCTGATCATCTTGAACAAAGTGGATGATGCATCGCCGGTTCAGCTGGAGACGGCACGCGCTATTGTTCGCAGCCTGAATGCAGATGCAAAGGTGATCGAAACCAATTTCGGTGAAGTGAGCGGCGATGCTATTTTTGATACTGGCTTGTTTGATTTTGATCGCGCGCATGAACATCCAATGTGGTTCAAGGAGCTATATGGCTTTGAAGATCATGTGCCAGAAGACGCCGAATATGGCGTGACCAGCTTTGTATGGAACGCACGAAGGCCATTGGTTCCGGAAAAATTCAATGAGTTTCTTCAGACCCCTCTGCCTGGTGTTATTCGGGCGAAGGGTCATTTCTGGCTGGCAACACGCCATCACATGGTTGGTGAATTTTCGCTTGCCGGAGCAATGGCCCGCACTGAGTTGCTCGGCTATTGGTGGGCCGCAATGCCTGAAGAGCGGTGGCCTAAAGATGAAGAAATGCGCGCAAAAGTTAAGGCTCGATTTGATCCGGTTTATGGAGACAGACGACAAGAAATCGTCTTTATCGGCATGTTGGGGGAAATGAACAAGGACCGGATATGCGCCATGTTGGAGAGATGCCTGATCGATCCTGTCCCGGAAGGTGAGGCCTTCAGACCAGAAAAATATCGTCAGCTTCCCGACCCCTTCCCTGTCTGGGGGTAACGAGAGCCATCGAGCAAACTCTTCAGTGCGGTTTAAAGACTGAAGCCATTTTGATCGTTACATACAAAAATAAGGTGCAAACAATTTCTGTTTGCACCTTATTTTTCTGCTCTGTGTTCTCGTTTATTCAGACACGGCTTTGGCGATCAAATCGGCATTGTGTGCCATCATGTCGATGTAAGTTGGTGCAGGACCATCTTTCGGGGATAGGGCTTCTGGATAGAGCTCACCACCGGGTTGCGCCCCCGTTGCATTGGCGATTTGCTTGACCAGACGAGAATCATTTGAATTTTCAAGGAAATAGGCTTTCACACCTTCGGCTTTGATCTGATCGATCAGCTCTGCGACATCGGCAGCCGATGCTTCGGTTTCAGTGGAAAGTCCCAATGGCGATAGGAACTTGATGCCATAGGCTTCGCTGAAATAGCCGAAAGCGTCATGGCTGGTGAGCACCTTCAATTTATCTTTAGCGACATCTGCAAATTTGGCTTTGATGGAAGCATCAAGTGCGTTCAGCTTGGCACGATAGGCATCAGCGCTTTTCTTGATGTCGGCAGAATCTTCTGGATCGGCCTTGATGAGAGCTGCTTCGATATTGTCGACCCAGACAAGCACATTCGGTACGCTATTCCAGACATGCGGATCCGTGATGGTCTCTCCATCCTCTTCCATTTCGTGGGTTTTGATGCCTTTGGAAACGATAACTGGTTTGTTTTTCGAACCTGATGCTTTGGCTAGCCGCTCAAACCAGCCTTCCAGACCTTCTCCGCTTAAAAAAGTCACGGACGCTTCTTTCACAGCCTTCGCATCATCTGGTGATGGCTCAAAGTCGTGCGGATCGCCATTGGCCGGCACAAGGCTGTTGACCTTTACATGGTCTCCACCGACATTTTGCACGACGTCACCAAGAACCGTAAAGCTTGCGACAACATCGATGGTTTTGGCTGAGGCGTAGCTCATCATTCCGAAGCTGATGAGAGCGGATCCTGCAAGAGCCAAGAGTGTTTTCTTCATAGGAGGTCTCCTTGAGAATTAACCCGCAAAATGTGGGCGTTTAATATACCGCCAGCAGAGTCCCGAAGGTCCGAAGATCAATGAGAAACAATAGATAAGACTGGCAGTTAAGATGATGGTTGGACCGGATGCAAAGCGCAGGTGAAAAGACACCAGCAAGCCAACAAAGCCGGAAAAAGCAGCTGTTAAGGCCGCAACAGCAAACATGGAAGGCAAGGTTCGCACCCAAAGCTGGGCGATGGCCGCTGGCAACATCATCATGCCGACGGCCATGAGAGTGCCGAGTGACTGAAACCCCGCCACAAGATTGATCACGACAAGAAACAGGAAGACAAAGTGGTAGAGCTGCCCGAAGCCGCCTACTGCCCTCAAAAAGCCCGGATCGAAGCACTCGGCAACAAGCGGCCGATAAACGATGGCCAGAGCCCCAAGAGTAAGAGAGGTGATGGTGCCGATCAGGAAGAGGGCTTGGTTATCGATCGCAAGGATCGTGCCAAACAGGATATGGAGTAGATCTATATTTGACCCACGCAAAGAGACAATAAGAACGCCGAGCGCCAGAGAGGTTAGATAAAAGCTGGCGAAGGTCGCATCCTCCTTGAGGGTCGTCATGCGGCTCACCAGACCGGACAAAAGAGCGACACTCAAGCCCGCAATCAACCCTCCAAGCCCCATGGCCATGAGGGAGAGATTGCCCGCAATGAGAAAGCCGATTGCCGCGCCGGGCAGAACGGCGTGGCTCATGGCATCGCCTATCAGGCTCATCCGCCTCAACATTAGGAGGACACCGACCGGCGGCGCCCCCAATCCAAGCGCCAAAGATGCGACGAGGGCTCTGCGCATAAAGCCATATTCGATGAAGGGATGTACAACGAGAGAGTAGAAGGTCATAGCGATACCTCTGAGCTTCTGGTGCAGATGTCTGCGTTCTCATCCCACGCCTCGGCCATGGCGCGCGCTTGCAGCAGATTGCTTGAAGACATTGTCTCTTCGGTTGGCCCCCACGCGATCGGTTCCCGCGCGAGAAGTAGAGCACGGGGGAAATGGGCCTTGACCTGATCAAAATCGTGCAACACAGCGATGATTGTTCGATTTTCATCATGCCATCGCATAACCAACCGCAAGAGATCGCGTGTTGTGCGTGCATCTATGGCTGTAAATGGCTCGTCCAAAATGATTGTATCTGCATCCTGCAAAAGCAGACGGGCAAATAGGACGCGCTGAAACTGACCTGCAGACAAGGCTTGGATGGGGCGTGCTTCTGTGCCTTCCAGTCCCACAGCGCTTAATGCGTTGCGCGCTTTCTGGGCGAGTGATTTGTTTACCCCGCCAAAGGCGCCAATCTGCTTCCAGGCGCCAAGCAGAATGGTATCTGCCACAGTAAGAGGAAAGGTACGATCGACATCAGCGGCTTGCGGCAAGTAGCCAAGGGTCTTGGGAGAAAGACAACCACGATTGATTTCGCCCTCCAAAGGCACGATCTCGCCCATGAGACCCTTTAGCAAGGTTGATTTTCCTGCCCCGTTCGGGCCGACGATTGCCGTCATGCTGCCCGGCTCGAAAGTGCCAGACAAGTGATGCACCGCTGGATGACGATCATATCCAAGGGTGACATTGCGAAAGCAAATAGCGGATTGTTTCATGGCAAAGAGACTGCCCAGTAAATGGCGAGCCACAGAATAGCGACTATGGCAAAAACGAATGCCACTCGCTGGACTGCAGTTTTTGAAATGAGGGAAGATAAAAAGGGGTCGGACTGTTGCATACGCACTCTCGAATTTCAGAACGCGGACGACAATTATATGTAATGATATAACATTACAATTAAATTTTGTTCATTTTTGTAACCTGTGCCTCAACTCTCTTTCTGTTTTCAGGAGCACAGGTGCAAACGCTTTGGGATTTGTGCCGCGCTGGTCATAGCCTCAGCGAAGGCTTTTCCACATTGAATTCTCTTTCTTGCTTGATCTTGTTGCTGCCGCAATCCATCCTATCCCCGATGGTTCTGGATTGGCCGCGTGCCAATCTGGATGAAAAGGGAATACGGTGAGGAATAGCCGATAGGCGCCAAATCCGTGACTGCCCCCGCAACTGTAAGCGGTGAGTGAAAGTCGATCAGCCACTGGGACAAGATGGTGCTATACCATACCCGGGAAGGGCGACTTAGCATTGACCCGCGAGTCAGGAGACCTGCCATCTTCGTTTCAACGTGTAACCCGGACGGGGTGTTCCGGAAGGTGACTGAAGATGTTTCTATTGGTAATTGCCAAATTCATATCCGGTTGTCCTTTGTCCCCGCACATTTGCGGAGGGAGCCATGGGCAAGACCGTATCTCATCATATTTCTTTATGCACCAAGTGTCAGCGTACAGGAGGGGTGTGCGAAGCCGGGTATGATCTTGCCCAAACTGTTGTGGAAGCAATCAATCAGGCAGGCCTGCTGCTCGACGATGATTTTGAGATTTCTGGATATTGCGATCTAGCTGGATGTCCAGAAACATGCCGCGTCGGTTGGCGTGCAACATTGGATACCGTCTATCTCTTTGGCGATGTAAGTGAAAGCCAAGATTTGAATGACTTGGTTTTGCTGGCTCAATCAATCGTCTCACATCAATCTGACCAAAAAGCTGGCACGCAGGAGCACGCCGCAAAGCTTAGCATGCCCGTACCCGTGCCTGCGGCGATGATGATCGTCGAGTTCGCGAACAGGGTGAGGGCCGCAGCATGAGTGCCGAATCTCTGGACGTTAAAAATGTAAGCTGGCAACCACACCGTGCCAAGCCCAAGGTTACCTCGGATGACAGGTATAATGATCCGCTCAATCCGGGCAGACTCTTCAATGCAGAAGACAGGGCGACCGCTATCGTTGAGGGCTACAGGAAAGAGATTTCCGACTTTAAAGCCTGCTTGCCAATCGGCAATCGCCCGTTGCGGGGCTTTGCCTATGACAGTGGTGGAGGCACCCCTTTCATCTCCGCAAAATATGCCATGCCAACGGCTTTCATCGAAGAAGCCGGGGGGAAATGAGATGAATGACATCAAGAATTTGGCTCAAGTCTTTTGGGGCCAATAAGAATGACTGAACCGGTCAGCCCAACTGCCAACGACAAAAAGCATCACTTTGCCATTGGTAGAAAGCACTCGGACACCCTCGATATCAAAGCTCATCTTGTTATCGGATTGGTGCTTCTGGCCGGTTCAGTCTCACTTGCGATCAGTGTCGGGGTCATTTCCATTCTCCTAGGCACCATCTGGGATATTCTCCCAAACAAGATGTCTCCGACCTGATCGTTCCTTTTTGCTCAAAAGGAAAAGAGGCCATTGTCTTGGAAAACCGCTTTCCTTGAGCCATGCTCACCGCATTGGTTGCTGCTGGCCTTTCCATGGTGGGAGCAAGTCTTCAGGCCGTAACCCGAAATCCTCTGGCAGATCCACATCTTATGGGCATATCGGCAAGGGGTGTAGTCGGGGCTGTCTTGGCCTTGCTGCATACAGGCCTGATCGGCGGGCTCTTCTTTATCTGGTTGTTGGGCAAACGTGGAGCGCAGTAAGCACTCTTAGTCAGCTTTCTTGCTGTTCGACAACGGCCTGCAGCGAAGTCGCTTTAACGAGGATGATCTTGCGGGTAAATGCCGCCAGGAACAGTGTCGTCAGAATGAGGATGATGGTCGGGGCAGGCGCACTATCAAGGAAGAAGCTCAAATAGGTGCCCGCAAGCATTGAGACCATACAAACAGCAACTGCGACCCAAAGCATTGTACTGAACTTGCGCACCAACAGAAAGGCGATGGCGCCCGGCGCAATGAGCAAGCCAATGGCCAGAATGAGGCCGGCTGCCGAAAGCGTGGCCACGATGGTGAGGGAGAGCAGGGTCAGCAAGCCATAATGCAACAGATTGACCGAGAGCCCTGAAACCCGGGCCTGTGCCGGATCGAAACTATGGAGCAACAGGTCTTTCCATTTGAGGAGCAGGCTCGCAGCTACGATCAGGGAAATGACACCGGCATTGAGCAATTCGCTGTTATCGACGCCGAGCATATTGCCAAACAGAACATGATCGAGATGCACATTTGTGTGTATTGAAACATAAAGAACGATACCCACTGCAAACATGCCCGAGAAGACAACGCCCATGACCGTATCATGCTTGATGCGACTGTTGGCTGACAGATAGCCGGTCGAGAGCGCGCAGACCATACCGGCTGCAAAGGCACCAATCAGTAGCGGAAAGCCGAAGATATAGGCCAGAACGATGCCGGGCAGAATGGCATGGCTGACGGAATCCCCCATCAAAGCCCAGCCCTTGAGCACCAGAAAGCAGGAAAGGAGCGCCGTCGGCACGGAAACAATGATCGCAATCAGAAAGGCATTCTGCATGAAGCCGAACTGGAAGGGGAGGAGCAGGGCATCAAGGGTCATGTCACGCGTCCTTCCGCTCTGCAGCCAGTGGTTCATCATGCCTTGCAACAGCCTCTCTGGCCTTGCGTTTGGCTGCCAGTAATCCATGCTTCGGGGCCAGCAGAAAAGCGATCAGGAAAAGCAGCGTTTGCAGGGTAACGATCACACCACCAGTGGCGCCATCCAGAAAATAGCTGATATAGGCACCGAAAAATCCGGTCAGGGCTCCAATGACGATTGCGGTGATGATAAGCCGTGGGAACCGGTCGCAGAACAGATAGGCCGTTGCGCCGGGGGTAACGACCATGGCGATCACAAGGAAAGCTCCCACTGTCTGCATCGCGGCCACGACCGAGGCAGACAGCAGCACAAAGAAAATTGCCTTGAGCAATGGCGGATTGAGGCCGATGGTGCGGGCGTGGCTTTCATCAAAGAAGGTGACCATAAGGTCTTTCCATTTGGCCGTCAGGATGATGAGCGAAATGATGCCGATGAGCGCAAGCTGCAGGGTATCTTCTGGTGTGATGGCAAGAATGTTGCCCATGGTGATGGTTTGAATGCTGATGGCCATCGGGTTGATGGACACCATGAACAGGCCGAGTCCGAAGAAGGACGTGAAAATTAGCCCGATGATCACATCGATCTTGAGCCCTGAGCGTTCTGACAGAAAAAGCATGCTGCCTGCCGCAAGGCCACCTGCAATGAAGGCGCCAAGCGCAAAGGGCAGCCCGAGCATATAGGCGCCTGCCACACCGGGGACCACCGAATGGGACAGGGCATCCCCGATCAGAGACCAACCCTTGAGCATGAGAAAGGCTGACAGAAAGGCACAGACGCACCCCACAAGGGCCGAAACCCACATGGCGTTGGTCATATAGCTGTATCCGAAGGGTTCCAGAAGGATCGCCATCATGTCTCATCCTCCTCATGCACCATGGTTTTCTGGCCATATTGCACAAGCGGGCGTTCATCATCGGAGAGAATGGTGACTTCCCGTTGGTCTGAATCCTCGTGTAGATGGCCACCTCCAAGGGTGAAGTGGCGCAGCACGCCGCCAAAGGCCTGTTCCAGATTGGATCGGGTGAAGGTGGTCTCTGTCGGGCCATACCCCAGCACAGTGCCCTTGACCAGGACCGTCCGGTCGCAGAATTCCGGCACCGAACCCAGATTGTGAGTTGAGACCAGCATCACGCGTCCTTCTTCGCGCAAGGAACGCAACAGCGCGATGATCTGGTCTTCTGTTTTGACATCAACACCGGTAAAAGGCTCATCGAGCAGGATCACCATGCCATTCTGTGCCAGTGCTCTAGCCAGAAAAACGCGCTTGCGCTGCCCGCCCGAGAGCTCGCCAATCTGCCGTTTGCGAAAGTCCTGCATATTGACCCGATCAAGTGCTTCATTCACCGCGTCATGATCTGCCTTTTTGGGGCGGCGCAGAAAGCCCATATGGCCATAGCGCCCCATCATCACAACATCTTCCACCAATACGGGGAAGGCCCAGTCTACCTCTTCAGCCTGCGGCACATAGGCAACAAGATTGCGCTTCAACGCCTGCTTGATGGGAAGCCCCCAAAGGGAAATTGAGCCCGCAGCCACCGGCACAAAACCCATGATGGCTTTGAATAAGGTGGATTTGCCCGATCCATTCACCCCCACCAGCGCAGTGATGGTGCCCTTCGGCGTTTCAAAGGATGCATCATGCAGCGCAGTGTGTCCGTTCCGGTAGGTCACCGTGACACCGTGAGCCGAAATGCCCAAGGATTGGCTGTCCTGTCTGGTGCCATGGATATGAGGCTTTTGGATGATCATGCTGGCTTTGGGCTCTCTGGTCTCTTGTCTTGAAGAAAGAATTTCGAAGGTGCCGTGCGTTCAGATTGTTAAAGCCGGGCATCCCGTTGTCAATTCAAATGCCTTGATTGCTATTTACTCTGTCAGTCCATTGGCCACGGTGCTTGATGTGACGCGGAGCAGATCGAGATAGGTTGGAACAGGGCCGTTCGCTTCGCTTAATGAATCGACATAAAGCTCACCGCCATAGCGGCTTCCGGTTTCGCGCGCCACCTGTTTGGCAGGGGATGTGTTCACCGTGCTCTCGCAGAAGACAACCGGAATGTGGTTCTGTTTTACGCCATCAATGACTTTCTTGACCTGCTTTGGGGTGCCGACCTGATCGGCATTCATTGGCCAGAGATAGAGTTCTTTCATGTGGAAGTCGCGGGCGAGATAGCTGAACGCTCCTTCGCAGGTTACAAGCCATCGTTTGTCTTCAGGGATCTTGGAGACCATGTCGCGCAGAGGCTCAAGAGTATTGCGAAGCTCGTCTTTGTAAGCTGCTGCGTTGCGGACATAAATCGCTGCATTCTCTGGATCATGCTCAGCAAATGCCTCAACGATATTGTCGATATAGATCAACGCATTATCGAGACCCATCCATGCATGCGGGTTAGGCTTTCCCTCATAGTCGCCTTCGGCAATGGAGATCGGCTTTATGCCTTTTGACAAGGTTGCCGAGGGGACCTCTCCCAGCTGGCCGACAAATTGTTCGAACCAGCGTTCCAGATTGAGGCCATTCCAGAGAATGAGATCTGCATTATGGGCGCGCACGATGTCTTGCGGTGTTGGCTCATAGCCGTGAATTTCTGCTCCGGGCTTTGTAATCGATACGACGTCCGCAGCATCACCAGCGACATTTGAAGCCATGTCTGCTAGCACCGTGAAAGTGGTAACCACTTTCATTTTTTCAGCGGCATGAGCAAATGATGAAGCGCCAGTGCTCAACAGGACCGATGCAAAGAAAGATAGCATTGCTGGTTTAAATTGGCTTTTTGAAAGGGGCATTCAGGGCTCCTGTCTGGGGTCAATTCAATATTGCGAATGATTTGCAATTGCAACTACGCGCTATATTTTTGATATTTGCAAGTCTAGAAGGCACCGGATAGATATAAAATTGGGGAAAATGCGGGAAATGTAGCCGTGGCTTCAAAATTGGGGCGCGTCTATATTGTCAATCTTGCGAGTATAAGAAAGGCCAGTTCTGAAAGAACCGGCCTTTCCGTTCTGCTTTGTTGCGATATCAGAATGGTAGGAAAACGGGAATAATGAGAGCTGCAACGATAATGGATAAGATCTGCAAGGGTACTCCGATACGCACATAATCCATGAAACGATAGTTGCCCGGTCCCATGACGAGCGTGTTGATGGGTGAGGCAACCGGGGTACAAAAGGCCGTGGATGCCGCAATAGCGACGCTCATAAGCATCGGTTCTGGACGTACACCCATGATCTCGGCGACCTGAAAGGCAACCGGTGCAATCAACACAGCCGTTGCAGTGTTCGAAGTGAACTGGCTGAAGATAGATGTAAGCAAGAAGAGGGCAACGAGCATGCTATAGGGCGAATTGTTGCCAATCACTGCCACGATATTGTCTACAAGCAAGGCAAGGCCCCCGGTTTTATCCAGAGCTGTTACCATGGGGATCATCCCCGCAATGAGCACCAGACTGGGCCAGTTGATCGACTCATAGGCACGTTTTGGTGAAACGCATCCTGCACAGACCATGGCCGTCGCCGCCAAAACAACGGCGTTTACGCTCGGCACAATGCGGAAAATGATGAGTGCCAGCATGATAGCGAGAATTCCAAGGGCGAGGGGAGCAAATTTGCGTCTTGGGAGATAGTTTTCCATTTCTTCAGGAAAAGACAGGAGAAGAAAATTCTCGCGGTATGCTCTTAGTTTGCGAATGCACTCCCAATCTCCAACAACTAGCAACTGATCGCCGAATTCCAGCTCCGTGTTGCCGAAGCTATCATGGATTGGTTTGCCCTGCCGCATGGCCCCAACGACGCTCAAACTGTGTTTGGTGCGGAAACCAGCGCCGGAAATCGTGCGGCCGACGAGGTTTGACTCTTGCGGGATAACCAGATCGGCCATGCCGAGTTCTCGGGCTGAGAGGTGGTGATCCTGCTCGCTTATCCGAGTTAACCGAACGCCAAGAAAAGCAGCTTCTTCGGCAGACAGGGGAGCATCGACAACGCCATACAGAACGTCTTCGTTGTTGAACACCGTCTCTGTGTCAACCGGAATGACATTCGCCTTGTTGCGGTCGCTGTTTTTCCGTTCCAGTGCAAACAGGGTCAAGCCGACCTCGCGGCGTAATTTCGCGCTGACCACCGTTTCCCCAATGAGCCTTGAATCGGAATTGACGACAAGGCGTACAATCTTGTCTTCGATGTCATAGGATTTCAGCAAGCTTTGCAGGGTTCGGCGACCCTGATTGGTAATTCCATTGCTGCTGTTCTTGGCCGGGAGCAGAAAGCGACCGTAGATAAGCATATGCACGATGGCCATGGCGAGCATGATCAACCCGATTGGCGTGAAGATAAAGAAATTGAAGGGCTCCATGCCAGCCTTTTGCAGTTCGGCATTGGCGACCAGGTTTGGTGGCGTGCCGATGAGGGTAAGCATACCCCCGATCAATGCCCCATACGCCAGTGGCAATAGTAAGCGCGAAGGCGAGATCGAGGCACGGTTGGCCAATCGGATAGCGATCGGGATGAAGATGGCTCCTGATCCGGTTACGCTCATGACAGAAGCAAGCGAGGCAACTGCCAACATCAGCAAGACAATCAGCTTCCATTCTTTATCACCGGCGATTTGAACAATCTTGTCGCCCACGGCGTAGGAGATGCCGGTCTGTGCCAAGGCTTCTCCGACAATGAATAGACCGGCGATCAAGATCACGACGGTTGAGCCAAAGCCGGACAGCATTTCTGATGGCGTAAGAACACCGCTTAGGCCGAGAGCCAGCATGACGAGAATGGCGACAAGATCGAGGCGCAATTTGTCGGCTAAAAACAGGATCACCGCAGCGCCAAGCACGATGAAGGTAAAGATCATTTCCCAGGACATAGAATAATTCCGTTGGAAGGTAGGTGCAGGACAGCAGGCCTTTGCCGTAGTTCGGGAAGGCGCAAAATGTCGCCTCCATCAAAGGATGGAGGCTGTCCTTTAGTCGGTTTGCAAAGCAAACGGAGGTGAAGCATCTGCTTTACAGATGGGACCTTATCTGCCGCGATGAAGTGGGACCAAGGACTAGGTATTGGTCATCTAAGGCGTGCAGACGCGAGGCCGGTCGTTCGAAATAAAAGCTGGGGGGAGAGGTGGTGAAATCGAGCATAATCCCGTGCTCCAGTTGTGACGAGGCACGCGGAGATGGGCATGGAATGCTCAGTTTGGCTCGCCGACGCGGCAAGCGGACTTAAGAGATCTGCCATGTGACCCTCTTCCAGGACGCCCCGCCCGGGTTGGTTGAACAAACTATCGGCAGGTCTCCTGGCTCGTGGGTCGTCGTAGTCCTCCACCTTCCCGGATTCTTGCAAATCCAGTGGTATAACGGGGGCTACTCGTCACTTACAGTTGCGGGGACAGCTCCGGAATTGTGGCATGCTCAAGCATCTGCCACGCACCGGATTCCCTTTTCATTCCGTAAAGAAACCGATGAAAGGTATTTTCTCCATCCAAAGTCTAATGTCAACATCTGGCTAGAGGATTTCATGGGTGAACACATATTTGCAATGCAGCAGATCCGTGAATTTGCACATTGCCATATCCCCCCTGGGGGGATAAAGTCCCATGTCATGACTGAACACCATAAACATGAGACCCATCCCGATCTGGTAAAGCGTTTGAAACGGGCTGAAGGCCATTTGCGGCATGTTATTGCCATGATTGAAGAAGATGAGCCCTGTACCAAGATTGCCATTCAGCTTCAGGCTGTTGAAAAGGCGATTACAAATGCAAAGCGCACCTTGATCCACGATCATATTGATCATTGTCTGGGCAATGGACAGGAAGAGGATCTCTCCGAGATGAAGGCTTTGGCAAAACTCTTGTGAGGCTGTGATGCTATCGATTCTGGCTATCCGTACCTATCGGCATCTATTTCTTGCGCAAGTGATCGCGCTCATCGGCACTGGCCTTGCGACGGTTGCCCTTGGATTGCTTGCTTGGGAGATAGCTGGTGCGAATGCCGGATTGGTGTTGGGCACAGCTCTTGCGATCAAGATGGTGGCCTATGTTTCCCTTGCGCCTATCGCTCAGGCCTTTGCCGACAGGGTTCCGCGCAAGGTGATGCTTGTAAGCCTTGATCTCATCCGGGCGGTCGTGGCTTTGGCTTTGCCTTTTGTTTCTGAAGTCTGGCAGATCTATCTGCTGATCTTTGTTCTGCAGGCTGCGTCAGCTGGGTTCACTCCAACTTTTCAGGCAACTATTCCTGATATTCTACCCGATGAGGCGGACTATACGCGGGCTCTGTCGCTTTCGAGGTTGGCCTATGATCTGGAGAGCCTTCTTTCCCCGATGCTTGCGGCCGCATTGTTGACCATTGTCAGCTTCCCGGTTTTGTTCGGTGGCACAGTCTTGGGGTTTCTCTGTTCTGCTCTTTTGGTGGTCTCGGCTGCCTTGCCTTCGGCCAAGCCGGCAATTGCGCGTGGTATTTGGGATCGCACAACACGCGGCTTGAGGATCTATCTCGCTACGCCTCGCTTGAGAGGGTTGTTGGCGCTCAACCTTTCCGTTGCGGCAGCAGCGTCTATGGTGTTCGTCAATACGATCGTTATTGTGAAGGATCGGTTGGGGCTGGGAGAAGAGCAGCTCGCTCTTGCTTTGGCTGCCTTTGGGGCTGGATCCATGATTGCTGCATTGGTCCTTCCAAGACTACTTGAGCGAATAGCTGATCGCCCACCTATGATTGCTGGAGCTTGCTTGCTCACCATCTGTATGATGTGCGGACCTTATTGTGCTTCTTTCGCGTCCGTCTTGGTCCTGTGGTTTGCCATTGGCGTCGGCTATAGTCTCACCCAAACGCCTTCTGGTCGGCTGTTGCGTCGTTCGGCGCATGCTGAAGACAGGCCCTCTGTCTTCGCCGCTCAATTTGCACTAAGCCACGCCTGTTGGTTGATCGCTTATCCCCTGGCAGGGCGCTTTGGTGCAGCCATGGGGATTGAGCAGACATATTGGTTGATGGCGATTCTGGCTTTTGCTGGGGTATTGGGAGCTTTCTTTTTCTGGCCGGCACGGGAGCCGAAAATATTACCTCATACCCATCCTGATCTGCCTCTTGATCATCCTCATATTAAAGAGCACGGAGCCGCAAACCATCAGCATGCTGTTGTGATCGATGATTTGCATTGGCAATGGCCACAGGGCAAAATCTTGGGTTCATGAAGATATCTTTTCTGTGTTTGGTGCCTGAGGTTATTATCGTTTCGCTCATCGTTCCCATGGAGCCAGCCTTTCCCAATTGGATCAGACGCTCGGTTCATCGTTGGATCAAGGTTCGCGGGGATCAAGGGTGGTCTTTCTCAAGGATATAAAGATTTCTTTATATCCTTGACAGGGCCGTCGAATCCTTTGAAACTGAATAAATCGTGGTTCTACGCATCATGATGATGCGTAGCTAAGAGGGAATTCGGTGATCTTTTTGTTGATCCTTGTATCAACCAAGCTATGCCGAAGCTGCCCCCGCAACTGTAAGCGATGAGCTTTTGTTCAATCATGTCACTGGGTCGGATGTCCCGGGAAGACAGAACCAAGGCAATGACTCGCAAGCCAGGAGACCTGCCACGTGATTTTCGTCCACGGGCGGGGTGTCCCGGTAAGTCGACTTGCCTTTGCAATCGTTCTTCAGCAAAAGACGATTTCCCTGTGCCTGCCGTCTACCAGCCTTGCCCATAACCTTCGGGGTAAGGAATGACTCTACAGACAGCCAATCTGGGCTTTCCCAGAATCGGAAAAAATCGCGAGTGGAAATTCGCATTGGACGGCTATTTTGCCGGCAATCTCTCACAAGCTGGTCTCATTGCTGTTGCAAGAGACCTGCAAATTGAAAACTGGACATTGCAGGCTGAAAAGGGAATCGACGTCATTCCCAGCAATGATTTTTCCTTCTACGATCATGTTTTGGATGTGGCCGCGATGGTTGGTGCCATCCCGGAAGGCTATGGCTGGAGCGAAGGGCCAGTCTTTCTGGATACCTATTTCGCCATGGCGCGGGGAACGACCGCAAATAAACACCAAAATGGGGCTCTTTCGGGCGATAAGCCTGCTTTGGAAATGTCCAAATGGTTTGACACAAACTACCACTATATCGTTCCTGAATTTGCCGCAGATCAAACCTTTTCTCTGACAGAAAACAAGCCCCTTAAGGCTTTTAGACTGGCACGAGACAGCGGATTTCATACGCGTCCCGTCCTGTTGGGGCCGGTCACCTTTCTCAAGCTTGGCAAGGTGCGTGATGCAAATAGCCAACCACTAGATCTGCTTGACAAATTGCTCCCTGTCTATGAGCAGATCCTTTCCGAACTGTCACGCGCTGGAGCCGATTGGGTCCAAATTGATGAGCCATGTCTGTCACTAGACCTTAGCGAATTTGAGCAGGAATGCCTTCTCAAGACCTATCGTGCCCTGACAAAGTCCGTACCAGCGATTTCTATTCTTGTTGCGAATTATTTCGGTCCGTTCGGAGACAATCTCGCCACAGCGCTTTCGCTTCCCGTTGCCGGTCTTCATGCAGACTGTATCAGAGGTGATTATGAGCTTGATGCATTGCTGCAAAAGGCTCCGGATTCCCTGACCTTGTCTCTTGGTGTGATTGATGGACGCAATGTGTGGCGTGCTGATTTGGATCGGCTGGACACTCTGCTCGCACCCATAAGAAAGCGCACGCATTTGCTTTCGCCTCTCACCAAGCGGACGGATCGTGATATCCAGTTGGCACCCTCTTGTTCGCTAATCCATGTGCCGGTTGATGCCACATGCGAGGCGGAGCTGGAGTTGGGGCTGCGCATGGGATTGGCTTTTGCGACCCAGAAGCTCGAAGAATTGAGTATATTGAGCCAGGCTGTTTCTGGAAATCGAAAAGATGTTGAAACACAAATAGGGGCATCTCTTCAGGCTCTTATGGCCCGAAGAAGTTTGCCCATATCTTATGATCGTCTGGTGCGTAAGCGTGCGTCCCATATTTCTCCGGAAATGTATTGGCGCAAGTCCCGCTATCCGGAGCGTCATAGGGTGCAGCAGCTTAAGTTGGGGCTTCCCATGTTCCCAACGACGACCATCGGCTCCTTTCCTCAAACAGCAGAAATTCGCAAAGCACGCGCTGATCATAAAAAGGGGCTGATCGATGATGCGACTTATCGGAAGTTTCTGAGGGAGGAAACCAAGCGTGCAATTTTCTGGCAAGATGCTATCGGGCTTGATGTGTTGGTTCATGGTGAATTCGAACGCAACGATATGGTGCAGTATTTTGCGGAAAAGCTGAACGGCTTTGCCTTTACGCGGAAAGGCTGGGTGCAAAGCTATGGTTCGCGCTGTGTTCGGCCTCCCATTCTCTATGGCGATGTCTCTCGCTCGGCGCCCATGACAGTGGATTGGTGGCGTTATGCGCAATCCATCACGCAAAAGCCCGTGAAAGGCATGCTGACCGGGCCCGTGACCATTCTCAATTGGTCCTTTGTCCGCGATGATCTGCCGCGGGCTGATGTATGCTCTCAGATCGCCTTGGCGATCCGGGATGAAGTCGAGGATCTTGAGAGGTCGGGAGCTCAAATTATCCAGATTGATGAAGCTGCGCTGCGCGAAGGTCTGCCACTTAGAAAAGAAGACTGGCGTTCCTATCTGGCATGGGCGGTGGAGGCTTTCCGGCTGGCATCATCCGGGGTGCAAGATACCACGCAGATCCACACCCATATGTGCTATTCGGAATTCAATGACATTATCGACGAGATCATTGCCATGGATGCTGACGTGATTTCCATTGAGAGCTCCCGTTCGAAGATGGAGCTGCTGGATGGATTTTCAGACCGTAAATATCCAAACGAAATTGGCCCGGGAGTGTATGACATTCACTCTCCTCGAATTCCTGCAAGAGAGGAAATTGAAGAGTTGCTGTCTATGGCATTGGAGCGATTGGACGGGCATCAGCTCTGGGTTAATCCCGATTGTGGTCTCAAGACACGAAATTGGCATGAGGTGCGTCCCGCATTGGTCAATATGGTTGAGGCTGCTATCCGTGTTCGGAATCAGACTGCCGTTGCCGCTCAATGAGAAAGACAGTTGCTGGCCGCCCTATGCTGATGCAATGGAGATGAGGCTCTTCGCCTTGGTTTGAAACTTTAAGACAGCGGCGCGATTGTTTCGCCGCTGTCGATGCCACATTTGCAAAAGAGCAATAAAGAATAGTCAGCCGCGCCATCCAACAGTGGAAACAAAAAAGGCGCGTGGAAACTGCTGACTATCGAGTCTGAAGTGGATTGTTACGAAGCCGACCAACCGACACAATTCTGGGCCTATGCTTCAGCTGCGGTATGTTTGGAAGCTGCGTGGTTTCCATGGTCATGATTATGATCATGAGACGCTTCTGGCGTTGCTGCCAGTTTCAGATCACCAAAGCTCTTTTTGAGGAACTCATCAGAAATATCGCGGCCGATCAGGACGATCCTGGACTGGCGGTTATTATCAGGCCAATCCATTAGAGCAACGGGGGGATGAAAAATGTGTTGCACGCCGTGTATAACAAATGGTTTGGGCACGCCTTCGACATGAACAATCGCTTTTAGTCGCAATAAGTCTGGCCCACAGGCTAAGACCAATGCTTCAAGCCAGCGTTCAAATTGTTCAGCAGGGATCGGGTTTTCAAGGGTGTAAGAAACCGCCGAGATACGATCATCATGCCGGTTTTGATCATGATCATGATCATGATCATGATCATGATGGTGGTGGTCGTGGTCATGTGCGTGACCATGACCATGGTGATGGTCTTCCTTTTCGTCACAATTCCCACACTGTCCGCATTGGCAGGAATCTCCGCAATGCTCTCCATGATCGTGATCGTGATGATTTACGTCAGCATAAGCTTCTGCATTTAACCAATTTCGAACGTCAGCACTTTTGCTTGCGAAATTGTCAAATCCCGCATTTAGGATTGCTTCTGCGTTTAAAGCGCCATTATGGGCTCTAATGATCGGCGCACTTGGATTAAGTCCTCGCAAACGGGCCTCAAGGGAGCGTGTGGTCTGAGCGTCGACAAGGTCCGTTTTCGTGATAATAAGGCGGTCAGCGACGGCTGCTTGCTTGATTGCTTCTTGCTGAGCATCAAGGGTACTCGATCCAGACGCCGCATCAATGGTTGTGATAACGCCGTCGAGATAAAATGCTTGTTTGAGAGTCCCATCTGTAATGAGTGTGTGAAGGATCGGGGCAGGGTCAGCGAGTCCCGTGGTTTCTATAAAGACACGAGAAAAAGGCTCGATGGCTCCTGTTTCTCGCCTGTCCATCAGATCGTGCAGTGTTTGTACAAGGTCACCGCGGATTGTGCAGCAAAGACATCCTGATTGAAGTAGCACCATGTTTTCAGTGCTTGCCTCTACCAGCTCATGGTCAAGACCAATGGCGCCAAATTCATTGATAATAACTGCTGTGTTCTTCAATTCTGGTTGCCGCAAAAGGTAGTTCAGAACGGTTGTCTTTCCGCTACCCAGAAAACCGGTTAGCAGGGAAATAGGCGTAGCTTGTTGGTTGACCGCGACGTCCATGGATTGTCTCCTAGTTTTTTATGTTTGAAAAACAGTTATTTGGATGAGGCAACACTGTTTTGGCAATTGATGCAGATGCCTTTGATTTCGATGGCACTCTTGTTTATTTTGAAGCCCAATGATGCCGTCTGCTTAACAAGAAAATCTTCAAATTTAAAATTTTTTATAGCACCCAGTGCTCCACACTCTTCGCAAATGAAGAACATGCTTGGTTGTTCGGCATGCTTGGTGGGTACGTAAGATTTGGTTGCTTCAATACGAGAAATGAAGCCGTTTTGCAGCAGAAAATTCAACGCGCGATAGACCGTGGGAGGCGCAATCGTGCGGTTATGTTTTGTTCGCAAGACCGCTATTATTTCATAAGCGGTCATCGGATGTTCCATCTGCAAAAGGATTTCCTGCACTTCCCGGCGGTTGGATGTGAAATGCAAACCTTGTTGATGACAGACCTTTTCGATAATCTGGAGTTCGCTCTGAATGGTCTTGCTCTTATCACTCACACTAGCTTGGGCTTGCGAAGTTATCATTTGTTTTTTCCTTCGGCCTCAATTATGCCTGAAATGAAACGTTATAACATAACAATTATTGAGGCAAGCTTGATTCTGTGTGAGGGTATTATTTCACCCTGATAAAGAGTTGCCTTGATCGTCAAACACAGTCGCCTTAGATGAGACGCCTTGGACGAGGTTTTGCCAGCTCTGAATTGGTCAAGTCGGTAATGTGATTGGTTTAATGAAATCTCTGGTTCTGTAGATATTGCAGCCGGTGAATGAAATGAAAGGAATTCCGATTGTGACAAGCCCAGGGGCAGAAGCTTCCTCACAAGCGACACTTCATGATCGCGTGGACCAGCGAGTACCGGTTCCCAAGGTCACGCCTGTAACATTGTTGACCGGTTTTCTGGGAGCGGGCAAAACCACGCTTCTCAACAGCCTGCTTTCTGATCCGCGTTTTCATGATGCCGCGGTCGTGGTCAATGAATTTGGGTCAATCCCAATAGATCATGAGTTGGTTCACCCCGGGCGTGAGGGATATGTCAGGGTCAGTACTGGGTGTTTATGTTGCACCGCATCCAGCGATGTTCGAACTTCGCTTTTTGAACTCTTTGAAGCGCGACGCAAGGGTGAGATTCCAAATTTCAAACGCGTCATCATTGAGACGACAGGCCTCGCTGATCCTGCTCCGATTATCAATAGCCTTATTCCGGGCGGGGCTCCTGCTTTGGGCATGCGAGATCATGTAGTCGCAAGAGCGTTTGAATTGTCTGGTGTGATAACAGTCTTCGATGCAGAAAACGGCACTGAAAGCGCTCAGCAGCATTTCGAATGCTGGAAACAACTCGCTTTTGCTGATCATATCGTTCTTACAAAGACAGATATTCGATCGCACCCTTCGCTTGTGACAGATCTAAAGCAGATCAATCCCTCAGCCTGCATCCATGATCGTCAGGCTCACGATTTTGATCCCCATTCTTTGATTGGAAAACAGCCTTATTCCGCAACAGACAAGCCAGAGGATGCTATCGGATGGTTGTCTATGGAAAAGTTTGAGGCTCTGAACGGCAATCCTCACGAGCATGGTCATGATCCCGATCGCCATGGCGCCGATATTATCGGGCTACCTCTAACACATGACGAACCTCTTGATCCGGTCGCGGTGAAGAAATTTCTTTACACCATTACCAGCCACCCGGATGTTGGACTGTTGCGACTTAAAGGTCTTCTCGCTCTTACTGACGACCCGTCGAGGCCTCTTGTCGCTCATGCCGTACAACACAGATTTTATCCTACTCATCGGCTCGATTATTGGCCAAGCGAGGATGTGCGCAGCCGTCTGATTCTTATAGGTAAAAATCTTCCTGTTGAGCCAATTAAAGATCTGTTCAATTCATTGAGACCTAAACAGAAAAGCAAATGGAGGTTCCTGTAAAGATGTTCAGCTTTTCAACATCAGAGAAAAGCATGCAAACAATCGGAGTTCCAAAACGTGTGGCTGATATCAAGACTTGGACGAAAGCTGCACTATCCTTGGGCGAGGGCACGGTTGTTTCTGTGAACGAGCTTTCTTGCAGTCAACCAGATTGTCCCCCCAAGCAGGTGGTGGTTCTTATTCTAAGCCACACTGAACCGCTAAGGACATTTGCGATACACAAATCCTTATTGGATACGCAAGAGGGAGACGTCGAGAGTGCCGCTGCGGAAATGCAGGCTTGACAGCACGCTCTGTTCGGCGCGGAAGCGGGTCGTTATTCGATCCATCGCACTATTCCAACAGGCGAACCGGCACGCTCAAATCGACAAGGAAGGTCTGACAGACCCGGATGCAAACCAATTGCTGGATCTTGTTCCTTTCGGGATCAGAGTTTTGTTGGGTTGGGCACATCGCCGTAGACTTTCGCGGGATCAAAGCTTTTCTGGTTTTCGGTGAATATCAAAGGTTGACCGGCAGATTTGTCGGTAGGCACAGAGCGGTAGAAGCAGGATCGATAGCCCACATGGCACGATGCTCCAGATCCGGCAACTTCCACTCGAAGCCAAATGGCATCTTGATCGTCATCAATCTTGGCTTCGATCACCTTTTGCACCAGGCCTGAGGTGGCTCCCTTATGCCAGAGGATTTGCCTTGAACGACTGAAATAGTGCGCTTCGCCGGTGGAAATCGTTCGCCGAAGGGCTTCCGAATTCATCCAACCAAGCATCAAGACTTCACCGGTTTGCGCATCGGATGTAACGCATGGCAGCAAGCCTTCTTCATTGAATTTTGGTGCTAGTTCAGTGCCTTCTTCAACCTGTTCGATTGAGGTTCTTGCGTAGAATTCTGTCTCTGTCATTGCTGGTCTCAATACCTCTTGAGAAATCTTACTTTATAATATAAAGATCTAAAACGGTAATGGGGCAATGTAAAGAGGGTATCCTTTTGCCGAGCAGGGCAACCTCTCTCATGAGTTCGGTGATGAACATAAACGGTAAATTTGATTAACAATGCTGCATCTTTTCAATTCTATGGGCCGTCAGGTAAAGCCATTTGTCCCTCAGAATCCTGAGCATCTACGGATGTATGTTTGCGGGCCAACCGTCTATTCTTTTGCGCATATCGGAAACACACGACCGGCTGTTGTTTTTGATGTTCTGGCAAGAATCCTGCGTGAGGAATATCCTCTCCTGACTTACGCTCGAAACATCACGGATGTGGACGACAAGATCATAGCTGCATCTTCAAACGGGGGCATTTCCTGTGATGCTATTGCCAGCCGTTTCACCGCTGCCTATCACGAAGACCTAACTGCATTGGGCGTTTTGCCTCCCGATGTGGAACCCCGGGCAACCGATCACATTGAACAGATGATAGAAATCATTGAAGAATTGATTGCTGGCGGACATGCCTATGCCGCTCAGGGACACGTTCTTTTCCACATTCCAAGCTTTCCCGCATATGGGCGGCTCTCCGGCGCCAATCCTGATGAAATGTTGGTTGGCGCGAGAGTCGAAGTTGCGCCTTGGAAACGAGATCCGAGGGATTTCGTCTTGTGGAAGCCATCGGATGCCGATCAACCCGGATGGGATAGTCCTTGGGGGTTTGGTCGACCTGGGTGGCATATCGAGTGCTCTGCTATGATCCGAATGCACCTTGGAGAGCAGATCGATATCCATGGTGGCGGGATAGACTTACGCTTTCCCCACCATGAAAATGAAATCGCACAGGGAACGAAAGCACGATACTGGGTTCACAATGGCCATGTCACAGTCTCAGGCGCGAAGATGTCAAAATCGCTGGGTAATGTGCTTTTGGTCCGTGATCTGCTCGCTGATATTCCGGGGGAAGCCATCCGCTATGCGCTGCTTTCTGCTCATTATCGTCAGCCTTTGGACTGGACTCCAGAAACCCCGAGAGCCGCACGCGCGGCGCTTGATCGGCTTTATGGTGCAATGCGCGACCAGCCAGCCTCCGAGCCCAGGGCAGAGGATATGGAACCGGTCTTCGCAGCGCTCAAGGATGATCTGAACACGCCTGCAGCTCTTTCCGGCCTGCACGCCCTTGCCGGGCAAATCCGTACCTCAGACGACCCTGCTCGGCGGGCCGAATTGGCCGCAGCGCTCAAGCGCAGTGGGGCGCTCCTTGGTCTTCTCAGTCAGGATCCTTACGCTTGGGCACAGGCGGGCGCCGGTGACACCCGCCGCATTCAGGCGATGGTGGAGGAGCGCTCGCAAGCAAGGGGTAACCGCGATTGGGCGCGCGCTGATGAACTTCGCGACGAACTTTCTGCACTCGGTGTGGAAGTTGAAGACAAGGGCGACCAGAGTTTCTGGCGCATGCGCGGTTGAAGATGATCTCTTTGATCATTTAAAGTCTTGAGTTGGATGGATAACAGTCTCGGAGATGTCTTTGATGGCCATACGTGGTGAAAAAATGCAGGCAGAAGTTCTCGATGTGCTCCGCAGGCGAATGGCTCCACTGTCAGCATATGATGTGCTTGAAGAGTTGCGTGGCGCGCATCCAAAACTCGCTCCCCCAACCATTTATAATGCGCTTTCAGCATTGACAAAAAGGGGACATGTCCATCGCGTCGAGTCCCTGAAGGCTTATGTTGCCTGTCAATGCGAGCGTCAGAGCCATCCATCGATTTTGGCAATATGTGATGCCTGCGGAAAAGTTGAGGAACGTGTCGCAGTCGGTCTGGTGGGGGCGGTTTCTGGCTTTGTGGCTGAAACTGGTTTCGTACCTTTGAGACATGTCATCGAAATCCACGGCTTGTGTGCTGATTGCGCATCTCAGCAGGGGAGTGACGCTGTCGATTCCGATCAGGCGACAAAGCAGTAGTTGTTTGTGTCACTCCCAACATGTCGTCAGGTGTTTTCTTAACAAGAGCAATTGGACGTTTCCTCGCAGATTCGCTCAACCTGCGTGCTCAACGTCCCCATTACAATGGCACCAATCAACCCTCCAAGATTGACTATTTATCAGGAAAAACTGAATATGAATGCTGAACTTCCCGATGTTTCCCTTTCTGATGCTGCACCGATGCCAAGTCCTCTCGCCTGGGTTGGCATGCAGGGCATAGACTTGCCTGTTTTGGTGGAAGAGCAAGGATATACTCGAGAGCTCCATGCGCAAGTTGACGTGCAGGTCGATCTCCCGCGGCCCGAAGTCAAGGGCATTCATATGTCGAGGCTTTATCGCTTACTGGATCGGCTGTATGAGGGTGCCGGAATGACATCTGGTTCGTTGAAGTCGTTGCTCACCCAGATGGTTACGAGCCAAACAGACTGTGGCAGTGGCAATGTAAGACTGCGCATTGCCTTTGATCTGCTCATTCGACGTCCGGCGCTCGTGACTGAGGGTCTCTCTGGATGGAAATCTTATCCTGTTCAGGTCGATGCGGCTATCGTTGACGGACAGTTTCACTGCCGCTCTGAAGTGCGTGTCGGCTACTCGTCGACTTGCCCCTGTTCCGCGGCGCTATCCCGTCAGGTTGTGGAGCAGCGCTTCCGCGAAAGCTTCCAGAATAAGGCGACAGTGGCGTCCGATGAGGTTGCCTTGTGGTTGCGCGACAATGCGTCTTCGGCTACACCACACAGTCAGCGCAGTGTCGCGCAGGTTTCTGTGGATGTGGATGAAGCATCCCAAGGCCTAGGGCTTCTGCCGCTGATTGATCGCATCGAGGGCGCATTGCAAACGCCCTTACAAACAGGTGTGAAGCGTGCAGACGAACAGGCTTTCGCAACGCTAAACGGACAAAACCTGATGTTTGTCGAGGATGCTGCACGTCGGATTGAGGCTGCTCTCAATCACTTGCAGAAGCCTGAGGTTCATGTTTGCCATAGCGAAAGTCTTCATGGCCATGACGCTGTTGCCTGGGCTTTGCCAAATTCAGGAGCCGTTTGAATGACCGCTTTGGCTGGGAGAGCCCCGCCAGAGAACAATTGGGACTATTGATCGGGTCCGGCATTGCTGGTGGTGTGGCGCATATCATGATGACCCGAAGCCATCCGATTTCATTTCTCGGCAATAAGGTGATCAAACCCTGTCAGTCTAGGTCAGACATGTTATGCATCGTGGCTTGATATTCCTTCAGACTCTTATTTAGAAGGTCCAGAGTTCATGCCAGCCTTTGCCAATGATCACCGGCACGTTCCAGAACTGCGGCACGCAACCCGATAGGTTCAGGTGTGATCCCGCGGGCCATATTCCACACTTCAATCCGTTCTGTCTTGAGTTTGATGATCACCGCATTCTCAGATGTTGCTCCTTGCGGGAACCAGCGATTGAGGTCCTCGACCCAATATTTCTGCTTGGTC
This sequence comes from uncultured Cohaesibacter sp., assembly GCF_963682185.1. Taxonomy (NCBI): domain Bacteria; kingdom Pseudomonadati; phylum Pseudomonadota; class Alphaproteobacteria; order Hyphomicrobiales; family Cohaesibacteraceae; genus Cohaesibacter; species uncultured Cohaesibacter sp. The sequence continues at coordinate 1,422,046 of NZ_OY821667.1, read as the reverse complement.
TCCAGATCAGACAAGACTGTCGCCGTTCCAATCAGGGTGGCATAGGCGGCCTCGGCATCATCCTCGAACAAAAGAGTCAGTTTGCCGCTCCGCTCAACTTCGACCGTCTTGCGAGAGGTCAGATCCGACGGAAAGGTAACACTCCATTGATCATCAAATGAGAGCTTTTGGACGATGCGGGCATTGACGACACCATCGTCGCCAGCTGTGGCCGCGATGCAGAGTCTGGTTTTTTCAATGGTTGCTTTTGCTGCCTCAAGAGCAGCATTGATGTCACTTTCCAAGAACATGTCTTTCCTTCCTTACAAGTTGCATAAGGCCTGCTATGTGAACCGCGCCAATCGCAAGCGCACAGATAGAGAAAACAATGTCGCGCGGTTCTATCTTTTCAATCGCATTGATAAAATGGGCTGCCTTGAGCATTTGAGGAATGACAAGCAGGCCGCGCAGTAGAAAAATCGCAGCAATAAGGCCAACCACCACTTTGGCCCTCGGTAATGCTCTGAGCAAACCGGCGGCCGATGCCGCGTAAAGGCTCCAAATGGCAAAGACGCCCGCAATTGCAAATGTAATCAGCGCCGGGGAGGGATCGCCAGCGGCGGCCCCAACAGCAAATGATTCCGGTGCACGGAAAAAACGAAAGGCAGCAGGGCCAGCAAAAATGATCGCAATATGGAGAAGAGCGAGAAGCATATTCAGCACAGAAGCAAGACGTAAGAACATGGCTATTACTCTAGGTCGGGAGTGACCAGTTGAACCAACCGTTCAAAGAGTGGTGTCAAAGAGGCTGGATCCGTATCCGGATAGAGCTGATGAAGGCCTATCAATGCGGCATATTCTATTCGGGCAAGATCGTGAGCCTCCGCTTTAGGGCGCTTTGAGGTGGCTGCGATAATGGCTGTTAAATAGGTGATGCGTTGTGTATCCACGGCGCTAACGGCTTCATGCGCACGAGCATCCGAACCACCCCAAACGCGGATGGCATGCTCAACACCATGATCGAGTTTCATGGCCCGTTGCATCAATTCGGTTCGCTGCATCCGCGGGTCACTCTCGCCATCCACATGCTGAATGACGTCTTCCGTTTGCTTTTTGCGCCAATAGTCCAAAAGAGCGGCAACGAACCCGTCAACCCCTTGAAAATGATGATAGAAAGAGCCCTTGGAGCGTCCAACCATGGTGCATAGACGATCGATCGTGAGGGCCGATGCCCCTTCTTTGGCCAAAAGATCTATGCCGGTTTGAAGCCAAACATCACTTCCCAATCGATGGTTGGGCGCCGGGTCTGCCATAATTTACTCCACATCATTTGTGAAAAACATACTATAATGTATAGTATGTTTTATGGAAGATCTCAAGTGACAATCGTTGCGTTTCGCATCCCTATGTTGGGATATAGCCGCACGGCTAGTAATTTGAAGAGCATCTAGACATCAGCTTCGTTAAGCCTGATGGACTGTTCCGGGGGCATGAAAAGTGCCGAAACCATACAAAATCAGCTTTAGACGATCAGGTCTGAATGTCACGAGGGGACCGTCCTTCAATGAAGGTGCGTTCGTGGCAAAAGCCAGAAAGGCAAGCCAAGTAGATTTGCGGAAGACTCAAAGAATGGGAAGCAATATTAACGGGATGGCATATAAATATCAGTTATCAAATCCTTCGATCGTGATTTAAAGCAAGCCATAGGATACTAGAGAGACAAATGGAACATGGTGGTATGTTCGATAGAATCGTGAGCAAATTTCGAAGCCTCTCCTTGAGAAGCTGGTTGACGGTTGGTATGTGCGTCGTCTTGCTTCCTTTTGCGATAACCTCCTGTTATGGCTACAAGATTTACCATGAAGAAATATCGAAAACATTTAGGAATGTTATAAACGCCCAGCACAGAGTGCTCATGCCTCTGGAGCGCATTGAAGACGAGTTTTGGGCTATTTCCGCAGAAGTGAACGACTATTCTCAAGATGGTGTTGAAGAGCACAAAATTGCCTTTGAAGCGTCGGTAAAAGAAGTAGAGGCACATTTACTGCAAATGAAGGCTGCCGTTGAGGATAATGGCCGCTATGAGTACATACTCCACAGTGTTCAGGCGCATTGGGAACGAGTGCTTAATGCGGCTCCTGCCGTTATAAAAGGCTCGTCGGCCAAGGCGGACCCGGAATTGTTGATATTTGAGAACGAAATTTCTCAGACGGCTCAACAGCTAGGGCATATTGCAGAAGGGCTGCGTGTCGAAAGCGAAGAAGCGCATCGGACCACCCTGGATGCAATCAAAAGGCTTGAAGTTATCGCTATTTTGGCTGGAATTTTCGCAATCGGTTTTGCTGTGGCCGCAATCTATGCCATTGATCGTGTTTTGATTAGCAGCACTGACAAGCTGGTGGAAGGTGCCATGAGAGTGGCTTCGGGTGAGAGAAACCAAGAGATTGATGTTCAGGTTCCACCTGAGTTGGCATCGGTTGCCAAGGCTTTCAATACGATGACCAGGCAAATCGTAGTTCAGGAAGCCATGTTGGAGTCGGCCGCACGCTTTGATGGTCTGACTAGCCTCAAGAATAGGCGCGAATTTGACATCAGAATTGCTGAGCAAATTCGAAAAGCAAAAGGGCAGCCTGCGCTTTTCGCTCTTCTCATGATCGATGTTGACCACTTTAAGTGTTTCAATGATACCCATGGTCATCTGGCCGGCGATGATGCTCTGAGGCATCTCGCTAAAATCCTTGTTAAGGCGGCAAGAAATACGGATGAGATTTTCCGTTATGGTGGGGAGGAATTTGTTGTTCTCCTTCCAGAGATCCAGCCGAGCCAAATTCTTCCGGTCGCAGAAAGAATCCGCAAGGAAGTCGAGGCCTCGGAGGTTCTGTTGCCAAATGGGCAACTCGGGTCCATTACGATTAGTATCGGAGCCGCGAAATATGCTGAAGGCCTGACTTTCAATGACATTGTGGGTCAAGCTGACGCCGCGCTATATGAGGCAAAGGCTTCTGGCAGAAATAGAGTTGTTCTCGCCAGCTAATCGCTTTCTAATTCAGCCTAGAGACGCTTGGTATTTGTAAGGTTTGTGGGACTTGTGAGCTCTGGATTGGCTGGCTCCTTGGAGGACCAGCTTTGCATCATTGATTTCAGCGGGCTAGCATCCTCCCCCTCTGGCGTGCGGGGGGATTTCTATCCCCGCGCCTTGGCATGTCGTGTCAGGCGTCGCTCAACGAGGCCAACGAGCCCTGTAACAGCGAAGCTGAGGGTAAAGACGATGATGACCAACGCCCAGAAACGCTCGGTGCTAAAGCCTTCAAGGAAGGTCTGAAACAGTCCGCCAAAGCCCGTCAGAGCGATGACGATCTGACCGACAATGAGCCCCCTGACGCCGCGGACACAGGCCAGTCTGAGGCCCGTCATCACTTCAGGCATGGCGTGGATCAGCATGATGCGACTGAACATTTGCCAGCGCGTGGCACCATAGACCCGGCCCATTTCAATGAGGGAGCGAGGCACGTCACGAACCCCCTCGCGCGTATCGATGATGAGTACCCAGACACCGAACAGGAAAACCGTTGCCACGACCGTTACTTCGCCAATGCCCAGAAGGGGCATGAGGGCCGGGATCACGGCGGTCAACGGTGCCGACAGGAAGATATTGACCCAAACATTCAGAATGCGGTCACAGGTCTTGTAACGTCCCATCAAGAAGCCAAGGGAGATGCCAACCACGATGATCAGAGCCATGCCGATCAGGAAGTCTCGTACAGTCTGGCCCAGCGCTTCCTGAAAGGAATGCAGATGAACGACCTCTCCGACCGTCAGGATGATGTTTGAAAGGGGAGGAAAAAGGCTGCTGCCAATGGCGCGGGCAGCGATTTCCCAGACAAGAGCCCAGAACAGGATGGACAGAAGGAGTGAAAATCGACGCATGGCTTCAGCTCAAATACTCTTTCAATTGTGACCAGATGCGATCCACCATATCGAGATAGTTGGGATCGCGGCGGATATCTTCCGGGTCACCATTCCGATCAAGATCCGGGCGAACGGAACTGACCACACGGCCGGGATGACGGGTCAACAGGACAATCTGGTCGGAAAGGTAGACCGCTTCCTCGATCGAATGCGTCACAAAAATCACGGTTTTCTTTTCGACGCGAAGGAGGGCCAGAAGATCTTCTTGCAACTTGCGGCGCATCTGCTCATCGATGGCGGAAAATGGTTCGTCCATCATCAGAACATCTGCATCAACCGTCAGCGCACGGGCGAGCCCTGCGCGCTGTCGCATACCGCCGGACAATTCGTTCGGATAGCTATGCTCGAAGCCGGCAAGCCCCACCTCCTTGATATAGTGCATCGCGCGGGTTTCGCGCTCTTCCTTGGGAACGTTGGCAAGCTCCAGACCGAAGGCGACATTGCGCAAGACAGTTGCCCAGGGAAGAAGGGCAAAGTCCTGAAACACAAAGGCGCGCTCTGGTCCCGGTCCGTAGATGGTCTTGTTGTTGACCCGAATCTCGCCCTGTGTCGGCGTAATGAGGCCTGCGATGATCTTGAGCAGCGTGGTCTTGCCACAGCCAGATGGCCCGAGCAGGGTAACAAGTTCACCGCGGGGAACATCGAGGGTGATATCCTTGAGAGCCTGGGTGCCATTGTCATACTGCATGGCGACGTCTCGTACCTTGACGATGATGTCGTCGGGAGTTGCCGCTTCAGCGGTCGTCTTGTCGAGTGAAGTCATGATGAGTGTCCCTGGCCAATAAGGTCGAAAATTCGTCGTTCGAATATCTGGACGATGCTGAGAACAAGTGTCGCGAGTAGAATGATGGAAACAATCGCTGCGAACATTTCCGGATAGCGTCCGATCGAACCGTAGTAACTGATAATGTCGCCAATGCCGGTCGGAGTAATCAATAATTCAGCCATGACGATGCCGATGAAGGCGCCCGAGATACCAAGGCGCAAACCGGCAAAGATCATGCCGCTGGCATGGGGAAGAATGATCTTGAACAACTGCTGGTGCGGGGTCCCCATGAAGGAGCGGCTCATTTCAAGCAATGTCGGATTGACATTTCGAATGCCGTTGTAGCAGTTCATGGTCACCATGGGCAGCGAGAGCATGACGACGGCGACCACTTTTGCGGTGAATCCGATGCCATAGACCAGAGTGATGAGCGGAATAAGCGCAGCCATCGGCGCGGTCTGCAGCACCACCAGAACGGGATAGAAAGCCCATTCGGAGATGCGCGAAAGGCCCATGGCAACCCCGATACCGACACCGGCAACTGAAGTGATGACCAATCCGGCCAACAAGGGGGGCAGCGTTTTGGCGTAAGCGCCGAGCAGTTCACCGCTAATGATCAGGTTGAAAAGCGCTTGAAATGTTCTTGAAGCGGGTGGGAACGCAAGGCTGATCGGGATACGACCTGCGATTTCCCACATACCAAGCAACATCAGTATGGAAATGAGAATCCAGACCGAGGCAGGAACCGTGCGCCGGGGAGAGCTCTTTGGCCCTTTGCCGCCGGTGCTTGGTATGGTTTCTTGGGCTGTGTCAGCATTCATACTTGTTACAATCCTGATCTGTCGAGGGCACCGGAATTGGGCCGGTGCCTTCTGTTTTTGTCAATCGGGTCAGTCTTATTTGACTGCAGCAAGAGCTTTGTTCAGCGGAGCGTAATCCCAGAACATTTCAGGGGTCACATCAGCAGGCAGCTTGCCTGCTGTCTGCAGGAAATCAATGTCAGCTTTAGCCGCGGTTTCACCACCCCCGTCTGCAGGGAAGATACCCAGTTCGGTGGTTTCCTCAAAATAAGGCGTGATGGCAGCCACTTCCTGATCAGAAAGATCTGGCAAAAGATCAAGCGCTTCACGCTGGCTTGCAGGCCAGCTTGGATCCGCATTGGTGGCGCGAATGGCCTTTAGCAGCTCTTCGAGAATGACATTGACGGCGTCTGCATGCTCGGACAGGAATTCCTGACGGGCGTAGAGCGTGGAGTCAGACGCGTTCTGGCTATTGGCAGGGAGCTGGCCAAAGCGATCAGGATCGCTGTTGATCAGAACCTTGGCGTTCGGGATGTCCAGATAGGTTGCCTTGATGTTGCCGCGCTGCATGGCGCCAACACGAACACTGGAGCCCGGCAGATAAGTGATCTGACTAAACTCGATACCTTCATTCTTTTCCATGATCTGAGCTAGGGTTTCGGTACCCGAGCCGCGGGAATGGACAGCAAATTGATGGCCATCAAGCGATTTCCAATCTGGATAGACGGTTTTGTCTACGACCGGAATATAGGCAAGTTTACGGGCCTGAAAGATGTTCCGGATAGGCGCTTTCAGGTTGGCAATCATCTCATAGCTGTCACCAACGCCGATATCGACCTGACCGTTCAGAACTGCCTGAAACGTGATGGCGTCTGATTTGAGCGAGTTGAGCTCGATGTCAACGCCTCGTTTTTCTGCGTTCGCATAGGCGATCAGACGAATGAGATCGGCTGCACCGTTGTCGTCCTGAGCGATCCGGACAGTGCCAAGATCTGCGGCCATGGAAGAACTTATCGTGCATGCTGCAACAACAAGCGCTCCAAGGAAGGATGGGAGCTTTTTCATTTTTCTTTCCCCTGTCTCGTTTCATTTCGCGCCACAAAAGGCACGATTGTCATCATTTAGGAATTGGCTCTAGGGTCTTTCGGATTGAATAGATCCGTTCTTCTGCGGATTGCTGCCTTTGAGCTTGCCGTGTGGTGATTATTTCTTCAAATGAAAAAATTGAAAGCTTTATTCCATTTTTTTTATAGATAAATAATTCCTCTCGTTGTAAGTCTATGTCTCCTTCATCGATATTTGCCTTCAGAATAGTCTCGAACCGGCACCTGAGTTGAGGACAGTGGAATGACCGCCAGCAATGCAAGTCTCAGACAACTCCGCGCTTTCATCGAGGTTGCCGATAGGGGCAGCTTCATTGCTGCTTCGCAGTCTCTGAATATGTCCCAGCCAGCCCTCAGTCATTGTATTCGCCAATTGGAGGGACATGTCGGTAGCGCATTATTCAATCGCTCGACGCGGCATGTGCATCTTACCCCGCTGGGCATTGGTTTCCTGCCAATGGCACGAGACCTTGTCAATCGCTTCGATAGCCTCATGTCTGATGTTCAGGATGCTGTAAATCACAAACATGGCAATGTCACGGTGGCGTGTCTGCCATCGGTCGCCTCGCGTTTGATGCCAAGGGTTCTGGTGGCATGTGATCGCCAATATCCCGGCATTCACGTCACCATTCGAGATGCCAACATGAAGGGGGTGTCCAGCATGATCCTGTCGGGAGAGGCAGATTTCGGCATCGCCTCAGGGATTGCACCGGACGCCAACCTCGGTTCTGCGGGCTTTGCGTGGGACAAGATCTATGCCGTTCTGCCTGTGACAGCGCCATTGGCACGCAAGCGCTCACTCCATTGGCAAGACCTGGAGGGTTCGCCTTTCATTGCCATGTCACATGAGACCGGCATCCGCGATCTCGTTGATCATACAGTGAGAGATCTTGGCGTGGTGCTTAATATTACGAACGAAGTGTCCAATCTGGCTACGCTCTCCGGTCTGATCGAGGAGGGGGTAGGGATTTCTGCTGCTCCCGAATTGGCTCTGCCTCGGGACAATCAGTCTCTGGTGCGACGCCGACCGCTGATCGAACCGGTTATCCGACGCACGATCAGCCTGCTCTGGAAACGCGGTCAGGGGCTTTCTCCAGCCGCATCTGCTCTGGTGTCCTCCCTGGAGAGTTGTATCAGTAGTGGCGAGATGAAACGCTATTTTCCTGATGTCGACTGGGAAGACTCGGTTCTTGATTCCAAGAATTTTGTTTAGATTTCAATAAGCTGAGCCATCGATCCGAGACGGGGAGCTGGCGTTTGAATTATTTATTAATAAAAAAAATAGAATAATCGATATGATAATTCGATTTGTTGGAAGTTAAAGCGTGCCTCTATGCTTTTGGATAGCGCATATTCAAGCAAAGAGGCACCAACGTGGCTTTCAACGAAACTGATACGCGAGTCTATATCGTTCCCCTGATCGATGTGAACTGGCTCGTTTACGCACCTTTCGACCCGGGGCGGGATTTTCGCGTCGATCCGCCAAATGTAGAACAGAGCGTCAAGGACCTTGACCAGCTTATGGGTGAAATGAGCGCGCTGACTGACAGCAAGTTCATCCTGACACCTCATTCAGGCACCTATTGCCGCACTGACTATTATGACGGCGAGATTCTGGAACTATACAAGAATGCCGTGTTTGCCGGCGGTGAACTGTCGGTTCATCTGCACGAAGAGATCAAGGGTGTTGGCACACGCTATGGAGAATGGGACCATTGCCTGTCCGTCTTCCAGGATTGCAAGCATCGTCTTGAAGCAGCGGGTATAACCCCTGTTGCCTATCGCGGTGGTCACTACGCCTACAATCCCTTCATGAACAAGATGCTTTCGGACAACGAAGTGTTTGTAGATTATTCCTGCTGCCCCGGCATGAACTTCCCCGAACGCGAAGCAATCTGGACCCATGCCGAATTGAATGCCAGCTATCTGCCTGATGATATTCGCGCACCATGGGAAGGACAGAAGCGATCGAACGTTCTGGAAATTCCGATCGGTTCGGATGGCAAGGGATCCAGCTACAAGAATATTCTTCATGTCGAACAGTCCGACATGGAAAATCTGACCCGTATCTGGGACGAAATTGTTGAACGTGCCGAGAAAACGGACGAATGCCAGATCGTCCATTGCCTGTTCCACACGGCATCTGTCGGCGTTCCCGAATGGATCGCACGCTACAGAAAATTCCTCGACATGGTGCCGCAGCGTAAGGGCCAGTTCATCACCACCGTTGAAGCAATCGCCCTTAAAGAACGCTTTGCCAAGGAGGTGTCCTGATGAAAAAGTGCCTCCTCATCCAGCCAATCCATCCGGCCGGTATCGAGCTGTTGAAGAAGGCTGGCATCGAACCAGTCTTTGCTTCGGCTCACGATATGGACACGGTTGCCAAAGAGATTGTTGGCATGGATGCGGCGATTACGCGTAACGCCGGTCTTAATCGTGCCGCGATGGAACAGGCCAAGGATCTTCAGGTCCTTGGCAACCACGGGATCGGTGTTGACCCGGTGGACGTTGCCTATGCCAGCGAAATTGGTCTTCCCGTCGCGTTCACTCCTTACGCAAACGTGCAGTCTGTCGCAGAGCTGGTCATCGCCCATATGCTGGCCATAGCCAAGCGCGTCCGCGAAGCTGATCAGAAAGTCCGGAGCGGAGATTTCGACTATCGATATACCCGTGATTTCCGCGAAGTCTCAGGCAAGGCGCTGCTAATCTGCGGCTTCGGTCGCATTGGCCGGCGCACTGCCGAAATTGCAAAAGCCGCCTTCGGCATGACCATTCTGGTTCATTCCCCTTCCGTTCCTGTGGCCGAAATCGAGAAAGCCGGTTTTCTTGCCGCTCCCGATCTTGATAAAGCTCTGGGAGAAGCCGACTATGTTTCGCTCCATCAGGTTCTGACTGATCGCACACGGGGGCTCTTCTCCAAAGAACGGCTCCTGCGCATGAAGAAGGATGCGGTTCTGATCAATACCGCGCGCGGTGCAATCGTCGACAAGGACGATCTCGTCGAAGTGATCGAATCCGGTCATCTGCGCGGTGCGGCATTCGATGTGTTCGACAAGGAGCCGATCGCTGACGATCATCCTTTCAAGACATGCGCCGGTATTCTGGTTTCGCCGCATATCGGTGGGTCCACCGAAGAAGCCGGAGAACGCACCGCACTGCAAGTGGCTCAGGCTGTCATCGACGTGCTGGGCGGCAAGGAACCAGAACACATGGTCAATCCAGACGTCTGGAGCCGTCGTCGCCACGCCTGATGCGGCCCCAATTCCAAATTAGCCCTTTTCACATCATTCTCGATAATGGAGACTGACTTCAATGATCAAATCCAACAAGGTGAAAGCCCTGTGGGCAGAAGGCAAACCAGCCTTCGGCACATGGATCACCCTTTGCCCGCACCCCCGTGTCGTCAAGATGCTGGCGGTGTCCGGCTTTGACTTTCTGCTCATCGAAAGCGAGCATACCGACTTTTCCATTGATACAATCGGCATGCTGACCATGTATGCCCGCGAATGCGGCATCGCCCCCATCGTGCGTCCTCCGGGAACCCTGAAACCGCACGATCTGACCCGCCCGCTCGACGCTGGCGCACAGGGTCTGCTGCTGCCGTCCATCGATACGGCCGAACAGCTTGCCGATATCATCAAGGCGACAAAATACTATCCGATCGGCAATCGCCCAATGAACCTCAAGGGTCCACACACCGATTACGAGATCGCACCGCCGAAAGAGGTCACCGCGCATCTCAATCGTGAAACCCTGACTGTCGCCATGGTCGAAACCCGCAAGAGCATCGATAATCTCGACGAAATTCTGCGCGTTGATGGTCTGGATTGCATCATGATCGGTCCTGACGACCTGTCTCAGGATCTTGGCGTACCGGGCGACATGAAGGCGAAAATTCTGCATGAAGCCTATGAAGAGGTCTTTGCCCTTTGCGCTAAACACGGCGTACCTTACGGTCTGTCTGCCCAGAGCCCTGAAATGGCAAGCAACTGGGTAGAAAAAGGCTGCAAGTGGATTCCATACCAGAATGACGCTTCCATGGTCTTTAATACCGCACGTGCCGTTGTACCGGAACTGCGCAAGATCGGCGGACGCTAAGCAAAGGCAGGACAGATGACAATTGAACCGATCACGATGGCTCGGCAACTGGCCGCCGATCTGTTTGACCGCATTAGAGAAAACAGTGCCGATGGTGCCGGGGTGACCCGGATTGCCTTCGGCCCCGGCGAGATCATGGCCTTCCGTGAAGTTGCAGAAGCAGCCGCCTCCTTCGGTGCCGAACAGGCATTCGATGCAGCGGGGAACCAGTTTCTCACACTTGCCGGAGCGGATCGCAGCAAGCGGATCGTGATCGGGTCTCATCTGGACAGCGTTCCCCATGGCGGGAATTATGATGGTGCTGCCGGGGTCATCCTCGGCATCGCCCTTCAAAAGGCGCTTGTAGAGAGCGGCATAGTACCACCTTATGATGTTACGGTGGCCTGTCTGCGGGCCGAGGAAAGTTGCTGGTTCCCACATAGCTATATCGGTTCTAAAACGGCACTCGGTCGTCTGGAAGACGGTGTTCTGGATAAGGTTTGCCGCTCTGATACGGGCAAGTCCCTTGCCGCCCACATGGCGGAAAACGGCTTTGACCCCGACGCCGTGCGCCGCAATGAAACCTTCCTCGATCCGCAATCGATCATCGCCTATATCGAGCCCCATATCGAACAGGCGCCGCTTTTGTTGAATGAAAATATTCCGGTCGGAATCGTGACCGGCATTCGCGGCAGTTTCCGTTACCGCCAGATGCAATGCTTTGGCGAATATTCCCATTCCGGCGCTATGCCACGCATCTATCGCAAGGATGCAGCTGTCGCTTCTGCCAAACTGATCACCCGCATGCAAAGCTGGTGGGAAAAGGTGGAAGAAGAAGGCGGCGACCTGACCGTCACCTTCGGACAACTCGGGACCGATCCTGCCTCTCATTCCTTCTCGAAGGTCGCAGGGCTGGTGAATCTGTGTCTCGATGTGCGCAGCGCCGATGCTGCGATGCTGGAGCGTACCGATGCCTATCTTCAGGAATGCATCAGCGATATCGAGAAAGAAACCGGAACCCGCTTCGAGCTTGGCCCACGTACCGGCAGTCAGCCTGCTGTCATGAACGATAGACTGATTGCCTTTGCCTCGAAAGCTGCTGAAGAATGTGGTTTGCCAGCACGTCAGATGGCCAGTGGCGCCGGACATGACGCGGCAACCTTTGCGCTGGCCAATATTCCATCCATCATGCTTTTCATCCGCAACAGCAATGGTAGCCACAATCCGGATGAGCATATGGAACTGGGCGACTTCAATGCTGCTCTCGATGTCGCTTTCAAAATGCTGCAATCAGACAAGAACCAATGGAGTTGAAATTGAGCACCGCAGATAGAACGCTTCTGGCAAAGGAACCGATCCGAGCTCATTGCGAGGCCCTGCTTGTTGCCGCCGGGGTCTCCCCTCAGGATGCTGCAACAACGGTTGATGTCTTCTTGCAGGCCGAGCTGATGGGCGAAGAATCTCATGGCTTGCGCCTCTTCTGTCAGGTTGTCGAGCGCGTAAGAGCTGGCGGTGACAAGGCTGAAACCCGCATCGACGTGCTCAACAGCCGTGCCTCCGCAGAGCATTGGGACGCCAATCGCAGCCTTGGTCAGGTGGTCGCGGCCAAAGCCATGGATCGCGCCGTGGAGATGGCCCGTGAAACAGGCGTCGGCGTGGTCGCCGTCCGTAACGGTAATTCTCTTACCTCGGCAAAATACTATCCCCTGATGGCTGCCCGTGCCGGCATGATTGGCTGCACCTTCACCAATACCAGTCGCAAGCTGATGCCGCCTCCGGGAGCGATCAGACCGGTGCTTGGCAACAACCCCGTTTCCTATGCCGCACCAGCCGGAAAATATGGTGCCTTCGTTCTCGATATGGCCTGCACAGCTGTTGCTGTTGAGCGCATCCTGAAGGCTGCCGAACGCGGCGAGCCTATTCCATCCGGTTGGGCTCTTGACGAAAAAGGCCGCGAAACCAACGACCCTCGGGTTGCCCAGAAAACCATGTCTCTGCAGCCATTTGGTGGCTACAAGGCCTTCCATCTGGCAACCGTTCACGAGATCCTGACTTCTGTCATGGCAGCGGGTCAGCTTTTTGCAGGCACCTCGACGGGCTTTAAGCCCTTTGACGGTCCGATGAACACCTCCTTCACCATGCTGGCAATGGATGTCGAGACCTTCCAGACACGCGCCGAATTTGAAAAGAGCATGGAAACCATGCTTGAGACGATCAAGTCGTCCCCCGCAGGCGAAGATGTCGATGCCATCTATTTTGCCGGTGAGCGCTCTCAGGCTGAAATGGCACGCCGTGAAGTGAACGGTATTCCTCTCGCAAATCTCACCTTGCAGACCCTCAACCAGCTAGGCGAGCCAATCGGCAAACACCTTGCCTAATAAAGAATTCAAGCAGTTTTATCATGAGTAAAAAGCAGATGAAAATCGGCGTAATCGGCGCCGGAACCATTGGTCGTTCGATCATCGAACATATCAGCAAAACAGCAAATACCGAGCTTGCCTTCATTCTGGATCCGGTTACTGATCCGGCAAATTTCAAAGATATTTCTGCCGATCTTTTCGTGAAAGATCCTGAAGAAGCGCTCGAACGCGATGTGGATCTTGTCATCGAGGCGGCAATGCCTGCCGTGCTTGCCGAATTGGCACCCAAATTTCTGAAAAAGGCGGATTTTTGCGGTTTCAGTTGCACGGCTCTGTCCAATCACGACACCGAACAGGCAATTCTGACCACGAGCCGCACCAACGGCACGCGCTTCTTCCTCCCGCACGGCGCCATTCTGGCTCTGGACGGGATTGCCGATGGCCGCGCAGCTATCGATTCAGTATCCATCACCACCACGAAAAGTGGCCCGAGCCTTGGCCGTCCTGCCGACGCCGAGGGCGTTTTGTTCGAAGGATCCACGCGCGAAGCCTGCTCCGCCTTCCCTCGCAACGTCAATGTCCATGCTGCTGTGGCGCTGGCCGGTCTCGGCTTTGATCGGACGCAGAGCCGCATTGTTGCCGTGCCGGGTCAGAAGACCATGGAACACCGGATTGACGTCAAGGGGGCAGGGCTTGAATGGACCATCAACGTCTCTTCGCGCTCCCTTGGCGGCGTAACCGGAGCCTATACCCCGCTATCTGCCATCGGGTCGATTTCCCGCATCCTTGGTGGTGCCGGTCTGATGATTGTCTAAAGGCAAGCGAGATGGTCGGTTGGATATCGCCCGTTTCCTGAACCAATTGCATGAATACGCGGAAAGAATAGCCGCAAGACTATAAAGGTGAACACTCATGTCGGCGATTGAAGAGAAATTCGACCGGTTGAAAACCGAAAATGCTCCCGGTCAGGAAAGCCGCAAATCAGGCGGCGATATGGACAAGGCCTTGCTCGGAGACCCGATTGAAGGGCGTCCTGTTGATTTCTCACATGGCGATGTCGATGCCTTCGAACCAACCCCCGGCTCCTTCGACCTGTTCAAACAGGGCTATGAAGAAGGCGGCGCACAGGCCTATACTGAATATCGAGGCAGGAGCCTGATCCGTGACATGGTAGCCGAGCGTCTGGCTGCTTTCACCAAGGCTCCTGTTGATGCCGACAATGGCATGATCCTGACACCGGGCACGCAAGGGGCCCTGTTTCTTGCCATCGCCGCAACCATCACCGCAGGCGACAAGGTCGCGATCGTCGAGCCGGACTATTTTGCCAATCGCAAGCTGGTTCAATTCTTCGATGCCGAAAAGTTGCCGGTCCGTCTCGATTATGCGGATAGCACCGAAAAAGCCGGTTTGAATCTGGAGCAGCTTGAAAGTGCCTTCAAGCAGGGCGCGAAGGCCTTCATTTTTTCAAACCCGAACAATCCGACCGGCGTCATCTATTCACCGGACGAAATTGCTGCCATTGCTGCTCTTGCCAGCAAATATGGGGCAACTGTGATTGCCGACCAGCTCTATTCGCGTCTCCAATATTCCGATTGTCCCGTCTACACTCATCTCAGAGCCTGTGAAGGAATTGACCCCGAAAAGATCGTAACCATCATGGGCCCATCCAAGACCGAGTCGCTTAGCGGTTTCCGCCTTGGTGTTGCTTTTGGTGGCAAGTCGATCATCGAGCGCATGGAACGCCTGCAGGCGATCGTGTCCCTGCGGGCTGCAGGCTACAGTCAGGCTGTTCTGCGGAGCTGGTTTGCCGAACCGGAAGGCTGGATGGATGAACGCATTGCCTTGCATCAGGCTATTCGTGATGACCTTCTGGTCCGTTTCCGTGCAAGCGAAGGAATTTCCGTGCGCACGCCTCAGGCCGGCAGTTATCTTTTCCCCAAACTCCCGACCCTCAGCATTCCACCGCAGCAATTTGTCCATGTTTTGCGCAAGCAAACCGCAGTGACGGTCACTCCGGGGAATGAATTTGCGCCACATAGCGTAGATAGCATCCGCCTCAATTTCTCGCAGGATCATCAGGCTGCTGTTTCCGCGGTTGATCGTCTGCTCCAGCTGCTGGATCGTTACCGCCTCTGAAAATACCAGAAGTGTGAAGAACGGCTGGTGGTAGAATTTGGATGACCGCAATGTCGGCTTATCTGAAGTATACTGAGCTGATATCCAGCGTCAGTTTTGTTTATTGGTTTTACCGTTATTGCTCTGGATCATCTTTTGCATAAGTGTGATGAACTGAACTTGTTCTGCTTCTGAGAGGCCGGAAAGCCTTTCTTCGTTTTCTGCTAAAGCGGCATGAATTGCGGATTCACGAAGGCTGTGCGCGCGTTCTGTGAGCCATATTCTTTGTACTCGGCCATCACTTTCATCTGCCTTTCGTACGATTAGTCCGTCTCGTTCCATTCTCATTAACGTGTTGGCCATGGTCGCCTGTTCAATGTCCAGGCGTTCAACCAGCTGCTTCTGAGTAATCCCTTCGGTTTCCCATAGTTCAAGTAGAGCAGGGAACGTGCCCGTTGTAAGCCCAAGCGGCTTGATACGGGCTGTAAGGCCTCGGGCAAAAAGGCGGGCCATATGGTTGATCAAATATCCCGCAGACTGATTTTTTGAAAATTCCATACTTTCTAATAGAATTAAATAGCTTGCTATGCAATAATATATAGCAAGCTATTTAAAATGGAGTGTCTGGTTATGTTGAAAGTCGTTCATCGCCTTGCAGGGGTGATTGCCCTTATGATGATCCTTATCTTTTGGCTGAGCACGATCTTGTCAGAGCTGTTTGCTGATGACGCAGTCGTTACGATCGTCAAAACGCTCATTCCATGGGGGTTTTGGGTTTTGATACCAGCCATAGCCCTGGTTGGAGTGTCTGGCTTCCGGGTCGGCAGGAAATGGAAGAGTCCGATAGTGAAACAGAAACAGAAGCGGATGCCGTTTATCGCCATAAACGGGATTGTCATCCTCATTCCCGCCGCTCTTTATCTATCGAGCAAAGCCACCGCCGGTCAATTCGATGAAGCTTTCTATCTGGTTCAAGCGATCGAGATTGTCGCGGGGGCGATAAATATCTCTCTCCTAGGGTTGAACATGCGCGATGGTTTTCGTTTGCGTGGGACGCTAAAACCGAACAGGTAAAGAGTTTGAAGTCTTGCTGGCTCTGATTGTGGTTGTGAAGAAAGCTTGGAAACAGGAAAGTCGGACAAAAAGAGTGAAACCACTCAACGCATGAGGCTTGACCGCAAAAATCGATGAGACTGTTAATCTGCATAGTTCGCACCATTCCTTTGCATCGCAATTGTTGAAGGAACGAGATGTCTGCAATTCTAGGAGCAAGTCACCCACCCCTTCTATCTGTGTCTATTTAACGCGTTTTGGAAGACCCAGAATTATAGTAAATTTTACAAAGGGGAACATCATGCCATTTACAGAGGAAGAGCTATTTGCGGTTTTTGCCGCCTGGAATACGGCAGCATGGCCATCACAAATACTTGCATATGGCCTTGGATTATTGGCCGTGGGCTTACTCTTTCGTCCGTCTCAAAAAGCAACAAGAGTGATCCTCTCGATCCTTGCGCTCATGTGGTTGGTGAACGGAACCGGCTTTCATTGGTTATTTTACACAAAAGTTACCCCCGCAGCGTGGGTTTTTGGGCTGGCATTCGTTCTTCAGGGGCTCTTTCTTGTAGCGACACTTTTTATCATGCCGGATTTCCGCATTTTGCCTGAAAGGGATTTGCCGACCAAGATCGGTTTCGCCTTGCTGCTTTATGCAATGGTGCTTTATCCGCTTGTGGGTATTTCGTTCGGACAAGCCTACCCAGCGTTACCAACTTTTGGCATCATTCCATGTCCTACGACAATCTTCACCATTGGCATCTTGTTAATGGGCAATTGGACCACCGCCAGGTGGTTATTGGTGATCCCCTGTTTGTGGGGCGTCATTGGTGGAAGCGCCGCTGTGTTTTTTGGCGTGCCGCAAGATTATGGGTTAATCGTGGCAATGCTTCTAGCTGTAGGAATATTCGTTGGAAATGCTTTCAACTTCAATATTGTAAATCACAAAATACATCGCCCCGTTTGAACCCGTCTATTCTTTGTAGCCAATAGGTACATTGGCCTTTTGTGAATGTGATTCAAAGCGCTTTTGCAAATTTTCGTCGATCTATGTTTGACCAGAAAATTGCATCGGTGTCTGATTTCGCCAAGCATATGGCGCGGCGGGCGAATGCCTGTATATTTGATACCATCAAACGCTCAAAGGATCCGGGTAGCGCAATGATGGGTCCCATCCTACGGCCCCTGCTGGCGCAGAGGTGGTCGCCGTAGCAGCTGTGAGAGCGATTCCAGCCAAGAAGTGCCTTCGTGTTATATTTCTTTCATTATGCATGGTTTTCCTCCCCAAATGCCTGCTACTCAAACCTTTATGCATGCGTGTCAGTGGGATCGGCAGAGTTCCCTCTACCGATCCGAAGTTTCAATTGTCGTTAAGCCTCGGCTTGTTTGCGGGTCTTCGCCACGAGCGGCTTGACATAGGGCCAGAGGATGCTGACAAGCGCCACCAACAGGAGGATGGCAGATACCGGTCGCGTGATGAACATCATCAGGCCATGTTCGTCATATGTGAGCGAATTGCGCATGTTGAGCTCAAGCATGGGCCCCAGAATATAGGCGAGCAGGAACGGGCTGATGGGCAGCGAAAACCAGTCCATCAGGAAGCCGAAGAGCGCAAAGCCCAGCAGGAAATAGAAATTGAACTCGGTCCCCGCGTAGACAAAGGTTCCGGTGAAGCACAGCACTATAATCGCCGGATAGAGGATATTGTGCGGAATACCAAGAATATAGGGGAATAGGCGAATACCGAAAAACTGGATGATGAGCACCAGAATGGAGGAGAATAGCGCCGTTGCAAAGATTGTGTAGACGATGTCCGGATTACTATCAAACAGTAGTGGGCCGGGCTGCAATCCATGAATCATCAGGCCACCCAACAATAGGGCCGTCGTTCCGTCTCCCGGAATGCCAAGCGAGATCATCGGGATCAGAGACCCTCCAATTGAGGCGTTATTCGCGGTCTCACTTGCAAATACGCCATCCACACATCCCTTGCCGAATTCTTCAGGATGCTTACTGGCACTTTTGGCCTGCGCATAGGCCACCAGATTGGACAGGGCAGCTCCCATTCCGGGAAGGAAGCCAATCCAGAGCCCGATCATGAAAGATCTGAACATGTTGACGCCATTCGCGCGGTATTCATCAATCGAAACGCCGAGCCCTCGGATCTTTCCGATGGCCACCTGAGGAAAGGTGCGAAGCCCACGAGCATACTCTGCTGTGATCTGCTTGATTGCAAAGAGGCCAAGCATAAGGGCGATCAGATCGAAGCCGCTTCCCATATAGACAGAGCCAAAGGTAAAGCGCTCAGAGCCATCTATGGGGGCAAATCCGACACAGCTGGCCAAGAGCCCAAGAGCTGCAGCAGCAAAGCCATGGAACACGCCGTCCTTCGCAAGGGACGAAACCAGCGAAATGGCACAAAGGCCCAGAGCGAAATATTCCCATGGGCCAAGGCGCACAGCGACACTGGCCAACATCTGGCTCATGAAGGTGGCTATGATAATGCTGAGCGATGTGCCGATGAAGGAGGCGGATATCGCGGCCCCCAAAGCCCGCACCGCCTCGCCCTTCTGTGTCATCGGATAGCCGTCAAATGTGGTTGCAACTGCGGAGGGCGAGCCGGGAATGCCCAGCAGAATAGAACCGATCATCGCGCCGGACTGACCGCCGACCCAGACCGAGATCAACATGGCAAAAGCCATTTGTGGATCCATACCAAAGGTCATCGGCAGGAAGAGAGCAACGGCTATCCCACCGCTCAGGCCCGGAATCGCACCGAACACAATGCCCACAACATTTGAGAGGAGGACTATGGCGAAAGTCGAGGGTAAAAAAAGAGCCCCGAAGCTGGTTAGAAACATGGACATTGCGGGGCCTCAGAACAGAATGCCTTCTGGGAGATAGGATCCCAGAACATATTGAAAGAATGAATAGATGATGGCGAACGAGATAAGTGTGTAGACCAGCGCTCCCAACAGTTTGAACTTACCTTTCTGCGACATCTGCCAATAGAAGAAGAAAAGCATAATGGGCGTTGCGATACGAAAGCCGATGAGCCAGAGCATCAGGCCATAGGCGATTAGGCCAGCAAACACCAACACCAGCTTGATCCAGTAGGTCTTCTCGAAGATCTGCTCCTTCCTTTTCGGCTTCGATTGAATGAGCAGCCCCAGTCCGCATATGACGAGAATGGCACAAGCAAATAGCGGGAAGAGCTTTGGCCCTGGATCGTCAGTCATCGGGGTGTAGTCGATTTGAAGCGTCACCATGCCCAACAGAAGGGCGGTGATCATCAGCAAAATACCGAGATATCGGTCTCTAGTCATGGTCCTGTTCCGTGCAAAAGAGAGCAGCCGATTGTGAATGTGGAAAGGGATGCTCAGCTCGGTCATTAGTGTGCGTTCTATTCGCAGTCTTTGGCGAACTCGATTTTTGCCTTCTCGATCAGGTCGTCGATAAAGCGAGGCCATAGCTCTGGTTCATAGAATGGATTGTGATTTTCGGTAATCTCGGGAACACGATCCAGCATGCGCACATGGATCGGATGCGATCCAAGAGAGATGTCTACCTTAAGGTCTCGCAAGGCTTGCAACGAACGAAGATAGTCGGATTGATAGCTCTTGGGCAGGGAGTGCTCTTTCAAAAAAGCATTTGAGAGCGTGTTCAAGCCGATACCTCCATGCAGACCACAGCGATAGGTTTTTCCCTCTTCACTTGTGGCATTGAAAAAGAACGATGTCGTTCCTGGCGTGTGCCCGGGGGTGAGGATGGTTGTGATCTCCCTGTTGCCGAAGTGAATTGGCTTGGCATCGTCGTAATAGGCGTCCACTTTGAACTCTCCATAGGGATACCCGAAGTCAAACAGCATATCAGGTCGCTGGTTTAGGAAATCATGATCCTCACGACTAAGCACGATTTGAGCGCCAGAGAGTTCGGCTATGACACGCGCACCACCAACATGATCATAATGCATGTGCGAAAGAAGCAGAAGCTTGATGTCCTTGGGATCGAAGCCGAGTTTGCGAATATTCTCGAGAACGATATGCACTTGAGGCTGCATAGTTGAGTCGATCAAGATCAAGCCGTCAGAGCTGTTGAGCAAATAGCAGCCAACCCAACTGTTCCCGACATAATATGTGTCTGGTGCAACCTTGAAGGGATCGATATCAACTTCCCATGGGCGTTCACAACCCTGCCTCAGCGAGGCGACGGGATCTCTCCGTACCGGAGAGGCTGTCTGCTCGGACATATCTTGAATCCTTGTAGATTTGACTGGAATTTCATAGAGCGATCAAGCGAAGGAGGCAGGCTGGTCGACAGGCTCATTGCCCGCCTCCTTCATTCTCGGGGGATCACTCGAAGCCGAGCTCTTTGGCAAGTTCGGCAACCACTGCATCCTGTTCGCCTAGAACTTTCTGGCTTTCAGCGAGTGGCAAGGTCGTCATCGGAATGCGCATTTTGGTCAGCTGGTCGGAAATTTCCGGATCCGCAACGGCATTGGCAAAGCCCTTGTTGATGGCGGACGCCAGAGCAGGGTCCATGTCCTTTGGCCCCAACAGCAGGAAGTCGAGGCTGAAGAGCACGCCCGGATAACCAAGCTCCGTAAAGGTTGGAATGTCGGCTACGGTTTGATCTTTCTCCGGCGTGCGAGAAACACTGGCAAGGATCTTGAGCTTGCCCGCTTGCTTGTGCTGAACCGCAGTTGAGCAACTGACGAGGCCAGTGACTATGTTGCCACCTTCGATGGCAACTGTCAGATCTGAATCGCCACCGCCTTGAACAAACCGATAGGCTGCCCCCGTTTCACGTTGGATGAGGGCGCCTCCGAAGTGCGTTCCGCTTTTTAACTGCACGCCAAACGTCAGGGCATCAGGGGTTTCTTTAGAGGCATCAGTGAGAGCTTTCAGACTGTCATAGGGAGACTTCTGATCGACAACCAGACAGTAGCTAGCCTTAAGCGGGAAGTAGGCAAGCGTTGTAAAATCCTTTGATGGAGATGCCTTGATCAGTCCGGTGTGCGACCGGTGGATGATCGCCGAGTTGAAGAACAGCAAACTATTGCCATCCGGGCGGGCTCGCTGAACGGAACTCGCCGCCACGCCGCCGCCACCTGCAGGCTGGTTTACAACGACGAAGGGTTTGCCCAGCTGTTCATGCAGCTTGTTTGCGATCAGACGCGAAACAGCATCTGTGCCCCCGCCCGGTTTGATCGGAACGATCATCCGAACAGAGCCTTTGGGCCAGTTGGCCTCGGCGGCCTTTGTTGCTGAAACACTGGCAGCAACCAAACCGCCAGCAAGTAAGAGACTGCCAGCGGCGCAGGCGAAGGAATTGCGTGTGAGATTGATTCCAAGGGTCATTTTATCCTCCCGGTAAGATTAAATGCTTTCCTCCCAAAAAGCACTTTTCAGTATGTCCTCATGAATCGGATAAAATTAAAAATTAAAAAATTGCCATTTCCATAAGCAATGCTTATATCTGATTTATGGTCATGGATTCTTCTTCCCTTCTCAATCGATTGCTGACGAAAGGAAAATTTCGTCATCTGCAAGCCATTGTCCGGCTTAATGATCTTAGAAATATCAGTCGCGCGGCCGAGTCTATTGGCATTACTCAACCGGCAATGTCTCAGCTTGTTTCCGACTTGGAGAAGCTTCTGGAAACCAAGCTTTTTCTGCGCCATGCTCGAGGGGTAGAACCAACACCGGCAGCCACTGAACTCATCACGGTCGCAGGGCATATCATCAAACATCTGGAAGACGGGGCAGAGGCCATCAGTGCCCAGATCTTTGGCGCGCGCTATTTCGTGCGTGTTGCCGCTACCATGTCCATGATCGATAATCTTTTCATTCAGACTTTGCCGGAATTCACCAAGAATTATCCGGAAATTCAGGTGAATCTCAACGAAATTTCAGACCGAGAGCTGGATGAGGGATTTGCCAGCGGCGAATATGACATGATCTGCTGTCTTCGAAAGGAAGTGTTACCCGAAGGCTGGGACTTTTGGCCCTGTATAAATGATAAACTTGTCGCGGTTTGTTCTTCGAGTTCGCGTCTGGGGCAGAGCAAGGACTATAGTTCGCGAGACTTCGGGCAAGAGACCTGGCTGCCAAATCATGCACGTACGGCCTCAAGACGTGGGTTTGACTATTTGAAAAGGCGCCATGGTTGGGACAATGTGAAAACGGTTAATCTGACTAGCCGCAGTATTTCCCTTACTCTTGCCATGCTGCAATCGAGGGAACTGGTGACCGTTCTGCCTCGCAGTATTGTCAAACGGGGGCTGGGAGATGGGAGCCTTGTTAAACTGCCTCTGGAAATTGGTATTTCACACTGGCAACTGGGTATTCATTGGCAATCTAACACCGCCAGTCCTGCGACCGTTATATTGCTCAACGCCCTGAAAGCCCACAAGGTTATATGATCCAGTTGGCAGAGTATATTTGTCTCCCTCTGACATTCGGCTCCAAGGCAAAGCCGTCTGGCACAGAAGAGCCTATTGTATGCTGAGCTTGGACGATTATCCCTCGAGGTCTTCCTGCTAAATATTCACACCTCGCAGTGTTTGCAGAGTAAGGGCGTTAACCCTTCCTACCACAAGGACTTGAACGAATGGGGCACCATCAATGATGATGGCCGGCATGGCTGTGGTGGGTTGCGTTCGCATTTTCAATTTCTACATGAAGCTCTAATTCACCAACACTTGTATCGAGGTGAATTTCGAACTTTTCTCCCTCTTTAAGCGGCTTTGATAGACCACTTAACAGAAGCGCAGCGCCATGCGGCTCGAAATGCAGGTCTTGATGAGCCTGAATGGGCATGGTTGGAATGTCTTGCCAGCTATCCATGCCGTTTTTCAATGCGAAACCAACCAGCTTTCCTGAAGAAGCAATCTCGCTCTCTCCGCCAGTAACGACAATGGTTTCAGAGCTTTCATTTTCAAGTTCCATGAATATCAAGGCAGTTTTACCCGAGGTTGCCCTTGTCCATGCATGAACAACACGAAATCCGTTGAGCTCAGAAACGTGATCAGAATGAGCATCGTGATCTTCGGCCCATGCGCCTAACGGTATCATCAGAAATACGAGAGTTGCTAGAATATGACGCATTTTCAATCCTTTCAGATCAGGCGCGTAGCCCGGGTACAACGGGTTGCCGCAGGACAACAGCGGCGGGAATTAACGAGAGGAGCAAGGTGACGGAAATAAAACCCGCTAGAAGGTGAATTTCACTCATTCCCAGCGGAGCTGTGACCAGAATATCGGTGCGGGCGGTTACGATTTTGGATAGAACCGATGCCGCACCAATGCCAACGACAAGCCCAAGAGCAGACCCTGCAATGAGCAACGTGGCGCCAAAACACCATACAACCGAAAACACAAAACGAGCAGGTGCGCCAAGAGCGCGCAACAGGGCAATTTGGCGATTGAACAATCGTGAAATAATAAACAGGCCGAGCAAGACTGCTGCTGCGACAAGGACTTCCGTGACGAGAGCCATGAGGGACATGATCTGGCGCACGTCACCAAGCACTCGATAGAGCTGCGCAAGAACGGCTCCTGGAAAAAAGGCCATGGTTTCTCTGTCACGCGTAAATTCGGACTTTAATGCATAGTTGGCCCAAAGCGCTTCTGAACGCACAACGATGGCAGGTGTTCCAGGGAATGCTTTTGGATCAAAAGGAGGGCCAAGCTGGCTGGCCTGCTCACCGGAGTGACCAGTTCCAAGCCCGTGGACTTCCCACACAAGTTCCACCGGAACCAAGATCGCCCGATCCCATGGTGTGCCCGTGGGAGCCATACGGCCTACGACTTCGAGATTAAAGCCTTCATGTGCTCCAGCTTCAGCCGAACTGCCATGGCCATGGGCTGGCGTAAAGCTATCCCCAATTTCAAGCGGAACCAAAGCTCCTGCGAGGGCTTCTGTCGGTGCTTCCCACATGCGGCCTTCGATCTGATTGTCAGCAAGATAGTTTGCAAACTCTGCCGTCGTTCCAATAACGGAAGCGGACCCGAAGCTATCCCCGAAGGCCAACGGGGCGGCAACTGAGACATTTTCATGCTCTGAAATCTGATTATAGGTCTCACCATCGAGCAGAGGCATGTCAGACGGTTGCAGAAAAACAGCTGCCATCATGACAGTGATTTCGCTACCCGGAGCAGAAACGATAAGGTCAAACTTGTCGGCAGCATGGGCTGTTCCCCGTCTTAACCCTCGTTCTTGAGCGAGAAGACCGATCCCCATACCAACGGATATCGCAATCAACAAGACAAACAGCACCGAAGATCCTCGGAAACGCCAAAGAATTGCGCGAACAAGCTGCCAAGGGGCATATCCATGTAAGATAACAATGCCCACGATGACGGACGGCAAAAGCAACAAGACTGTAAATAGAATATCTTGGGTCAGAGCAGGAAGGCTATCCCAGAGCATCGTCATTGGGCACCCTTTCGATCTGCGATAATGGCACCGTCTGCAATTGTCAAAATTCTGTCCATTCTGGAAATCAATCTGCTGTCATGGCTAACAGCAATAAGTGTCGTTCTATTTTTGCGAGCAAGATCGACGAGATCATCGATCAACTTGTCAGCGGAGGCCCGATCAAGGCTTGCGGTTGGCTCGTCCGCCAAAAGAACAGGAGCCTCGGCTGCCATGGCACGGGCAATCGCAACGCGCTGGCGCTCCCCGCCAGATAGACTAACCACGTTGCGGTCTGCGGTATGGTCACCCAGCCCTAGAATTCTGAGTCTTTCAGCCGCCTTTTTTCTCAGTGCGGCACGCTCTCGGCGAGGCCGGAACAGTGCAGTGAGAGCCGCGTTTTCTCCGGCGTCGAGTTCTTCGAAAAGCAGGAAATCCTGAAAAATCATACCGATCTGAACGGCGCGGAATGCCGCTCGTTTCTCCGAATTGAGGCTCAGAAGCTCCTCATCTCCCCAACGAATGGATCCTGTTGCTTCCAGCAATCCTGCGAGAGAATAAAGCAAGGTTGATTTTCCCGCTCCAGATACGCCCTCAATCCCAACAAGAGATCCTTCAGGCAGATCCAGCTCGGGAACAGTCAGTAGAACGCGACCGCGTTTACTCGAAACCGAAAGCTCAGATATAGAAAGTGCTAATCCCATGATTTACTCGTATGCGGCGTTCATGAGTCTGACCATGCTCACAAATCCGGTGTCGGGATCTCGATAGCTGCCAAGCTCCAAAATGCCCGATGTAACGATCTTAACGTTGTAAGGCACCACATCGACAATCCGTTTGGTGTAGACGGCCAGAATATCATTGGGCCATTCGGCCTCGGATTCACAGAAAGGGCAGACGGACATTGGTCTGCGGGTCAGTACAAAGAATTTGCTTTCTGCCTTAAGGGGAGGCGCCATATAGCCATCCACCGAAATTCTCTTGCCTTCCTTCGCCTTGGCTAGATCGGAAATGGCCTTGCGATCATAAAGATAGCGCAGCTTGATCGGGCCCTCGGCAGCGCAGGCAGAGCGCATGATCATCGGGGTTGCGAGAGAGGCGGTCAGGAATGTGCGACGCGTCAACAAGGCTCTTCTCCATAATTTATGCCTGTAAGGATCATCCGATCCCTACAAGGCGCAACAAGGGGGCGTGATAAGGCACGGCCCCTTGCGTATTTTTGAGATTTCAAAACTTACTTGTCAGCGTGCGCTGCATAGTTCATCACGTGGAAGATAACATTCTGTTCGATGGTGCCATCAACCAGATGAGCCCAAGGGCCTTTTGCATAGATTGCAACATCTTCACCGGAGTGGGTTTCAGAAGACATAGGGATCAGAGCCTGCTGAAGGTAATCCAGATCCATAGCTTCTTCTTGTGTCACTTCCGGACGGGAACCGGCATAGTCGTTCGCACCTTCGCCTTTTTTCAGGATGGAACCAGAACCATTGGTGTAGGTGATGACGGAATAAGGTTTGCCATCTGCAGCAAGAGCCAGCTTGTCGGAATGCATCTCGCCAGTTTTGGCGATACCGTAGCAAAGGCCCTGAATCGGAGTGCCGCGACCGCAATAGCCGTTAAAGGCAATAGCGTGTTCGTGGTCAGCAGTAACGATGATCAGAGTGTCTTTGTCATCAGTCATCTCGTCGGCCAGAGCAACAGCTTCGGTCCAGATCATGCCATCTTTGGCTGTACGAGCGAAGTTGCCGGCATGGTTGGCGTGGTCAACGCGACCAGCTTCGACTTCCAGATAGTAGCCTTCTTCGTTTTGGCTAAGGAATTCGATAGCCTTTTTCGTCATATCCACCAAGGAAGGCTCGGTATCAGGACGGTCCGCTTCATACGAAGTGTGGCTGTCCGTCCACATACCGAAGATAGGCTTGGACATTTCGAGTGCATCAAACTCGGTTTTGTTGGAAGCATACTGGATGCCAGCGTCTTTGATATCGGCAAGAAGATCCTTGCCATCTTTGCGATGGCCAGAGCCTCCATTTGGAGTGGCCTTATCTTTTGGAACGAAGTAACGAGCGCCACCGCCAAGAGCGATGTCGATGAAGCCGGACTTGAGGCCATCAACCAACTGTGAGGCTATGTCTTTCTGTGCCGAGCATCCCTCAGGCAGAGAGTCTTCCCAGTTGCGATTGGCTGTTTTGGAATAAACAGCTGCAGGGGTTGCGTGGGTTAGGCGAGCCGTGGTGACAATACCAACAGACTTCCCTTCTGCAGCAACGATTTCAGCGAAAGTGGTCAACTCATTGCCAGCAACAGTAGAACAATCATCATGGATGCCGGTGCCTCCAATGTTGATCATATTGAAGCGTTGTTTCACACCTGTGTTCATAGAGCCTGCTGTCGGGGCAGAATCTGGTGTTTGGGCATTGATGTTGTAGGTTTTTACGATGCCGTTATAAAAACCGTTGGTTTCATATGGAAGAACATGTTCTTCCCCCAATTTACCAAGCTGTTGGCCAACATAGAGGCGGGTCGCATAGTTCGTGCCAATACCGTTACCATCCGCGATCATCAAAATCACGTTTTTAGCGCGGCCAGTATTCTGTTCGCGTGCGATAAGTTCTTTGATGGTGGTTTCTCCAGCGGTAAACCAATCGCTTTTTGTCTGAACTTCCGGCATCCCCTGCGCAGAAGCTGCTGTTGTTGCCATAAGAGTCAAAGCAAAAATATATGTCGATCTCATGAAAATGTCCTTATGTATCATCCCAGTATCGGCGACAGAGCCAATTTTACCGCAACAGTTGTAATGCAGCTTTGTAACAGTTCTTTGTAAGTGAAGAGGGATCTCAACTGGAATATCTGAAATAAGTTATAAGATTTTACTTATTCAATTAAATAAATGATACGTTATAACATTTCGAATTCGATTGTTTTTAAATATAGTAATAATCTTTAATATCCGTAATTCTTTCAATGGCAATGTCAATTGAATAAAATGTTATAACATTACTTCAAATGTCGTCTCCACGATTTTCGTGCTTCAATTGTCCTTGTTATTAAAACCATCTATTTTGCAAACGCATATAACCGATGGGGCATAGCGCTTCGCTATGAGGAATTGGGCATTCCCTCCCACTTCCTGGAAAGAACTGGCCCTCAATCTACGCTATCGGCAATCAGTCTCGCTAAATGTGAAACGAGGAATTCTCGCTGCAAAGCTAAAAGACGTTTCACTATTTCTAGTTTGGTCTTGCGTTCGAGATGCGCAAACCGAATCTCGGCCTTCTTTTTCAGCTTGCATTCAGGGCGCCAACCACAGAAGTTCTCAGAGACATTCAAGACATATATCCCTCATACTGCAATCTCTCAGTCTAAGTCGGAAGCTTGGGATCGACGACATTGCTGCCGACCGCGTGGCTGATTGGGCGCATGGACTTGCCAACCGGATTGAGAGACGCACGGCTCTAATTCTCCATAAGATGCCAGCGATCAGCGACCTGATCGATATCTGGCAAGCCTTTCGCTATGGTCTCACCATATCCACCGCCTCTGTCACGGGCGACAATCGGGATAGAAGGCTCACCCGCTTAAATCGATGATGCATCGCTGATCTTCCAATGAACCAGCGAAACCATGCCCAATAATTTTAGCAAACATGTGTCAGAGCCAATTCAAAGGGAGATGATCCCCGAGCCCAAACTCCTCAATCTGCCCATAGGCTTTGAGGTTAGCCAAACGCCTGCATATAAATTATTGAACATCACTAAATATTATGATATCAATTCACTAATTGAACAGAAATGTTCACTAAAAGTGGAGGATAGTCAATGCGTTCTAATTTATTCCGATCCAGGCACAGATTTCGCCTTTCATCGCTTTGATCTTTGAGATTTGACGAAAAAGTCAAAAAAATCTCCCGAAGAAAATCAAAGATGGACAAGATTTATCCAGTTTAGGGTCGCCTGATAGCAGCCCTGAAGCGTGACTTTTGCAAACTTGTTCTTCTTGGATTTACTAAAATTTTTCGATTACATCACTTTTGTGGGTAACAAAATCGCGCAATTCGGCTGTTGCGATGTGGCCTGCCTGTTGCGCTTCACGCGACTGGAAGAGAATCTGACCAATGAAAAAGTTCCTGAACAAACCTGAAGATTTTGTCGATGAGATGCTGGAAGGCATCTATCGCGCACATCCGGAAGTGACCTTCACTGATGGTGATATGCGGTGTTTTGTAACGGCCAAACCTGTGCCCGGAAAAGTGGGCATCGTCACGGGGGGCGGCTCAGGCCATCTGCCTTTGTTCCTTGGATATGTGGGCAAGAACATGTTGGATGGCGCCGGCGTCGGGGGCGTCTTTCAGTCTCCGAGCTCGGATCAATTGCTCAACGTTACCAAATATGTCGATCAGGGCGCTGGCGTACTCTATCTCTATGGCAATTATACCGGCGATATCATGAATTTTGACATGGCAGGAGAACTTGCCGAACTGGATGACATCGAAACCGCAACGGTTGTTGGCAATGACGATGTAGCCTCATCTGTTGTTGGCGAAGAGCATAAGCGGCGCGGCGTTGCGGGCATTTTCTTTCTCTACAAGGTCGCCGGTGCGGCTGCGGCTCAGATGAAGCCTCTGGCCGAGGTCAAACGGCTGACTGAAAAGGCCAAGAGTCAGGTGCGGACCATGGGTGTTGCCCTGTCTCCATGCATTGTGCCTGAAGTTGGCAAGCCAAGCTTCCAGATCGGTGATGACGAAATGGAAATCGGCATGGGCATCCATGGCGAGCCGGGCATCTCGCGCAAGGCGCTTGAGCCGGTGGATGCTGTGGTCGAGGAAATGGCCAGCAAGATTTTTGCCGAACAATCCTATGAAAAGGGAGACGAAGTGGCCGTTCTCATGAACGGGCTTGGCGGCACGCCCCTTGAAGAACTCTATATCGCTTACCGGCGTCTTGGTCAGCTGCTGGATGAGAAAGAAGTCAAGATCCGTCATGTTTGGCTGGGTGAATTCGCCACCTCCATGGAAATGGCTGGCTTCTCGATCTCCATCATGAAGCTTGATGACGAGTTGGAACCGCTGATCGCAGCAGAGGTCGAAACGCCTTTCTTCAAGCATTTCGCTGGTTAAGGGAGGTTGTCATGCAGACACTTGATGCTAAATCCGTTGCAGGTCTCTTTCCGCGCTTTGCTGAGAGGTTTGAAAAAGAGCGGGAGGCTCTGATTGATCTCGATAGCAAGGTTGGGGATAGCGATCTGGGGCTGACAATGGCGAAAGCCTTCCGAGCCGCCAGCGATGCCGTCGGGGCATTGGATGCACCCGATCTGGCCTCTCAAATGAAGACTGCCGGTGCCGCGATTGCCAAGGCAGCCCCTTCGACGATGGGGACGCTGATGGCTACCGGGTTCCTGCGAGGCTCCAAGGCGCTTGACGGAGCTGCCGCTCTGGATGTCGCCGGGCTTGCAAGCTTCTGGGAAGCCTATGCAAACGGCGTTGCCATGCGCGGCAAAGCTGCGCTTGGAGACAAGACCGTGCTTGATGTGCTGGACCCGATCGCGCGCTGTTTCAAGGCTGAAGCTGAAAAGGGCGCGCCACTGGAGGTGGCCTGTGAGGCGGCTGCCAAGGCTGCCGATGAGGCGCTTGAAGCAACCAAGCTTCTGGTTGCCCAGCATGGCAAGGCCGCCGCTTTCCAGGAGAAGTCGCGCGGTTTGCAGGATGCTGGCGGCACCGTCGCTTGCATTCTGGCTGATGAATTGAACGGATTTATGAAAGCTGCAGCGGCAAGCTGATCTGTTCCAAACCCTTTTTCTGCGCGTCATGCTGAGCCATTTGCGCGCAGGAAATACCGACCATCGCGCTAGGCCCCTGTTGGAGGGGGATCGACTGCGAGAGGAGCGGTGAATCCGGGAGGATTCGTAATTCAAAACTATCAGGTGGGAGGACACCATGACAAAGAATCTGATGAAAGCCCTTTTAGGGGCAACAATTTTGGGCCTCGGAACGCTCGCAAGCTCGGTCGCTTCGGCCGAATGTGACTGGAAACCGAAACGCGCCGTTACCTATATTGTTCCCTGGGGTGCTGGCGGTGGCACCGATGCGAATGCGCGTATGCTTTCGAGTCTGCTGAGCGAGGAAATGGGGCAGCCCTTCAATGTGGTGAACCGGACGGGCGGCAATGGTGTCACAGGGCACTCGGCCATTATTCGCGCCAAGCCAGATGGCTATACGATCGGCTCAACCACGACCGAGATCAATACGATGCATTGGATCGGCCTCACAGATATCAATTATGAGCAATTGACGCCGATTGCCCTGTTGGATCTGGTTCCTGCCGGCTTTACGGTCGCTGCGGACTCTCCTTACAACAGTCTTGCGGAAGTGCTGGCAGAGGCTAAAGCCAATCCGGGGAAAATCACGGCATCGGGTACGTCTCAGGGCGGTATCTGGCATCTGGCCCTTGCTGGCCTGTTGAATGCTGAAGGGATGGACCCCGCATCCATTCGCTGGATTCCCTCCAAGGGCGCAGCACCTGCAATCAAGGAACTGATGGCTGGGGGCGTGAATGTCATCACCGTTGCCCAGTCCGAGGTCAAGTCGCTCATCGAGCAAGGTGAACTCAAGGGCCTTGCCTATATGAACGACGAGCGCATGCCTTCTTTGCCCGATATTCCTACCACAGTCGAACAGCTGGATTCTGGCTGGACGCTTTCTTCCTATCAGGCCCTCACTGGCCCGGCTGGAATGGACAAGGACATTGCCTGCTCTTATGAGAAAGCCGTGCTCAAGGTTTTGAAAACCAAGGAATGGGCCGACTTCAAAGCAAGCCGCGGCGCCGATGTCGTGGTCATGGGAGCTGATGAAGTTGGCAGTCTTATTGCCAAAACCGATAAGAATCTCGGAGACACAATCAAGGCAATCGGCCTGGCCAAGTAGCCTCGTTCCATAATCCATATTCCGAAGCCGACGCGCAGCTTCACTCATCTCTTCATAAGAAGGGATGGCTGCGCGTCAGTCCGGAAAGGTGCGGGAGCATGCCATATATCCGGGCATATCCACCTGTTTGGGAAGGGGCGTCCTTGAGGGCGCATTACCGTTCGCCAGTGCGGCTATGCTTCGTTGATGATGACCTCGCGCATCGTGACGAGAGGTTGGAGAATGCGAGTTATCTCATGTTTAACAAGGATATTTTGACAGGGATCATCCTGTCCTGCTCAGGCGGCTGGATTGCCTGGCAAGCGCAAAGCTTTCCCCGGCTTGGCGGCATGAAGTTCGGCCCGGGCCTTTTCCCGATAATTGCCGGAACGGGACTGGCAATCTGTGGGCTTCTGGTCCTGATCACCGGTATCATGGCCATGAGAAGGGCCGAAGCAAGTAAAGGCGCCGCTGCTACGGTTTCACGTCTTTCCCCCAAAGCCTGGATCAATTCCATCGCGCTGGTGGTCGGGGTCATTCTGTTTGCAGAATTTCTCGATACCGTCGGCTTTCACCTGTTGGCTTTTCCGCTGATGCTTTGCCTGCTGCTGCTCTATGGCACCAAATGGTGGAAGGCAATAGTGCTGGCGTTCGGTGTAACCATGCTCGTCCATTTCCTCTTCTATTCGTTTCTGCATGTTCCCCTGCCGTGGGGATGGCTGGAACCGTATGCTTGGTGAGCCACTATGTTGACAAATGTTCTATTAACGGTGCTGGCGCCCGACAATCTTCTGATCATTGGCCTGACAACGATCTATGGCTGCTTTATCGGTGCTGTTCCCGGATTGACAGCAACAATGGCTGTTGCCTTGCTGGTGCCTTTCACATTCTTCCTCGATCCAATTCCGGCCATTAGCGCCATTGTCGCAACAACGACGACGGCCATTTTCGCAGGCGATATCTCCGGAACTCTGCTTCGGATACCCGGTACGCCCGCGTCCGCTGCCTATGTCGATGATGCTCATACCATTTCCCGCAATGGCAAACCGCGGACAACGCTTCTGATCTCTCTTCTGACCGCTTCGATTGGCGGTGTGATCGGTGTAATCATTCTGATGTTGATTGCTCCGCAGTTGGCCCATATTGCCATCAGCTTCTCAAGTTATGAAACCTTCTGGCTGGCCTGCCTCGGGCTGAGCTGTGCTGTGTTCGTGGGTGGCGGATCGGTACCTAAAAACTTTGCCAGTCTGTTTATTGGCCTAGCCATTGCCTGTGTCGGCATCGATGTGGCGGTTGGCTATCCCCGTTTCACCTTCGGGGTTGATGATCTGATGGATGGCATCACGTTCATTCCGGCCATGATCGGTATTTTCGCCTTTTCAGAAGTGTTGCGCACGGTCCAGTCTCTGCGAAAAGAAGAGACGCAATTGCAAACGATCACCGAGCCATTCTGGGCTGCTCTGAAGGGAGCCGTGAACGCCATTCGTCGCTATGCTATAACGGTGTTGCGGTCTTCCGTAATTGGAACGGTGGTTGGCGCTCTGCCCGGTGCTGGCGCAGATATTGCCGCCTGGATCTGCTATGCGCTGGCACGGCGCACATCCAAAGAGCCTCAAACATTCGGAAAAGGCAGCATGGATGGTATTGCCGCCGGCGGGTCGTCAAACAATGCGGCCATTAGTGGCGCATGGACACCAGCATTGGTGTTCGGGATTCCCGGTGATTCCGTAACCGCCATCGCCATCGGTGTGTTGCTGCTCAAGGGCATGACGCCGGGACCGCGCATTTTCATTGACCAGCCGGAACTGACCTCTGCCCTGTTTGGCTCTTTTCTTGTTGCCAATATCATGATGATCCCCATGGGGATGCTGGCCATCTTCTGCTCCACCTACATTTTGAAGGTTCCGCGCGCGGTGATGGCCCCCGTTATCCTGCTCTTTTCGATGGTCGGGGCCTATGCCATTTCAGGGAGTGTCACAGCCATCTGGATCGTGCTGGTGCTCGGCTTGATGGGTTACCTCATGGCCAAAGTTGAAATCCCGTTGGCACCGGCGATTCTGGGCATCGTGCTTGGCAAGATCATCGAGGATAATTTCATGGTTTCGATGATCAAGGCGCAGGGCAATTTCCTGACATTCTTCGATCGCTCCTACGCATTGGTACTGGGGATCGTGACATTGATCATTTGGTTTTTGCTCATCGCAAGAGCCGTGCGCGAGATGGTTTCCGGAGGATATCGAGCGAGCGGCTCGGCACCGTCCGGAAAATGAAATCCAAACGGGTTCGAAAAGGACACGTTGCTGAATTGAGACTTTTGGTACGGGTTGACAGCCAAAGACCGCGTGCCAGTAACTGAAAGAAGGTACAAAATGAACTGGTTGCGAGAACAATTGAAAACCGGGCGCTGTGTGCGCTGTATCTGGCTGGAACTGGCCTCTCCGGCACTGGCCGAAGCTGCCGTTTGGGCGGGATGGGACTGTGTTCTCATCGACAACGAACACGGACCGGCGGATCTGGAAGCAACGATCAACATGGTTCGAGCCGTTGAAGCCGCTGGCGGTCACGCTGTCGTGCGTGTCCCCTGGAATGATCAGGTTTACCTGAAACGGATTCTCGAGCTTGGCATCAAGTCCCTGATGATCCCGATGATCTGTGACAAGGCTTCCGCAGAGGCAGCCGCGGCAGCGACACACTATCCTCCAACCGGCACCCGTGGATATGCTGCACCCTGCGGGCGGGCTTCTCACTATGGGGCCAAGACCGACTATCTGAAAACGTCTGATGAAGAGGTTTTTGTCATCGGTCAGATCGAGCATAAGGATGCGCTGCCCAATATTGGAGAAATCGCCGAGGTGGACGGTATCGAAATGCTCTTTATCGGGCCGAACGATCTTGCTGGCACCATTGGTCTTCTGGAGCGGCTGGGCGAAGATGATGCAGAAGCTCTTGCTGCCGAAGCTGAAGAGAAAATCAAGGCTGCCGGCAAATATATGGGCACAGTCAAACGCCCGCGCTGGAGCTTTGCCGAGTTGAAGGGGCGTGGCCATAACTTTCTTGCTGGCCCGGGTGATATCGGGCTGTTCATGGAAGCTGCAAAAGCTGCCAATGAAGAGATGAAAAACGAGGTCGGTTGATCTTCATCTCTGACCATATGATGTCGTGCCAGTCTTCCCGACGAATGCTGGCAAAAACATCAACGAAAGCCCCTCCCGACCCTGTTTGGAAGGGGTTCCTGCCCTGTCTGCAGTGTAAGGCAAATGCATGGCGGAGAAAAAATCGGCTGTCAAACCAGCGATCGATGAGCGTCTGTAAATTTAGTGAATAGCATGAAAACTCAGTAGAAATTACATGTTTTTGTTTAGTGATGTTCAATAATTTTATTATTTGCTCATAGAAACCAGATGCATTAAAAAACATTTAGTTCGGTCAAAGAGGGCAAAGCGAGAGAGGAAAAACGCGAATGGCTGCTGGGCCTAAACAAAACCCAACTTTACGGCAGGTTGCTGAACATGCAGGTGTTTCGGTTACCACCGCGTCTCTTGTCCTTAATCGTAAAGGTGAAATCTCAGAGAACACGCGCGCGAATGTGCTGCGTGCCATGGCCGAATTGAATTACACTCCGCGTGGAGAGCGCAGCAATGCGGATTCTGATGCTTCTGATGCGCAGAATGCCGTCCGTTTCCTTAAGATCGTGCGCCATGGGCAGACCCTGAACCGAGATCACAACGTCTTCATATCCGACTATATTGACGGCATGTCCTATGAAGCCACCAGACGCGATTATTCGCTTCAGGTTGTCTCGCATGAAGCGGTGGATGTTGCATCGATAATCGATGAAATTTCTAAGTCCGACCTGCGTGGTATCGTCGCTTTGGGAACCGAGTTAAGTGACGAAGACATTCATCTGATCAATGGTTGTGGCGTCCCCAATGTCATCATAGATACATATCGTCCGTTCGTTGATGGCAATTTCATCGATATGGACAATGAACAACTGGTGTATCTTGCGCTCGCGCACCTCGCCTCCAACGGATTTAGGCGGATTGGCCTTGTGAGCAGCTACTCTGAGGTGAATAATTTCAAGCTCCGCCATGAAGCTTATATGCGGGCCATGAACGCGCATGGGTTGGAGATTGAAGAGGAGAATATTCTTTCGGTCTGCGCCACCATAGAGGAAGCCTACGAAGATTCCATCAAGCAGCTCTCCAACATCAAGAAGCTTTCAGACGCCTATTTTTGTGCCAATGATGTGATCGCCTTCGGCTTCATTCGGGCGTTGCGTGAACTTGGTTATTCTGTGCCTGGCGATATTTCCGTTGTAGGGTTTGACAATCTGCCGATGGCAAGCATGTTTGACCCGCCGCTCACGTCTCTCAATGTGCCCAAGCAGCGCATTGGTGCCATGGCTATTCGCTTTCTGGATGATTTGATTGTCGCTAACGAAAAGCAGCCACCGGTAAAAGTGCTGTTGTCCGGAGATCTTGTTATCCGCAAAAGCGTCAAACTGGCCGACTAAGCGGCGCCTCTGTTCATCCCGTTTTTATACTGCGGTCAACCTGGTTGCCAATCACTTCATGCAGGAGGGAATGCGCCAAAGGGGATAGACCTCTGGCGTTGGAAGGGGAGGGACCTTGTTTCTTTCCAAGATGATCCGGACCTGTGTTAAGGCCCGAATCTCCTTTAGGTCCGAATCTTCATTAGGTATGAGCCGGAGCTCTTCTTGTCCTCGCCCATGCTATGACTTGGATGGTGTGGAGGCCCTGCGGGATTTTGTCCGATCCAGCCCCAAGGCATGTTCACGGAAAATGACGAAAATGCCTGCACAGATCACCACAACGGCGCCAATGAGAACCTGTGGCAGCGGCACATCAGAAAATAGAAGATAACCGAAAAGCACGGCCCAGATCATGCTGGTATAATCAAATGGCGCAATCGTTGAAGCATCTGCATATCGATAGCTCTGGGTCATCAGAATTTGTCCGATACCACCGGAAATACCAACTATGAGCAGCAACATCAGGCTTTTCATGTCCGGCACGACCCAGGCCCAGTCTGTCCATATAAAGCCGATGGGGATTGACAAGAGGGCGAGCCCTGTGCCTGCGCCATGGAACCAGACAACTATGGTTGAAGTTCGTTCTGTCTCGCAAAGCTTGCGTACGAAAATCATGGCAAGGCCTCCAAGGAAGGCCGATGTTGCCGCGCACATGGAGCCTATGAACGCATTGCTATCCATCTCTCCAGCGCCCATGTGAGGGGAAAGGATGATGATGATGCCAAGAAAGCCAACTCCAACGGCTCCCCAGCGATAGATCCGGACCTTTTCCTTAAGTATGAAGAAGGCCAATATGATGACGAAAAGCGGTGAAGCGAAGCCGATGGCGGTGGCATCCGGAAGCGGTAGCAAGGCATAAGCGGTGAAGGAGAACATCATCGAGATGATGCCGATACCTGATCGGCCCAGATGTCCCAATGGGTGATTGGTTCTGAACGCAACGCCCAGTTCTCCCCGCAAGGCGACCATCAGTAATACGGGCCACAGGCCGATGAAGTTGCGGGCAAATACAATTTCGCCGACCGGCACCGTTTCCGAGGCGATCTTGAGTGTGACGGTCATGATGCTGAATACCAGAGTGGAGGCCAGCTTGAGACCAATGCCCAGCACTGGTGCGGCGACCGTCATCGACTGGTTGGTGTTATTTGGACCGGACGTGTCCTGTTCAACGGATTTTGCGGTGCCGCTGGTTTCTGGGGTTTTCTTTGTGAGCGTCATCGACCTGCTCCTCAAGTTCGCCTGGCCAATCACCAATACCCCTCGGCTGGTCTGCTGGCAGAGAGACCGTGAGAAGCTGGCTATACGGGCCTTAGGAAAGCGAGCCGTGTTACTTTTCTGGTGTGAAGATCAAGGGGTCTTCTTAATCATGTCATGAAGGGGTTCATCAAAGGCGAGTCGATCCGGGATCGGATCGCCAGAGTTGGCTTGTTTTCTGAGTTGGCTTGTTTTCTGCTTTTCCCCTGCCAACCCAACTGGCGCGATTAATACTCGGGTTCATGGCAGTTTCAAGATGCGCGTGCAGACATTCATGGTCTGCCAACAAGGTTGTTGGGGAAATCCGTATTTCCCAGAGCAGCTTTGCCCATTCTTACCATTTTTCACGCAGCGAATAGGATTCCTCGCTGCTTTCAACGGAGTTGAAACGATGCAGGTGGGGTCTCTCGTGAAATAATATATCAGTAGTAGATCAGTGGTACTTTTATTCTTGAATGAGTGATTTGATCATGTCTATAGTGATCGTATCGGCTCGCGGAGGAATTGTCGGGTCGAGTCCATACACGCAGTCGCTCCATGCGATTGCGCTTAGAGGTAATTAGTTCTGGGAGGAAATAATGAAGCCCTCGATTTTTTCACCCGCCAGCCTTGTGGCTGCTGCGGCAATGACGCTTTGTGTCTCTGCAACCATGCCTGCAAATGCGGCCGATGTAACCATCCGTTGGGGTGACGTCGTTGGCGGATCGCATCCTCAGGTGATGATGATCGACAAGGTTGCAGATATCGTTTCCAAGAAGAGTGATGGCCGGATCGAGATCCAGTCCTTCCCGGGTGGCCAGCTCGGTGGCTCCCGCGACATGATCGAAGCCGTCAGCTCTGGCGTGCAGCATATCGTGACCGAAGGGGCCGCCAACTTCGGTCAGTGGGTGCCATGGATTTCTGTCGTTGAAGCGCCTTTCATCTGGAAGACGCCAGAGCAGATGATCTCTGTTCTCAATGGCGAAATGCTTGATGAAATCAACGCACAGCTTGCTCCTGCGGGTATGCATGCCATTTCCGCGCTCTATTACGGTACGCGCCACCTGACCACTAGCGACAAGGAAATCAAGACCGTTGCTGATATGGAAGGATTCAAGGTTCGTGTGCCGCAGAATGACGTGTTCGTGGCCATGGCCAAGGCATGGGGTGCCAAGCCGACGCCGATCAACTTCAATGAGTTGTATCTTGCTCTGCAGCAGGGACTGGTCGATGGTCAGGAAAACCCGCTGCCGACCATCAAGTCCGGCAAGCTGAACGAAGTGCAGAAATACATCATCCTGACCGGTCACATCCGCACGCCGCGCATGGTCGTCGTCAACAATGACTTCTGGATGGGCCTCAGTGAAGAAGACCGCACCATTATCACCGATGCAGTCAAGGAAGCCAGCACCTGG
This sequence comes from uncultured Cohaesibacter sp., assembly GCF_963682185.1. Taxonomy (NCBI): domain Bacteria; kingdom Pseudomonadati; phylum Pseudomonadota; class Alphaproteobacteria; order Hyphomicrobiales; family Cohaesibacteraceae; genus Cohaesibacter; species uncultured Cohaesibacter sp. Next base: position 1,383,305 of record NZ_OY821667.1, on the reverse strand, counting down.
GCCAACGAAGAGATCATGAAGCAGGAAGACAGTCTGATCAGCGAATTCAAGGCTGATGGCGTCACCGTGATCGAGCCGGATGTTGAGAGCTTCCGCAAGGCTACGGTTGATGCGGTCCCGCCGCTCTTCACCAAGGTCTGGGGTGAAGGCACCTACGAGAAACTCCAGAATATGGAGTAATCCCTCTTCATTCTCCGGACGGGCGTTCAGTCGAACGCCCGTCCTCTTCAAGACAATACCGGACACACGCCTCCAGCATTACGCGGGATGGTGTATCCGGTTGAAAAAAGTGGCGTGTTCCATTGGCTGCCAGTCAGTCGCCCCGTCAGTCTGATGCTGAAGGATATGCGCCGGATCCGAGGAGGCCATCTTGTTTTCTCTACGCCGTCTCGTCGATGCCATTTTCAAGGTTCTCAGCGGATTTGCCATCGTGCTGTTCACCTTGTTGTTCGTGGTTGTCATGACGCAGATCATTCTTCGCTATCTCTTCAACTCTCCACTCGTCTGGAGTGATGAATTTGCACAATATGCCTTTATCTGGCTGTGTTTCATCGGCTGGCTGATGGCGAGCCGCAACAATCAGCATATCGTGATTACCACCGTGATCGGGCGGCTTTCGGAAAGCAACCGCAAGATCATGCTGTTCTTCATCGAAATTGCGGCGATCATCTTCTCTTGCGTCATGCTCTATGAGGGCTATGCCATCACCTTGCGCAACGTCACGGTGAGCACGGCAAGCCTGTTTTTCCCCTTCGCCGTGGTCTACGCCATCGTACCGGTTTTCGCCGCTGTGGCCATTCTGGTTTCTCTGGTCAAGATTCTCGACCTGTTTGTGCCTGAAGCTGCCCAAGAGGCTTCCGAAAACGGGGAGACACGTTCATGACTGAAACCATGTTCATGATCCTGCCGATCTGGTTCATTGCCATCATCATCGGCGTTCCGCTCTATCTGGCCATCAGTCTGGCCGGTACGGCCTTCATTGTCATCAATGGGATTCCTGCGCTTGCCGTGCCACAGAAAATCGTCATGGCTGCCAATTCCTTCCCGCTTCTGGCTGCGCCTTTCTTTATTTTGATGGGCAATGTGATGAACTATTCTGGTGTCACGACCCGTCTTTTCCGCTTCGTTTCGGTTATTTCGAGCTGGATGCGGGGCGGGCTCGCGCACGCCAACATTATCGCCAGTGTGGTGTTCGCCGGTATGAGCGGATCTGCGGTTGCTGACGCTGGCGGGCTGGGCGCGCTCGAAATCAAGGCGATGAAGGATGCCGGCTATCGGTCTGATCTGGCGGTTGCCGTTACGTCTGCTTCGGCCACCATCGGTCCGATTCTTCCGCCAAGTCTGCCCATGGTGATCTATGGTGTGACGGCAGAAGCCTCAATCGGGTCGCTGTTCGTGGGCGCTATCGTGCCGGGCCTTTTGATGGCGCTGGCGCTGATGGTGACGGTTCGGGCTATTGCCAAACGCCATAATCTGCCTCGGGACAAGTTCCCCGGGCTGTGTGAGGTTGGCCGGGCCTTCTGTGATGCCTTCTTTGCCTTGATGACGCCGGTCATTCTGCTCGGCGGCATCATGTCGGGAGTCTTCACCCCAACCGAGGCCGCGGTTGTTGCGGCAGCCTACGCGCTGGTGGTCGGTGGCCTCGTCTATCGCGATTTTAGCCTTTCCGATCTGCCTCAGGTTATTCTCAGCACGGTTCAGACCACTGGTCTGGTGATGGCGCTGGTGATGACTGCCGGTCTGCTCGGCTGGGCGCTTTCGGTTGCCCGTATTCCCTTCATGGTCGGTTCTCTGTTGGCAAATATTTCGCACAACCCATTGATCTTCCTTCTGATCGTCAACATCTCATTGCTGGTTGTCGGCCTTTTCATGGAAGCTATCGCGGCGATGCTGATCCTCATCCCGATCTTTGTGCCTGTGGCCATGGCTAATGGCATCGACCCGACCCAGTTCGGGGTGTTGTTCGTGCTCAATCTGATGATTGGCACAATCACGCCACCGGTGGGGGTCGTGCTGTTTCTGACCGCATCAATTGCTGATGTACCGCCTGAGCGGGCCATCCGTGCGATGGTTCCGTTCCTGATCCCTCTGATCGTGGTTCTGGGGGCGGTTACCTGCATTCCGAGCCTCACGACCTGGTTGCCCCATCTTCTGGGGTTGGGGGGCTAGGCTTTCGAACCTTGTCGCCAGACTTTGTCATGCTTTGGTCTGGCGGCTCATGATGTCCCCGCCTGTCGGGATTGACCCGGCTGTTTCGAATGGGTAACTAGATACGCGAATGACCCAATGATGTTTGGCCTTCATGCTCCTCTGCTAAGAATCTGAAATGGTGCGTCAGGGTCCCGGAACAAGCAGACCATGAAGCTTAGTGACAAAGCCTACGAAAAATTCAAATACCATCTGAAGATGGGGGACCTGAAACCTGGCCAGTTCATTTCGCAACGCGAGCTGGCCACCATGACCGGTGTCCCACTCGCGCCTGTGCGGGAGGCTCTGTTGCGCCTGGAGCTGGAAGGGGTTGTCCAGATTGCCCCGCAGCGCGGCATACAGATTGTCGAAGTGAGCTTGCGGTTCATTCGCGACACCTATCAGTTACGCATGATGATCGAGAAGGAAGCGGCCGCCAAATTCGCAGGCAACGCCAGCGAAGCCATGATCAGCCAACTGCGTGAGGTTCATAGGTCTGTGATTGCGCGCGTCGATGAGGAGGGGCCTAGCGATGACCTCCTGAAAGACGCCCAAGGTATCGATGACAGCCTGCACGATATCATTGTGTCTTCGCTCGGCAATGAGTTGGTCGACTGGCTCTATGCGATGAATAATCAGCGCATCCAGTTGATCCGTCTGGCGCACGGGCATCTGACGCTGATAACGCCGGGCACCTTCCGTCAGGTGATGACCGAGCATATGGCCATTATTGAAGCGCTGGAAAGCCACGATCCTGACGCCGCGGCCTCTGCTATTGAGAAGCATCTGACAGCCGCGCTGCATCGGGCGTTAGGGCTTTAGACTTTTGCTTTCCCTATAGATGCTGCATTTCGATTTTGCGATCAGTGCAATGGCAGCTAATACGCACCCTTACCCTTCACGCCTGTTGCAAAGGGGCCCATTTTCATCTCGCAGCTGAGCCTAACGAAGGCGTAGCTTGAAACCATCCCTCCATTGAGGGCAGCAATGGCAACCGAAGGAAACGCCTGAATCCGTGGCTGCATGCCACCAGCCTTATTGCGAAGAAGAGCTCGGAAACTGATCATACTGTCAAAACTGGAGAAATGTATCCATTGTTTGAAGTGTAAACGAAATTGGTGGCATTTCGAGTGACGATGTGACCGGTGGCGGGCATTTCAGGCGTTCGAATTGGCGAACACATAGCAGCAGCTATGCGGACGAGAGCGGACCTTTATTTTTTCAAGTTGTCTGAAATGTGCATCCAGGAGAGCTTTTCTTCAAAATGGGAGTGAGAAGTCGGTGTAACTGCTTCAGGATCATCCAGAAGGGAAGCATAGAAATGGACTTCGTTTGGATAACGATCCGATTTATAGAAAATAGGTGAACCGCATTTAGGACAAAACGCTCTTATATTACCTTTGCTACTTTCATAGCTAATGGGCTGAATTCCTGTAATTTTCCACCTTCCGTTTTCATGACCGATCCAAGTTGTCATCGGGGACGCAGTCGCTCTTCGACAGCTTTCACAATGACAATGACCAACCCAATTATGAGAGCCGATTAGCTCAAACTGACATGCACCACAAAAGCAATGCCCCTTTTTCTTTGTTACTTTTTCATCGTTCATATTCGTGCCTTTCACAGCAGAAGACGCGGTCTCATTTTTCATTGTCCGAGCCAATCGCTTCTTTCATTGCGTCTTTGAACGCTTCGACAATCCTCCGCGGAGGGCTATTTTCATTTTCGATAAAAACCATATCGAAGCACAGCTTGGTTGAAACCGGACGGGCCGTAACGTGTTCATTGGCCAATGCCCTGTAGACCAGGGAATCGACAATGCTGATGCATTGAAGTGCTTTGACCAAACCGATGGCAAAGGATGGAGCAAAGGAAGTCATGATCTTGTTCGGCGTCACGTTGGCCCGCTCGAACGCTTGCATGACTGTGTGACCAATAGGGGCATGCGGGCTGAGCAAAACACTTGGATAGACGGCGAAATCCTCGAGATCAACGAACTCTTTACTCGCCAAAGGGTGCGTAGATGGCATAATTGCAACCAGCTTTTCTTCTTGCAGTGTGGTAATGCGCAGTCCTGCTTGTGGCTGAACTGAGCCGGCCAAACCCACATCAATAATCCCCGAGCGGATGGCTCTGATCTGCTCGATGGCCCGACCGCTATCAACAGTAACTTCCGTTCTTGGAACCTTGCGCCGCCAAATTTCAAGCGCCTTCGGCAGAAGTTCAAAGGCCACTGAAGTCGCCGACATGATGCGCAAAGCCTCCCCTTCACCGACACGGATAGCCTCGACATTATTCTCTACTCTTTCCATGCCCTCAATGAGGCCGGTGGTTTCTGAATAAAAGCGCTGAGCTTCCCATGTGGGTTCCGTTCGTCCTTTCTCCCGTGCAAACAGTGCAAAGCCCAGCTCGTCTTCAAGCACAGCGATATGTCGGCTCACCGTCGGCTGAGATAGTCCAAGTCTTCGGGCGGCCTGACGAATGCTTCCAACCTCATAAATGACGCGAAAGATCTTGATGCGTTGAAAGTTTAGAGGGCGTTTCACTGAAGGCATATTCCGATTGTGAGAGAGACAAGATTTGGTCAAACATTGTGCAAAGTTGGATTTGCTCAAAAATTATTCAAATCCACTGACATCGAAAACGAAAAAAGGCTTACCAATACAATTCACTATATAGCAGATTGCTATCACATGTAGCAAATTTACAGTTTGACTTCACATTCCGCTTGCCTCTTTAGATGGTGTAAAGGAGACAAGCAGCATGCCAATCATCCCTCTGTTGTTTTTATTCGCAGCCATCATGTCAGGCGCGGGCATTGCCTATTTCGTGGGAAGTGCATCGGTCATTGCTTTCGTAACGGAAGATCACGCGCGCTTTCTTGCCGCGTTGCCACAGCGTGTGATGGGGCAGCTCAATGTCTTCGCTTTCCTAGCGATGCCACTGTTCATTCTGACAGGAGAATTGATGAACAGAGGTGGCGTAACCGAAGCCCTGATCAAATTTTCAATGTCGATCATGGGGCGCTTCAAGGGCGGTCTAGGACATGTAAATATCATGACATCCGTGTTCTTTGCCGGAGTCTCAGGGTCTGCGACAGCAGATGCCGCAGCTTTAGGCAACACTTTGGTCCCGGAAATGGAAAAGCAGGGGTACGATAAGGATTATGCCGCCGCTGTCACTGCGGCCTCATCAATCATTGGCCCGATCATTCCCCCATCTGTGATTCTCATTTTCTATGGCGCACTGATGAATACTTCGGTTGTTGCCCTGTTTGCAGGCGGCATCGTTCCGGGGTTGCTGCTTGCTGCCGTTCTTATGGTCATCAACGCCATTCTCGCCCATCGTTACGACCATCCGGGTGGACGAGGAGCCGATATTCCGCGCTTCTTTCCTGCGTTGTTACACGCACTTCCCGCCCTGTCTTTGCCAGTAATTATCATGAGTGGGATTCTGATGGGTTTCATGACGCCGGCAGAAGCTGCTGGTCTGGCATCAGTAACGGCCATTCTCGTTGGCTGGTATTATGGTCGCCTGAAACCCCGTGATATTCTCATCGCTCTTGAACGTACCGCTGTGCTGACCGGTGCTGTCTTCATTATTCTGGTTGCTATCGCCACCTTTGGGTATCTCATGTCCATTGAGCGACTGCCTCAGGCGTTGGTCGCTCTCATCAAGCAGATGGACCTCAGCAAGACCCAATATCTGCTCATGCTCAATGTGATCTTTCTTTTTGCCGGTATGTTGATGGATGTGAAGGCTGCGCTCGCTCTTTTGGGGCCCTTGCTCATTCCACCAGCGATCCTGCTCGGCGTTGATCCTACTCACATGGGCATCCTGATCGGCTTCAATCTCACCGTGGGACTTTTGACACCACCATTGGGCGGAGTGCTGCTTATTCTCGCAACGGTTCTGCAGATGGATTATTGGCGTCTTGTACGAGGCGCCTTCCCATTCCTGGTCGCAGAACTGATTTTGCTTGGAGCATTAATCTTTATACCAGAGCTGACCCTCGCGCTCCCGCGTTACCTTGGGTTGCTGACCTAATTTCCCAGAAAAATCCAAACAAAAAACCTGTCCAGACTAAGGAACCAATCCATGAAATTCAAAACACTTTTGGCGTCAGTTGCCCTGTCAGTCTTCCTTACCGGTCCATCACTTGCTATGGATCCGATCAATATTGCCTTTGCAGGCCCTGAAGACGCCAGCGTCGACGGCGAATATGTCTTTGCCAAGACCTTCAAGGATACGATCGCAGAACACGGCGTGGATGTAACAATCCATCCAAACGGAACTCTTGGTAAGGAAGACGAGCGCCTCGACCAGACAAGTCAGGGGCTCATTGAGATTGACCTGGGTAGCCCGGCAGTGCTGTTCAAAATGTCAAAAAGCGCCCCTTCGCTTTATCTGCCTTTCCTGTTCCAGAGTGAAAAGCAATGGGATGATGTCATTGCTAAATCGAGCATTCTTGAATCAATCAACGAAGATGCCGCCAACTATGGAATTCTTGTACCAGGCTTCAATATGCGCGGCGGTCTCGTTGGCATCTTCACGACGGACATTCCGGTCACCAAGATGTCTGACCTGAAAGGCGTTCGTCTGCGTGCCCAGAACGGCGATCAGATCAAGTTTTTTGAAAGCTGGGGAGCCAAAGGCACCGTTGTGAGCTTTGCAGAAGTGCCAAACGCCCTTCAGACCGGCGTAGCACAAGGTTATTTCAACCCACCCTCTTCAGCAATCAAAGCGCGTCATACGGACCTGCTAAAGGAATTCACTCCGCTTGATGCTATGCCGGTTGCCCGTGTGATCCTGATGTCAAAAGATTGGTATGATGCATTGACCGACGAAGAACGCGGCTGGGTAGATGAGGCCTATGATAAAGCTCTTGCCGCCAACCGAGCATGGTCTTCCGAATATGGAGCCGCAGCAATCGACCAACTGGCAGATCTTGGCGTAAGCGTCAATCCGCTGGAACCAGGCGAACGCGAGAAGTTCGTGAAGGCCGCAACTGCGATCTGGACAGAAGTTGGTGACAAAGACGTCATCGAAAAGATTCAAAACGTTCTCAAGTAAACTATGATGAACAGGCAGCCTAACTCGGAAAGGGCAAAACCATGCTCGTGTCACTCTCTAAAAGATTGAATGGCATCAGTCTGCGTATAAACCGCATAACGATGGCCTTTGCTTGCCTGTTCCTTGTCCTCATGGTTGCAATGATCTGCTTGCAGGTCATTGCACGCTATGGCTTTGCCTCTCCGCCGGCATGGACGGAAGAAATGGCACGCTATGCAATGGTGTGGGTCGGACTGCTTGGCGCCAGTGCTTCGTTCCATGAAAATTTTGACCCGTCTTTGGCCAAAATTCCCTCAACATTTCCCCGCTGGCTTCGTCTTGTAACCGCACTTGTCCGTGCAATAGCGGTTCTTGTCTTTCTGACGCCTATCCTCTGGTACTGCTTTTTCGGACCCGGAGCCAATTTCACGCGCGGCTTTCTTTCGCGTAACACAACGATGGTGGCAGAAACTATTCCGATGCCTTTGATTTTCGTGGCTATCAGTGTGCCCATCTTCATCGTGGTCACTCTGTTTCACGGCTTGGCGCGCACCTTCTCCACGCTCGCAGAGCTTCCAATACAAACTGATCTGAATGACAAAAGCACTCCCCATGAAACAGATTGAAGCAACGACTCTTGCTGCCGACAAAGATTTCCTTTCTCGCATTACGTCCATTCGTCAACAGATTCACAGCCATCCTGAAACTGCTTTCGAGGAAGTCAAAACTTCCGATCTGGTCGCTGAATTTCTAACGAATCTCGGCCTTCAGATTCACCGCGGTCTTGCCAAAACTGGTGTTGTAGGCACCCTTAAGGGGCGTCTTGCTGGTGAGCGGACGATCGGCTTGCGCGCCGATATGGACGCGTTGTTTATCACTGAAGAAACCGGCAAAAGCTATAGTTCAAACGTTCCTGGCAAGATGCATGCGTGCGGACATGATGGTCACACGGCAATGCTTCTGGGAGCAGCCGAGAAGCTTGCGCAAAATCCGGATTTCGCAGGAACTGTGCATTTCATCTTCCAGCCCGCAGAAGAAGGCGTCGGCGGCGGTCGCGTGATGATCGAGGAAGGCCTGTTCGACCTGTTCCCATGTGATGCAGTCTACGGGATGCACAACATGCCCAAGACCAAAGCTGGTGAATTTTTCATCCGCTCTGGCCCGATGATGTCAGCCGGGGATACGTGGGAATTGCATTTGCGCGGCACGGGTGGACATGGTGCCATGCCACACAAAGGTACCGATCCGACCATGGCACTGGGAACCTTTTTGACTGGTCTCTCGACAATTGCGGCCCGAAATGTCGAAAGCTTTGATTCTGCCGTCATCAGTGTCGGACACATCAGTGCAGGCGATGCCATGAGTCCGAACATTATTCCCGCCGATGTATTTGTTCGCGGAACGGCGCGTACCTTCAAACCTGAAACCCGCGATCTGGTTGAGCTGCGCATTGGCGAATTGGCACATAGCGCAGCACAGATGCATAATTGCGCTGCGGACTATAATTTCATCCGTCGTTATCCCTCTCTGGTCAATCACAAGGCGGAAACGATCAAGGCGGTTGCAGCTGCCACGGCCTCTGTGGGAGCTGACAGCGTAAACCCCGAGGCCGAGCGGGTAGGAGCGAGCGAAGATTTCGCCTTCATGCTTGAGAAATGCGTAGGCGCTTATATTTGCTTGGGCAACGGCGAAGAATCCGCCTTTGTTCATACACCCAAATTCGATTTCAATGATGAAATCATTCCGTTTGGTGTTTCCTATTGGCTGAACCTCGTGCAAGTGGAGTTGGGCTGAGATGTCAACGGATCAAAGTGAATTGAATGGGATCGTTGCCCTCTCTGTTTGGGCAGCAGGGATTTCGGCAATCGACGATTCCGCTCTCATGGAACGGGCGTCTGACGCTATGGCTGACACGTTGGCTTGCGCTTTGGCCGGGCGTGAAGATGAAGCAACACGCGCAGTCGCAAGAGCTGCCGAGCTTTCTCATGGTGCAGGACATGCAGCCCTTTGGGGCATGGGGCGTTCGCTCAGCATGGCAGGCGCCGCACTCGTCAATGGCACTGCGGCTCACGCTCTTGATTTTGATGACAATTTTGAACCCTCTATGGCGCATGCCAGCGCGGTACTGGTTCCTTCCCTTCTGGCAATGGCCTCCGGTCTTGAGCCTGTCGCCGGAAAGCATCTGCTTACCGCCTACATCATTGGCATCGAGCTACAGGCCCGCATCGGTCACGTCATGCATCCCGATCACTATCGAGCGGGTTGGCACGCGACGTCGACACTGGGGGCGATAGGCGCGGCTGGAGCATGTGCCTGGCTTGCGGGAACAGATTCAGACGGCATAGCACATGCCATGAGCCTTGCCTTTTCCCAGGCTGCGGGGTCCAAACTTCAATTCGGCAGTCAGGCCAAACCAACCCATGCAGGTCTGGCCGTTCGCGCTGCTGTGACCGCAGCCATGCTTGCCAAATCCGGGCTCGGCGCAAAAGAGGCGTTCGCAACGGGTCCATGGAGCTTTGCCGAGCTTTACAACGGCAATGGCAAAGACTTCGATATCGACGGTTTAGGCAAGCGGTGGGCCCTATTGGATACCGGCCTGATGGTCAAACGATTTCCGTGTTGTGCGGCCTCCCATCGAGCGCTAGACGGCATGGAAGCCATGATCAATGCCCATGGCTTTGGACTGGAAGATATCGCCGAAATATCAGTTGAATTGCCCGATATGCTGGCACGTAACCTACGCTATGATGCACCAGAAACAGAAGCGGAAGCGCGCTTCAGTCTGAGCTATCCCGTTCTGCTGATGGTGCAAAAGGGTTCGCTTTCCCTGTTCGACTTCACGGCGGAGGCACTGGCTTCAACGCCTCTCAGAACTCATTTTGAAAAAGTCCGGCGAGTAGCAGTGCCAATGGGGCCAGAAGGCCCTAACATGCCCAACAAAATTACGGTCACGCTTGCAGATGGCAAGATTTTGCAGCACGTTCAACACGATCTTGTTGGCAGCGGCTCCAAAGCGCTTAACGCCGGTCAAAAAGAGGCAAAACTTTCCGATTGTCTGACTTGGGCGAAGCTATCTGCTCGGCAGGCGGAAATCTCTTCAGCCTGCAACGCGCTGGAAAGCAGCAAAGACATCCTTACCTGCCTTGCCCCTCTGGCGTGAGAGGAAAGCCACGAACGAAGAAGCGAGAGACCAAGATGCTGTCAGATGAAACTCTTTTGGGTGCTCTCTCAGAGCATGGCGTGCAAAAACCTGATATGAGGCTCACCTGGGAAGCTGTCGTTACTGTCGCACCCCGCGAGAACTTGGGGAATACGCCTCTTGGGCAACGCTTCATCATTCCGATCACTGGTGGCTTGTTTCGCGGAGGAGCAGAGCATCCTGATCTCAAAGGCATCGTGTTGCCGCGCGGTGCAGACCGGCAATTGTTGCGTGCCGATGGTGTCAAGCAGCTCAGTGCGACATACGAAATGCAGGTTGAAGACGGAACTGTTCTGGGTATCGAGAACGAGGTCGTGATGGACACTGAGGCGAAGCCTAAACGCTATGCCGCCTCCAGAATTCATGTGCTGGCTCCAGAGGGGCGTTGGGCATGGATGAACCGCAGGCTCTTTGTCGGCACGCTCCAATCAGATCAGCCGAATAAGGGATTTGTCGTCATCCGTGGTTGGGAAGTTCTCGTATAGCGCGTGCTTTATCGATGATCCTCCTTGCAAGCCTAACGATTGTCTCATAACCGCTTTATGCCAGCCAGCTGACATTAGGACGCCAGCTGACACATTAGAGTTTGATAAGGTTTTTGTGGCTATCTGCCCGACTAAATCATGTTACTTTCAATCTCCAACTAAATAAAATGCTGTAAAAAATAGGCGCCGCAATCAATGTCAGTATTGTCGCAAAGCCAAGCCCACCCATGATCGTGATTGCCATTGACGCAAAGAATGCATCCCAGAGCAATGGAAACATGCCTAGGATGGTCGTGGCTGCAGCCAACAATACCGGCCTGACGCGTGTAGTCGAAGCTCTGACGATAGCCTCACCAAGTGGCAATCCCTCCTTGCGAACCAAATCAATTTCTTCCACGAGCACGATGCCATTTTTGATCAGCATTCCTGACAGGCTTAGCAGTCCCAGCATGGCCGTAAATGAAAAGGGTATGCCAGTCAGCAACAAGCCAATTGTAACGCCATTGACAGCCATCGGCACCAACATCCAAATGACTAATGGTTGGCGCAATTTGCCGAACAGCAAGATGGAAATTACAATCATGGCCAGAAGTGTGATGGGGAGTTTCGTACCGAGACTTTTTTGGGCCTTTGATTGAGTTTCAAACTCGCCGCCCCATTCGAAGCTATAACCATCAGGCAAGTCCATGGCTTCGACGGCGGGGCGAATGGCTTCAAATACAGAAGAGGCATTTGAATCAGCTGTTACACCGGCAAGGACTGTAAGTGTGAATACCCTGTTCCTGCGTTCAATATGGGTGTTATCAATCGTTGGAGTGAGGCTTTTTACCTCGCCTGAAATAGGAATAAATTTGGCGGCAGTCGTCGAATAGATCGGCTGATCCAATAAATGCCGAGCCTGTTCATCCGAAGATACAGCAGTCCGAATTTTAATCGGGATGCGTCGGTCACCCTCGCGATAGACACCGGCGGTCAGCCCTTCCGTTGCCATTTTCAGTGTGTTTGCAACATCGGTGCGGGAGATGCCGGCGATGAGGGCCTGGTCTTCGGCATATTCAGGTTTCAAAACCAGTTCCTGTTCATACCAATTTTGTCTGACATTCTCGACTTCATCAGATCCTTCCCGCATCAGCTTCTTGGCTGTCTCACCCAACTGACGCAATATGGTAGGATCTGGCCCTGAGAACCGAGCTTGAATAGGCGTGCCACCACCTGGCCCGAACGCGAGCCGTTCGGTTCTGAACAAGCCATCTGGGAGAGCTGACTGGGCAAATGCCGTCAACTCATGGCGTAACTTCGGTATTACATCAAGGTTTCGGGCACGGATGATCAGGTGCCCATAGCTCTCGAGACTTTCCTCCGCTGAGTATGTCAGCATAAAGCGGGTAGCGCCCCTACCAATAAAGGTTGCCGTCGAGATGACATCGTCCCTTTCGGACAACCACTCCTCAAGCTTCTGCATGTCCTTGGATGTCCGTTCGATCGAGGCCCCCTGAGGCAATTTGTAATGAACGAAAAAGAGGGGCGTATTGCTTGGTGGGAAAAATTCCTGCTTTACTTGACCGAATCCAACATAGCAGGCTCCGGTTAGCAGGATGAGAGCGCACAGGACCACCCAACGCCAACGCAAAGCACCGCGCAATGTTGCTGCATAGGCTTTAAAGACCGGGCCGTCATATGGATCGTCGTCATCGGATTTCCCCAGTCGAAACAAATAGTGGCCGAGCAAAGGGGTAACCGTTACCGCCAGAAGCCAAGACATCAAAAGTGATATCCCTACGACCGCAAATAAGGAAAACAGGAATTCGCCCGTGGCATCATTGCTCAGGCCAATGCCTGCAAAAGCCATAATTCCGATGACTGTTGCGCCAAGTAGCGGGATCTGGGTTTTCGAGGCAACATTCTCTGCTGCTTCTCGTGATGGTTTCCCCTGATGCATATCACTTTGCATACCCTCGGCAACCACGATCGCATTATCGACAAGCATGCCCATGGCGATGATGAGTGCCCCGAGTGAAATGCGCTGCATTTCAATACCGAAGGCGGACATGAAAAACAGCGTCGAGACCACGGTCAGCAACAATGTCGATCCGACCACGATTGCAGCCCTCCACCCCATAAATACCGCAAGAACAGCGATGACGATGAAAACTGAAAGCGCAAGATTGATCAGAAAATCGTTGGAGGCCTGTTCAACAACCAAATGCTGCTGATAAATAGGATGGAATTCTACTCCATATGGAATGTCATGCATCAGCTCTTCAATGCGCGCATCGCCGCGATGACCAATATCGACGATATTGAGATCCTCTCGACCCGATATACCGACTGTGAATGCTGTCTCCCCGTTGAAACGAATTAAGCGATTTGGCGTATTCGTTGTTGTTCTCGTGACGTCTGCAAAATCGTGAACAGAAATGAGATTGCCATTGACGCCGATCGTCAAATTTCCAATCTGCTCGACGGTTGAAGACCCCTCTGGCGCCCTCAGTCGTGTTTTCAACTCAGCATCATGGATCGCACCTGTATCGGTAACGGGATTGGAAGCATTGATGGCCTGGTTGATCGCGGAAACAGACAAGCCCAAATTATTGAGCAAAGCTTGCTTTGGCTCGACATAAATGACTTCATCAGGCACCCCATCAAGAGTAACGCTGGCCACTCCATCCACAGCCAATAGATTGCGGCGCAGGAACTGACCTAAATTGTATATTTCAGTGTCGGAAAAGCCTGGAGCTGTGACGGCAAAAAATACGCCATAGACGTCTCCAAAAGAGTCGTTGACGATAGGCGTTTCTGCTTCATCAGGTAGAGAGCTGACTGCATCTGAAACACGGTTTCGCAGTTTATTCCAGATTTGCGGCAGTTCATCAGGTCCATATTCCATACGAATATTAACGGTGATGCGACTAAGGCCAGGAGCATTGGAAGACGTGATATAGTCGATTTCCGACATCTGCTGAATTGCGGATTCCAAAGGTTCGGAAATCTCTTTGGCCACCTCGTCAGCAGATGCGCCGGGATATTGGGTGATAACCACTGCTGTTTTGATCGAGAAAGCAGGATCTTCTAGACGCCCCATGGTCATGAACCCCCAAATCCCGCCGAAAAAGCAAGCCAGAATGAGTATCCACGTCAGAAGAGATTTGTCGATTGATGCGCGCGCAATTGACATGGTTTATTCTCCCACGCCGACAAAACGCCGAACTGACTGGCCATCCTCAAGTTGAGATGCGCCACTCGAAACGATTTCCGCTCCTTCTTCAGGGCCTTTGACGAGATAAGTGACGGCATTGTCATTTGCCTGAATTTCCACGGGCACTTTGGTGACCGTTCCTGTGTCCTGGTCTTCTTGGGAAGAGTGAAACACCATAACTTGTGGCATCCCACGACTGTCATAGATCAGCGCTGTTTTGGGGATAGCAAGTTGCTTGGAGCCGTTCGACGTGACCGAGATAATGACGACTACGGAAGAACCGGGCAGGATGCGGTGATCAGTTGGCAATGCAGCCAATCTCAGAGTCATATTATAGGTCTGTGTTATTGAAGTCGCTTCTGTTTCAAACTCACGCAATTCCAACGGATAACGCTTGTCGGATCCGGCGAAAGACGCTTCGAATTTGATTGTCCCGTTTGACGTTCGCTGCGCCAGAATTTCGGGTATCTCGATATCAACGCGCCATTCTGATACGTCTTGTAATCTAACGACGGCCGTGCCGGCAGTGATCGTGGAGAAATTGGCGACTTCCCGGCGTGCAACCATGGCGTCGAAAGGAGCTGTCAGTGTCGCATCACCAAGCTGACGTTCTGCATCTTCCACATTAATCTGGGCCAATTCATACGCGGTTTTTGCATCCTCCACTTGAGACTTTGAAATACTGCTTCCCAGCAATTTCTCATATCGCTACAATTCACGCTCGGCCTTTTTCAGATTGATTTTCGCCTGCTTTAGCGCGCTCTCCAGTGCGTCCGTATCAAGTTTTGCAATCAAATCACCCTGTTTCAGGCGGGTCCCTTCTTTGACTGGAAATTGCGTGATTTGCCCGCCAACTTGAAATGCCAGATCAACAGTTTCCTTGGCTCTTATTTGACCGAAGAACCGGCGTTGAACCACTTCTTTTTCGGGCTGCAATGTCATGAGTTTGACCGGACGCAGAGGTGCTTCTGCCATCGCATTATGAAAAAAGAACACATTACCCATAATGACAAGGGCGAGCGTCGAAGAAGCGAAAGGAAATTTCATGAAGCGTAGCCTTTGTTATTGTCCAGTGGGTGTCATATCTGAGAAGGTCTTGGCGATCTGTGCTGAGCTGACGTCGGCTGGCTTTTGCATCCAAAGGCGGATGACGCCTAAAATTGCACCAGTGAAATAGTGAGCGATGATCAGCCGTTCCGCTGCAGACATTTTCTTCACTGTGCTGGATCCGTTGTTTTCGATGAGTTTCAAAACAAGCTCGGAAAAACGTTGATCGGGAAAGATGACAGGCGAGTCACTGAAAAGCACCTGCAAGCGCGGATCATCTCGATCAAGCATATCGAGCGTTGTTGTTAATAGATGGACAATCCGCTGAGGCTCGTCTGGTCGCTCATACTCTTTTGAAACAACGTCGTGAATGGTTTCCAGAGATTCCAGGAGTTGAGCGAGATGCTGGTCGAGCATATCGGGCAGGTCCCGATAGTTTGAATAGAATGTGGGACGCGTCACACCAGCTTCATTGCATAAATCTTCAATTGTAATTTTCCTAAGATCTCTACTCGCGAGCAGAGTTTTTAGGGCCTGTTGTAGGCGTGCCTGCGATTTGATTTTTCTTTTGTCCATATGAACAAAATGCAAGAAAATTTACAGATGTAAAATAAAAATCCAATTCAAGATGCTATATCATCACTGAAGACGCGCCATTCGGCATGAAAATCTCCTCATCAAGCAGACTGTTGAATGGCATTGAGACAGGCATTTGCTGCCCAATCCGACCAATCAGTCCGAGGGGTTAAGCCGCCCCGCGACAATGCTGTGCGGTGAGCCCTGTATCCTGAATTATGATGTCTTGAGATTTTCCCATTTGGGTTGAAGACAAGGATCGTATCCACCTGTCAGACAGGAGTTTCTCATTACAAAAAAGAAGATGGCGCCATTACGTTAGCGCATTGTCGATCTATATCCTCGGAAACCACACTTTTGTGAGGTGATTATAAGTGGCCGCTTGTCACCTGGACAGACGGCCTTCTTCATGGTCAATTCTGAGCTGGCATATCGCCAGGCATTGGTGGGGGATTATCAACAACGCGCTCTGCATCGAAATCGATCGGAATGAGAACAGAGCCGACATACCCGCCTTCAACAGTTCCAGTCATCGCCAATGTTTGCTGTGCAATTTCTGCGTCGGTATTGTCTCCAAAGACGTTGTCCTTCGCGATGGAATTGGCATCGAGATTCTCAGTGCTACCTGAATAGTGGTTGTCTTCATAGACAAGACGGGCCTGATCTTCGGGAATTGCGATCTGCGCCGTCAGTACGGAATTTTCGCCCGCAACTGCCGCGTCGACATTTTCAAAAACCTCGAAATGGATGTGAGGCCAACGGGATGGATAGCAGCCGGGAACAATCGTGGTGAATTTCACTTTGCCATTGGCATCGGAAATGGCGAGGCCGCGCAACCAGTTGGCCTCGGGATAGTCATAAAGTGAGTATTTGCCTTCTCCGTCGCAATGCCAGATGTAAACGGCATAGCCTTCAAGGGGGGAACAACCATCTGCATTTTGCAGTGTGAGTTCAAGCTCGAGAGGTACTCCATCAACCGAGCTTTCGTAATCACCAAAGGACGAGCGGATATCGGTTCGTAATATGCCTTCCTGTAGCAAGGCATTTACAGTCTGTCCGTTTTTGACGTTTGATCCGTCAGCAGGATAAGGCCCTTGGGTTTCCCAGGGCAAGGCCACACATTCCAGTGCAGATGCGGGGATGCCCGAGACAGACACCAGACCCAAGCCTCCCATGAGGCTGAGGAAGCGGCGACGCCCTAACAGATTTGGCAAATCATGTTTGAACCCATGAATGTGTTCATGAGGATGTCTGTTGGTCATTTCTTTCTCCATCCGTTTTTGTTCGAAGTCGATGGATGGGCATTTGCAGGTCTTGCCTTCCATCTGGCATCTGAAAAGTGTTGGTTTGCGTGCCTGACTTAAGAAAAATGCTTAGTCATAATTACAATGCGTTCAATTTGGTATGGTTGCTTGTCATGTGATATTTTTTTGTAAGCCCCTGAATTTCAAAATAGGGCACTCACTGTGGTCCGAATAATACGCTCACAAAGATTTAGGGCGTAAAATGTTCTTTTCAAGACTTGGGCCGTCACGCGATTAATGCTAAATGTCTTTAAATAATATAATATTTACGATATCTTTCTGGAAAGATTTATGAGGTGCTATGGCAAAAGACGAGAAATATGACGATGCGATAGGGGCCGTCGTCGCCCGGATGCGTGAGAATTGGCCTTTGGCAGCATCACATGATCTGCTTTTAACGATGCACCTGCATCGCTTGCAGGCGCTTATGCTCGAGAATGGTCGCATGTTATTAAGCAATTACAATTTGGGCCTGAGCGAATTCGAAGTCTTGTCTGCTCTGCGATGCCAGCCAGACCCCTGGATTGTGACGCCCGGCGCGCTTTGTGACATTCTTCTTATGTCATCAGGTGGTCTAACGAAGTTGCTTAAAGGGCTGGAAGACCGGGGTCTGATTGATCGCCCAGTCAACTTCAAAAATCGGCGCTCAAAACCGATCCGCTTAACTGAAAAGGGGCGGGAAATCGTGGAAGCTGCCATGGTGGACGTGAAGACGAAGCACCAGAGTATCTTTTCTCAGACACTTGATGAAGCGTCGCGGGAGCAGCTGGACGCTCATTTAAGAAAGCTCATTCAGGCAGCCGAAAGAAGAAACCAGACTATCGGCCAAGAATGAAACGCCTGCCAAACCGGCCGATCAGTTAAAAAGGGAAAGCCCATGTTGCAATTGGGACGTAAAGCCAAAGTTGCTTGCAAAGGTTTGATCTTCGCAGCAGCTTTTTTTACAAGCCTATCCTTGTCTTATGCCTTGTCTCTGTCGGAACCATGGGGATCTGGAGAGTTTCCCCTGACGGATCTGATAGCGAGTTGATCGACTTCGACGGTCAAATTGTCGTCAATTTCACTTTTGGGCTTGGTGACGATGCAAGCACACTCTTCACGATCATAAACGGTGATGCTGGCTTGACCGCAAAGCAGGAGGCAAGATTCTGGCCGTAAAGTGGGATAGCAGAGGAGTGTCGTTTGGTGACTGATCGTCTGCTTTTTAAGCCTTCTCGCTGTCGGTGTTTGGGGCATAAATATTCGAGCATGTCCAAAAGTGGAACTTTTCATTCAATGCATCTTTAAAAGCACTCGCCGGCGACAGTTTCCCTTTTGCTTTATAAAAACGCCCTCAATGTTGTTTTGATTCTCTACTTATTCTTCTTGGAAAGAATTAGGAACTGCACCACCAGAAGAGAATATAAAGCAAGTAACCCAACAGGATTAATTAAGGAAGGAAAAATTAGGCCGAGATAAAAGTTCCCGTTATATATTTCATAAAATCTTCCATATCCATAAATTTTTGGAAATCCGAAGTAATAAATTAAAAAATGATGCAATATTAAGACGATTATAATTATAGATATCGCGGTTTCTTTTATTTTATATTTTAAATTTCGAAATTTAATTCGATATATTGCTAATATAATAAAATTAAATATTGAAAATATAAACAACAAAAGTAGATTGTAAAAACTCACAAAGCCACAAAGATAATAAAACTCCCACCCCGCGCTTTCTACAATCAAGCTCTTTCCTCGAAATATACGAGGAACAATTTCCGAATAAAAGGAAGATACTTTGTAGTGAAAAACTTCAGAGAGAGGCCACAAAGCAATAATAAGAAAAACTAAAATCGAATGGAGCTTGAAGCTCTTCCAGAACCCAGCGATAGCATCCAAGTTGTCTTCCTGAACCTGAGAGAATAATTCATACTTCCGTCTAAATTCGCGATTCAAATTGTCACCATCAATATCAAACTTCGTCCATCTGAATAGTGACCTCAGAAGATTGATCAATTGTCAATGACTTGAGCTAAACACCCCAAGTGCGGCGTATGTACAACGGAAAGAATGATTCACGTACCTTTGAGGCCTCTAAAATGATTGGCGTCCAATCGACTTAACTTTGCATCATTCTGTCATACAAGTGGATGCGGTGAAGACGAAGAGGATTGAGATTTGGCTGTAGGAGAATCTTTCGGCTGTTTTTGACCTGCAAGGCATTTCTGCTCATCGCCCTTTGTCCGCGATGGCTTCGATGTTGTTTTGAACATTGCATCAGACTCTATGACAGTTTTGTCCGCATAGTGTGAATTCGAGGATAGTGCAGCCCGTTCCAGCCTGCAGACACCTTTGTATTTTGGGGATAGAAAAACAGGATCAAATTAAGCCATCAAGCTGTTTAGGAAAAACAGTGGCTAAAGCGCGAGATGAGCAGGTCGATTGAATAGGCTACCTGTGCAGACTGAAAAGGCACGCCACAGCATAAACGCTCAGCGCTTCTCGTATCCATCATTCTGAAATATAAGAAAAATTTTGGTAGCGGAGGAGGGACTTGAACCCCCGACACGCGGATTATGATTCCGCTGCTCTAACCAACTGAGCTACTCCGCCGAACCGTTTGCTTGCCCGTTTGGGCGCGGTGTGTGAGGCTTATAGGCATCGTGTGTTGGGCTGTCAAGCTGGCTTTGCAGCATGTAAGCAGAAAATTTGCTGTTGTGAATAAAGCCTTTGGCGATAGCGCAAGAGGAAGCGGAGGAATACGTATCTGGCCAATCGGCGATGTACGGAGCCTGGCTTCAGGGCTGAGACGTGCATACTGCCTCGTCTTAAGCGCTTGTGCGACGTGATTGCTTTATTTCTTTCGATCAAAGACTTCCTTGCCTGTATGAGTTTCCGTTATTTATATATGCACGGTTTATTATGGCGATTGCAGGAGAAATGGACGTGCAAACCAGATTGAATTGCGTGGATATGGGCGAAGGTGAAGGCGCGCCGGTCGTGTTCCTGCATGGTTTTGGTGGCGATGTGAGCAGTTGGTTGAATTTTCAGGTGGGGCTTTCCGGTTCCTGGCGGACACTTGCATTCGATCTGCCGGGGCACGGCGGCTCGCTGGACTATCCCAAGACATGCAATGCTGTGGTTGCCGCCAAGGCGGTTCTGGATGATCTGGACGCAATGGGTATTGGCAAGGTGCATCTGGTGGGGCATTCCATGGGCGGGGCGGCCGCGGCAGTCATCGCCTTGAGGCGACCTGAGCTTGTCGCGTCTCTCAGCCTCCTGGCGCCAGGGGGCTTTGGCTCTGAAATCAACCAAGCCCTGTTGCGCCGCTATGCAGCGCAGACCGATGAGGAAGGCTTGCAGATGGTGCTGGAGCAGTTTTTCGGCTCCGAGTTCCGATTGCCCCGTGCCATGGCTGGCTATGCGGCGCAGCTGCGTCAGGATCCGCGTGTGTGCGAAAGTCTGAAGCGGACTGCTGAAGCCATCCTCGATGGCAAGAGGCAGAAGACACTGCCTCTGGATGAGCTGGGGGGCTTGTCTATTCCGATCAAGGTTATCTGGGGGCGTCAGGATCGCGTCATACCTGTCGGACAATGCGTTGGCCTGCCTCCCATGATGGCCGTGCATATTTTCGAGAAAGCAGGCCATATGGTGCATCTGGAAGCCAGCCGCGAGGTGTTGTCTCTCATTCGACAATCCATTCGCTCCGCTCGTTAAGAGAGCAGCGGATGCTGTTGGTTAATATTGGTTGCTTTAACCATGTTTTGCTGTCCTCATCTCTTAACAATTGCTTAACGTTAAGCGAGAGCATATATTGATAGTCTGTATTCGAGAGATGACAGAAGCCGTCGTTTGAGGTCTTTAGAGAGGGGACATCAGTCAGATGCGCTTTTGATTCGCTCAACTTATTGCAATGGATGGGGACGAGGAATCAGGTTTGCCTCTGGCGAAAATGGTTTTGAGCAGACGGACGGGATTCGGACATGGAAGAGCAGCAACATATTGAAAATAAACGCAGTCTCGACCGTGCTATCCGTGATGTCCGGATCGCTGATGTGGAACAGAGCAGCGTGGTTGTCGAGCTTGGTGACACCGAGCGTGCTCGTTTGGAGATTCTCCATGAGGCGCTCGAGGATGTCGCCAAAGAACTGCCTGAAGATATGGAAATGCTGACCTTCCAGATCGTTCCTGGTCGTAAACCGCGCTTCTGGATCGACATCACGAGCTTCGTCGAAATGGCCCGCGACAAGCGGACTTATCGCTTTCTTAAGGATACCCGGCTTGGTCGGGTTGTGCTGGCTGAAAGTCAGGACGTGGATGATGTGGCCGATTCCGTGACCCATTATCTGGCTGAACGCATCATTGAACGCGAGAAGGCAATCGAGTCCGATTATCTGCTCAACAAGATGTCCGATAAGGCGATCAATCCCAAAACTGCGGCCTTGGCCAAGCGTAGCCAGTCGGGCGGCTCCAATGCCATCTGGTGGTTCCTGTGCGGCATTCTGGCAGGTGCAATCGGTCTGGTGCTTTACGCCTGGTTCCTGCCAACCAATTTCTAGATGATCTGTGTGCCTTGCGCTGTGAAGCGCCGCATTGCAGCGTCTTTATCCGTTGGGAATGGAGAGCATCTGATTGCCCAACTCGCTGATCAGCTTGTCTTCAGAGGAATAGCCGCGCTCGATGAGCTTGCAGCTCCAATTTCCAACCTCTCCATCGATATCAAATAGATTGAAACGTGCTGCCGGCTTATGGTTGTTGCCAAACCCTTGCGAGGCGCTGGGAACGCAGATGACCGGAATGCGTCCGTCGGGGCCTTCGGTGCTATCTTTGGTCAATAGATGAGTGTGGCCGTGCAAAACCAGCTCTGCGCCATGCTTGGCCAGTGTTTTGCGGAAGCGCGAGCCGCCGATCAACCGCTTGTGCCAATGCGTGGAGCGTTTCAACGGCGGATGGTGAATCATGACAACGCGAAACAGGCCCTTTTCCTTGCACTCATCCAGTAGCTTGGCGAGCTTCTTGGCCTGAGATTTGCGAAAATAGCCGGTTGCCAATAGAGGCAGGGTTGCCCGGGCTGAATTGACACCGATGATAGCGATCTTTTCGCGCACTCTGAGATAGGGGAAGGTTAGCGGGCCAGAGTGCACAACGTCGCCGCTCATAAAGGGACGCCAAGCTTCTTCGGCTTTCATGCGGGCGTTGGGCACATAGGCATCATGGTTGCCCGGAATGACCGATACGTCTTCGGGGGCGCCCAAAGTGGTCAGCCAGCGCTTTGCGTTGGCGATCTCCGCAGGTAGGGCCAGATTGACAAGATCTCCCGTTACCGCCAGATGGTCCGGGTGTTGCTCCTGCATGTCCGTGATGAGATTGTCCAGAGTGTCTGTGGTCAGTACACCCTTGCGGTTTCGGCGCCAATTGACATAGCCGAAAATACGCTTGTTGGCGAGCTGCCAGGCTGTCGCTTCGGGCAGGGGGCCAAGGTGGGGGTCTGAGATATGCGCCAATCTAAACATAAGATAGCGCATAGTTCTTTTTATGCTGCACGTCCAGATGCTTTTTGTGCTTCACCCCAATTACTCGAGATCGCTCATGGCATTGGAGAGATGGGCACTGGGCCGGCAATAAAAAAAGTAAGAGCCTTGCGCTGGCTCTTGCCTTTTTTGAGTGGCCGCATTTTGTTCGTTTCGGCTGATTGGGGACAGCCGAAAAGCGCGTGTTAGCCCATCGGATTGATGAGAGTGTTCACGACTTTGCGGTCGGACATATTGACTGCTGGGCGCCAGTGATAGCGAGCAGTTTTTTTGCTTTTCTTCAGGAACTTCATCATGGCCTTGCTCCGGTTTGATGAATTTTTAGACATAAACTGCTGAAAAAAGCAGCACATATTTGAAATTTGCGCTCATATTCCTGATAAACCAATAGGAATATAGTCGAAATCTTGCATGTCTGTCATGCAATTTCTGGTGTATTGAAAATACATAATAATATCAATATGTTAATAAATAATATAAGCAAAATTGACTTTCACTTTCTGGTTGATAAGTCTTCGTTGGCGGGTTTCGCAATTAAGGACTGAATTTGTCTGTAATTTTAGCATGATTATTAAATGTGCAATTTTTGAGGATTGGCTGCCTAGAATTTTGGCGCGGAAAGCAGACGCTTTTGCTGGCCCTTGTTGCTCTCTTGAGAGCGATTGAAATCATCTTTCATTCAGGCTGGCTCAGGCGGTGTAAGATTGCGCGTCTGTTGCTCGGGCTTTGCTGTTTGTACTTATGCAAAAACGCCTAGCGAGCGCGGGCGGTCCGCACAAAATTGAAAGGCCTGTCAAACGCTGCATTTGGGGGCGGATTGGACTGTGGGCGCGTTATTGTGGTGATCCCACTCGTTAGGGAATGAGGTCACTCGGCATTGAGGGCTTTGAGTGGTGTGGATTGGTAATGGCGGCTCGCCAGCGCTCAGCTGGCCATGATGAGGCAGAAAAGGTTGGCTGTGTGGTGAATTGTGCTTTTTATCTAGATTATTTGGAATTTAATTTTGTTATTTTGTTGTTTGAAATATTATGTGATGTATAGACAGCATCAGAAGACTGTGGTAGCTGGGAGCTAACGAATAGGAGAGACCTTGAATGATGTTACGACGACGGAACCCTCGACAATAGTTGGCGCAAGCGTATTTGAGCATGGCGTTTCATGAAAAGGAAAGCTGCTCTGCTTCGCAAATGCGCCCAATCCGAACATCAAACAAGGCAATGCCGCCCATGCGGTCACAAAACGGAAATCCCCCAATGTGTCAGTTAGACTTTACCCTTGAGCGCGAACTCCCGCTTCATGTGAGTGCGATTGAACAGCTGCATCGTGATGCGTTCGGTCCGGGTCGTTTTGCAAGGACCGCATTCCGTGTGCGCGAAGCGGTTGAACCTGTTGCCTCCTTAAGCTTCGTGGCTACCTCTCATGGCCATCTGGCTGGCTCTGTGCGGTTGTCTCCCATCCGGATCGGGGGATGTCGGGCCCTGCTGCTGGGGCCTCTGGCCGTCAATCCCGATTTCAAGAACAAGGGAGCAGGCAAGCTTCTGATGGAACGGGCCATTCATGACGCCAAGGATCTGGACTATTGCGCCATCCTGCTGGTTGGCGATTATGACTATTATGCGCGGTTCGGCTTTGAGCGCGTGCCCATGGGCGCTATTGAGATGCCCGGACCGGTCGATCCTCTGCGTCTTCTGCTGTTGCCTCTTGATGACGAGGCTGCAGGGCAATGCAAGGGGATGGTCAAGCCGGGTGTTTGATCGAGCCGTCCTGATCATCCAATGTTAGAATTTCATTGCGCTCTCTGACTAGCGTCCTATATTCATTGCGGTTTCCCTGCGTCGCGGATCATCATGCGGTCGCGCGGCCAGGGAAGATCTGGATTTTGGAACGCAATGAACGACAAACAGCATCCGCAAAAAACGCAGAGGGGCGCTATGCCCACCGGAGAGGATGGGGCTCTGTTGCCAACAATGCCTGCCAGCCTGTCTGCACTGATGGAGCGGGCAGGAGACAACCGTGCCCTGCCGCCTGTTGAGACATGGCACCCTGAATTTTGCGGTGATATCGATATGCGTATTGCCAGCGATGGGACATGGTTCTATCGGGGGACGCCCATTCTGCGCGACGCTCTGGTGCGGCTCTTTGCGTCTGTGCTGCGAAGAGAAGAAGACGGGCAGACCTATCTTGTTACGCCGGTTGAAAAGCTGCGCATTGCCGTTGAGGATGCCCCCTTTCTGGCCGTCGAGATGGCCGCGGAGGCGGACATGCCGGATAACGGTGGGCGTCTTGTTTTTCGCACCAATGTTGACGATCTTGTTCCGCTTGATGCCGACCATCCACTGCGCTTTGCGCTTGAGGATGAGACCCACGGTCTCAAGGCCTATCTGCGTGTGCGCGGCGGACTTGAGGCTTTGGTAACACGGGCCTTGATGTTCGATCTGGTGGCTCTTGCCGAGGAAGGAACGGGAGACACATGTGGGCATTTCGGTGTTCGCAGCGGTGATGCCTTCTTTCCCATCTGTTCAATGGAAGAATTGGCCATGCTTGAAGGAATGGCTTGAGGGAATGGAATGACGGATTTTTCTGCTCTTGAGTTTCGTCAGCGGGTTGTTGAGGCGCTCGCGCGTGATGCCGAGAGCCATCGCTCGCCTGTTGAGCAGACGCCGATCAAGGATCTGGCGTGGCATGAAGGCGAGGTGGTCGCACTCAGGGATGCGGCGGTTCTCATTCCGATTGTTGATAGGGGGCAGGAGGCGACGGTCATTCTGACCCAGCGCACCAGCCATTTGCCCTCTCACGCCGGGCAGATTGCCTTTCCCGGGGGCAAGGTGGATGACGGGGATGATTCTCCGCAAGGGGCTGCCTTGCGTGAAGCGGATGAAGAGATCGGCCTTGCCTCACGCTATGTTGATACTTTCGGACTGCTTCGCCCCTATATTTCCTCCACCGGATACCGGATTTTTCCTGTTCTCTCGACCGTTCAATCCGGCTTCGATTTGGTGCCAAACCCTTGTGAAGTCGACGAAATTTTTGAGGTGCCCCTGCGCTTTCTGATGGACCCAGCCAACCATCAGCGCAAGAGTGGGGAGTGGCGAGGAAAAACGCGTCATTACTTTGCAATGCCTTACAAGGATCATTATATCTGGGGTGTTACCGCTGGTATCCTTCGAAACCTCTACGAGACGGTCTATCATTCATGATCCGCGTCATCATAACGCAAGTTATTCTGTTCCTGCTGCCATTCATTCTTTATGCGGCTTACCTTTTTCTGACAAGAAAGATCAATAAGCGGGCATGGATTGACGCACCCCGATACTGGCTCGTGCTGGCAGGCATTCTCTTCTGTCTGGCTGGCTTTATCACCATGTCGGTGGTCAATAACAACCCGCTAAGCGGCACCTATGTTCCAGCCCATTTTGACGGGGACAAGGTTGTGCCCGGGCAGATCATGAGTGAGTGATGAGCGCGCAAGACCATAGCTGCAGTGTTGCGGATGATCCCGCTTTCGGGTGGCGCAATGATCCTGCGTTGCAGACAGTTTTTTCTCTGGTCAATCGCGACGGGGAAGAAGTGCGTGTTGTTGGTGGCGCTGTGCGCAATTCGCTGCTTGGAGCCAAGGTGTCCGACATCGATTGCGCTACCACTGCTGAGCCGCACACCATCATGACATGGGCGCAAGAGGCGGGCATCAAGGCGATCCCGACCGGCATAGACCATGGAACGGTAACACTGGTCATCGACGGGCGGCCCTTTGAGTTGACCACCCTGCGCACCGATGTTGAAACCGATGGACGCCACGCGGAGGTGGCATTCGGGCGCGACTGGGGCGAGGATGCGCACCGGCGCGACTTCACCATGAATGCCGTTTATATGGATGTCGAGGGGCGACTATATGATCCTGTCGGTCAGGGCATCAAGGACGCGCGTGCGCGGCATGTGCGATTCATTGGCGATGCAGACCGAAGGATAGCCGAAGACTATTTGCGCATCTTGCGTTTTTTCCGTTTCTTCTCCCAGTATGGCGAGCGATTGGAAGAGGGCGACTATCAAGCCTGTATTGCTGCGCAAGCCTCGCTACCAACGCTCTCTGCCGAGCGGATCGGGGCGGAGATGGTCAAGCTTCTGGAAGGGCCTTTTTCACTCAAGGCTCTGAATGCCATGCATCGGGGTGGCATGCTCACGGGGCTCTTGGCCTGTGTGCCCCATCTGGCACGCTTTGCTCGTTTGAAGCAACTGGCCACACAGCTTTATCTGAAGCCGGATCTCAATCTTCTCATGACGGCGCTCTGCGTTGATGTGCGCGAGGATGCCGAGCGGCTGGCCAAGACCCTGCGTTTGCCCAACCGCAATCGCGATGCGATGATGCGCATGGCGAAGACTGTGCGTAGCATCAAGGCCATTAATGAGCAGGTGCTTGAACAGCTGGCCTACGCGCATGGCAAGGAGACCGCGCGTGATCTGGTGCTGCTGGCGCTGGTCAGACGGCAGATTGCCCCTGACTTGACCGAGCTCTCGATGCTGCTGCGCGATATTGCTCTTTGGACAGTGCCTGTTTTCCCGCTTAACGGACGCGATCTCATCGATAAAGGCATGAAGCCGGGGCCCCAGATCGGCAACCATCTGGGGCAACTGGAAAAGGCTTGGGTCTCCAGCGGATTTGCGCTAAGCAAAGGGCAATTGCTTTCCATGGCAAGATCCTTGCATTAGATGCCTTTTCGGCCTGCGCTCTCTTCTGCGAGAAGCGATCTGGTCGGGCTGTATCGCGAGCGCTTGCCTGCAACTGTTCGGAGTTGTCTCTTGTTTCCTGCTCTTGTTATTTTTGATTGCGATGGCGTGCTCGTTGATAGTGAGACGCCTGCCAATGAAATGCTGGTCGCCAATCTCGCGCGCCACGGTATGACACTCACGATTGAAGAGGCCGAGCATAAATTTGTCGGCGGTACGTTGCAGACCGAGTTTGAAACGCTCAAGGCCATGGGGGCGAACCTGCCTGACGATTGGTGCATGGAGTATCGCAAGGAGCTGCATGGTCGATTGCGCGAGGGTGTTGAGCCGATTGCCGGTGTGATTGCGGTTTTGGATCTGCTGGATGAGAAAGGCGTTCCCTATTGCGTTGCCTCCAATGGGTCGGACGAGAAAATGTCAATCACACTAGGACAGACCGGCCTGTGGGAGCGGTTTGACGGGCGTCGCTTTTCTGCAAGGACCATCGGCATAGCCAAACCCGAGCCGGGGCTCTATTTGGCTGCGGCCGAGGCAATGGGCGTGACTGCGGATCAATGTGTCGTGATTGAAGACAGCGCTAGTGGAGCGCTGGCGGCCCAAAGGGCAGGGATGCTCTGTTTTGGTTATGCGCCCAAGGGCACCGGCCAGGCCCTTGCTGCCCATGGCGCACGCATTTTCAGGGATATGAGCCAATTGCCCGCATTGCTGAACCAACATGGTGAGGGATGAGCGAAGCGATGTTGCTTCGCCCTTTGAATGTTTTTGCCGTGTTCGGGCTTGCTGGGGTGAGGCTTTCCGTCTGGCCTATGGCCATTTGACCTCAGGCGGCATGGACGACAGGATGGAATCCACATTGCCGCCGGTCTTCAGGCCGAAAATGGTGCCTCTGTCATAGAGCAGGTTGAATTCCACATAGCGCCCGCGCTGGATCAACTGTTCCTCGCGCTCTGTATCGGTCCATGGCTCTCCCATCTGGCGCCGCACAAGCATTGGGTAAATGTTGAGGAAGGCCAGCCCAATTTCCTGCGTAAAGGCGAAATCGGCTTCCCAGTCACCGCTATTGTGACGATCATAGAAGATACCGCCGATGCCGCGGGCTTCATTCCTGTGCGGCAGATAGAAATAGCGATCGCACCATTCTTTATAAGCTTGATAGTCGGCCACGGGATGCTTGTTGCAGGCCTCCTGCATGGCCTTGTGGAAGGCTATGCTGTCTGGGTCTTCCTGCCTGCGGCGATTGGCCAGAACGGGCGTCAGATCCGCACCGCCACCAAACCATTGGCGAGTGGTGACGATCATGCGGGTGTTCATATGCACGGCGGGGACATGCGGATTGTGCAAATGGGCGATGAGCGAAATGCCCGAGGCCCAGAAACGAGGATCTTCCGATGCGCCGGGGATCTGGTCGCGGAACTGGGGTGCAAATTCACCATAGACCGTGGAGACATGCACACCGACTTTTTCAAAGACGCGCCCCTTCATGATCGACATTTCTCCGCCGCCTCCCTTGGCACCTGAATGGTCGGTGCGTTCCCAAGGGGTTCGGACAAAGTTGCCCGGTTCCAGTAGTGCGCTGGAGCTTTTCAATTCTTGCTCGATTGCCTCGAACTCGGTGCAGATTCGATCTCGCAGGGTTCGGAACCAGTCGGTGGCGCGTTGTTTCTTGGCTTCAAGATCGGCTGGCAGGCCTTCGGGGATGGTGCTGTTTGCTGTTTCACTCATCTTCAATAAGATCTCACTTGCCGTAGGGCTTCGGTGGTTATCATTGCTGTCGAGATGGCCAGATTCAGCGAGCGCTCGCCCGCGCGCATGGGAATTGTGATGCGCTCTGTCACATAGTCATGCACCTCATCAGGAACGCCAGCGGATTCTCTGCCAAAGAGGATGATGTCTCCGGCCTGATAGGTCATTTCATAAAAGGATTGAGACGCCTTGGTGGTGGCAAGGAGCAGCCGTTTGCCGCTTTCCTTTTGCCAATCCTTGAAGTGGTTCCATGAGATATGCTTGGTGAAACTGGCGCGTTCGAGATAGTCCATGCCAGCGCGGCGCAGGGTTCGGTCATTGAGCGTGAAACCACATGGTTCGATGATATGAACATGCAGATCCAGACAGGTGGCCATTCTCAGAATGGTTCCCGTGTTCTGCGGTATGTCCGGCTGGAAAAGGGCTATATCTATAGTAGTCATGGATTGGTTTTACAGTCTTGATCGTGAATCACAATGGAAATGTTATGGCTGTCGACTGGAAATCGCCCGCTGCCCAAGTGTATTAGGTTGAGCGTGAAGGTTAAGAGCGGATCGTCCGCTTTTTGCTCAAGCTTGCATCAGCGTGTGATTAATATCACAGCACAGCTCATAACTGAGTTTGAAATTATTCATGCTTATTTTGTCATCAAAGCTGATATAAGCTGCGCATAATTTGCATCAAAGCGTGGGCGTGACGATCCGATGGTCGGGCATCTTCTCGCGCGTGCGTTTTCTCACCTCTTTGTCCGTCGTAACAGGACCGGATCTTTCCGGTAGCATCGTGATGTTTTCCTTTTTTGAAAAGCTGGTTGACCCGTTTGCCGACTATAGTCTTGAGCAGCCACCGCAAGGGTTCTGGGCTTTCATGTGGTATTACACCCGCCCTGTGGCTCCCTATATGGTCGTCGTTTCCGTCATCACTGCGCTGATCGCGGTTATCGAGGTCAGTTTATTCGGCTTTGTCGGCGATCTGGTCAACTGGTTCGCCGATAGTGATCGAGCTACTTTCATGACTGATCATGGTGGCGATCTCATCTGGATGGGCGTGCTGCTGCTTGTCATCATGCCCGGACTGGAAGTCATCTGGCAGATCCTCTTCCACCAGACCGTGATGGGCAACTATCCCATGTCGATCCGCTGGCGGCTGCATCGCTATTTGCTGCGCCAGTCGATGGAATTCTATCAGGACGAATTTGCCGGGCGGGTTGCGCAGAAGGTGATGCAGACAGCGCTTGCTGTGCGCGAAGTGGTGTCGCGTCTGGCGGACGTTTTCGTCTATGTGTGCGTTTATTTTCTCTCGGCGCTGTATCTCATTGGCGATGCAAAGTGGCAACTGGCCGTTCCGATGCTTCTCTGGATCATTGGCTATATCGGGGCGTTGGTCTATTTCGTACCCAAGATGCGCGATATTTCAAAGGCGCAGGCAGATGCGCGTTCGGAGATGGTGGGCAAGGTGGTTGATGCCTATTCCAATATTTCCGTCGTCAAGCTGTTCTCTCATGCTGCGCGTGAAGACAATTATGCCAAGCAGTCGATGACTGGCTTCATGAATAATGTCTATTCGATGATGCGTCTGGTGACGATCATGGAAATTACGCTCAAGACGCTGAACAACCTACTGCTTTTCAGTTCTGTCGGAGTTGGTATCTATTTCTGGCAGGTCGGACTGGTTCTGCCGGGGGATATTGCTCTGGTGGCCGGGCTGGTCATGCGTTTGCGCGGCATGTCCGAGTGGATTTTGTGGGAAGTCAGCGGAGTGTTTGAGAATATCGGTACAGTACAAGATGGTATTGGCACGATTTCCCAGCCGCAATTGGTGCGTGATACCCGTGATGCCAAGCATCTGGTTGTTGAGCGCGGAGAAATCACCTTTGACAAGGTCTGTTTTGATTATGGCAAGGACGAGCCGGTTATCGATGGTCTGGATCTGACCATTCGTCCGGGTGAAAAGATCGGACTTGTTGGCCGCTCCGGGGCTGGCAAGTCGACCATGATCAATCTGCTGCTGCGCTTCTATGACCTCAATTCGGGTGCGATCCGTATTGATGGGCAGAATATTGCCGATGTCAGGCAGGATAGTTTGAGGGCGCAGATCGGGGTCGTTACACAGGATACCTCGCTGCTGCATCGCTCGGTGCTGGAGAATATCATCTATGGGCTTGAAGGGGCCAGCGAAGAGGCCGCCTACAAGGCTGCAGAGCAGGCACAGGCGCTTGATTTCATCAAGGATCTGGAAGACCGCTATGGCAACAAGGGGATGTATGCTGAAGTGGGTGAACGCGGTATCAAGCTTTCCGGCGGGCAGCGCCAGCGGATCGCCATCGCCCGGGTTCTGCTCAAGAATGCGCCCATCCTTGTGCTTGACGAGGCCACCTCTGCATTGGATTCCGAAGTGGAGGCGGCCATTCAGGATAGTCTTAACCTGCTGATGAAGGACAAGACCGTTCTGGCTATCGCGCACAGGCTATCAACCATTGCCTCCATGGACCGATTGATCGTCATGGACCGTGGCCGGATCGTGGAAATGGGCAGCCATGAAGAGTTGCTCACGCAGGGCGGACTGTATGCTTCTCTGTGGGATAGACAATCAGGCGGTTTTATCGCCTGATCGTCAAAAATGGGTATTTTGACCTTGGACGGTCTGTTTTCCACTAGAATCATTCCAATCAAAAGGTCGCAGATAAGCAGAAAAGAGCGTTGTGGGAACGGCTTGGATAAGTAGTAGTCCTGCGGTATTTTGATCAAATTTTGCCGATATAAGACGAATTTGTCAGGCCAAACTGCTGAAAATCGGTAGTTTCTGCGATTTGCCTCTCTAGACAACATCAGCGATCAATGTAAAAAGTGTTTGACTGGTCTCGGTTTTGTGAACGAGCACCGGTGAAATTGGCTCGCCGCGATTTTGGGACTTTATCGTTTCGCAAGAGACGTGATTATTTGGAGGCGTAGGCGAGCTGGAAGTTGGACACTGGCTAGAAGAGGACCTCGTCTTGGCTACCAGCGAAAGGGAAGAACCAACCCGTCGCGATTTTCTTTATATCGCGACCGGAGCGTTTGGGGCCGTCGGCGCAGCTGCGCTCGCTTGGCCATTTATTGACCAGATGAACCCCGATGCCAGCGCTGTGGCGCTTTCATCCATTGAAGTGGATATTTCCTCAATTGAAGAGGGACAAAGCCTCACTGTCAAATGGCGCGGCAAACCGGTATTCATTCGGCATAGAACTCCGACTGAGATTGAAGAGGCCAAAGCTGTTGACGTGGCTGACCTTCGCGATCCTCAGACCGATGAAGAGCGCGTCAAGCCCGGCAAGGAACAGTGGCTGATCATGATCGGCATCTGCACGCATCTGGGGTGTGTGCCCGAAGGACAGAAGGGCGACTATGATGGCTGGTTCTGCCCATGCCATGGATCGCACTATGATTCCGCCGGTCGAATCCGCCAGGGTCCTGCTCCACTGAATCTGGAGTTGCCACCCTATGAGTTTGTTAGCGATACCCTGATCAAAATCGGCTGACGCCCGCAAATGTCTTAAGGAGACCAGTCATGAGCGGACATTCGACCTTCGAGCCGCAGAACGGGTTTTTGAAATGGATGGAAAGTCGCCTGCCGATTGCCGGTCTGGTGCATTCTTCCTTCATTGCCTACCCAGTTCCAAAGAACCTTAATTACTTCTGGACTTTCGGCGCCATTCTCGCCGTGTGCCTTGTGGCGCAGATCGTGACCGGCATTGTGCTGGTCATGCATTATGTGCCCAACACCACGCTGGCCTTTGCTTCTGTCGAGCATATCATGCGCGATGTGAACTGGGGCTGGATGCTGCGTTATATGCATTCCAACGGCGCGTCCATGTTCTTCATCGCCGTTTATGTCCATATTTTCCGAGGCCTTTATTACGGGTCCTACAAAGCCCCGCGTGAGGTGGTCTGGATTTTGGGTGTCGTGATCTTCCTGCTGATGATGGCAACCGGCTTCATGGGGTATGTGCTGCCATGGGGACAGATGTCCTTCTGGGGCGCGACGGTTATTACCAACCTGTTTTCGGCCTTCCCTTATGTTGGTGACGCAATCGTGACGCTGCTCTGGGGTGGTTTCTCGGTCGATAATCCAACGCTGAACCGCTTCTTCTCCTTGCACTATCTGCTGCCATTCATGCTGGTCGGTGTGGTTGCCCTGCATATCTGGGCTTTCCATGTGGTCGGCAACAACAACCCGACCGGGGTTGAGGTGAAAGACAGCAATGATACGGTGCCATTCACCCCGTATTACACAATCAAGGATCTCTTCGCGATTGTCGTGTTCCTGGTGTTCTTTGCCTGGATGATGTTCATGGTGCCAAACTTTATGGGCCATCCAGACAACTATATTCCAGCTGATCCGTTGGTGACACCTCCGCATATCGTGCCGGAATGGTACTTCTTGCCCTTCTATGCGATCCTGCGAGCTGTGCCTGACAAGCTTGGTGGCGTGCTCCTGATGTTTGGTGCGATTGGCGTGCTGTTCGTGCTGCCATGGCTTGATACATCCAAGGTGCGTTCCATGAATTATCGTCCGCTGGGACGCCAGTTCTTCTGGATCTTTGTCGTGGTGTGCATCGGGCTTGGATATCTGGGCGGTAAGCCTGCAGAGGGCGGCTATATCGTGTGGGCGCGTATCTTCACGGTCTACTATTTCGCCTACTTCCTTGTCATCCTGCCAGTGCTCGGTTTTATCGAAAAACCGAAGCCACTGCCAGCATCGATCAACGAAGCAGTCTTGGCAAAACATGGTGACTCTGCTGCGGCAGAGGCTAAAGCCTGAACGAGCGAGGAAAGGGAAGACCCATGATTACGCTTACCAAAACTGCGGTTCGCGCGCTCGTTGTTGCTGGCGCCATGGCGGTTTCATCCGCCGGGGCGATAGCTTCGGGCGAAAGCGGCCACCATTACGAAAAACAGGACTGGACCTTTTCTGGCCCGTTCGGGAAATTTGACAAGGCACAGCTGCAACGCGGTTTTCAGATCTATCGTGAAGTTTGCTCAAGTTGCCATTCCATGAACTATATTGCTTTCCGCAATCTGGGTCAGGAAGGAGCGCTTGGTTATACCGAAGATGAGATCAAGGCGATAGCTGCGGACTATGACATCGAGGATGGTCCGGATTCGGAAGGGGACATGTTCACTCGTCCGGGTAAGCCCTTCGATCATTTCCCGTCGCCTTTCCCCAATGTGGAAGCAGCTGCCGCCGCCAATGGTGGCAAGGCACCGCCTGACCTCTCCCTGATTGCCAAAGCGCGTGCAGCGTCTGTCGGTCCTGATGTCGGGGTGGAAGTCCTCAATGACATCCTGCGTATGATCTGGCATCCGATTACGGCCTATCAGGAATATGGTCCAGATTATATCTATGCGCTTCTGACCTCTTATGAGGAGACGCCTGAAGAGCTGGAAGAAACCGTCGGGGACAAATATTACAACCCTGCCTTCGGGTCAGGTGTCGCTATCGGCATGGCTCCACCACTCTCTGACGAGCTGGTGGACTATACCGATGGAACCCCGATGACGAAGGAACAATATGCCAAGGACGTGACGTCCTTCCTGATGTGGGCTGCCGAGCCCAAGCTGGAAGAACGCAAGCGGGTGGGCGTGAATGCCCTCATCTTCCTTGTTGTCTTCTCGTTCCTGATGTTCTTTACCAAGCGCAAATTGTGGTCAAAAGTGAAGCATTGACCACCAAGCCTATGGATGGAAAATCAAATGAGGGCCCCGTTTCGGGGCCCTTTTCATGTGGCGCGACTGATATGCCTCATTGGAAATAGTCGCTTGCCCAGCAAGCGCCCAAGAGATCTGCTACGATTGTGTAAAGGAAATAATCTTGGGAAGCTTGTAGTTATATTAAATACTATATATCGAAGTATAAAATTTAGCTATAGTGAGGCTCCATGCCAGCAAAAACTGAGACCAAAAAGAATAACAAAAATGTGCGCGTATCTCTTGCCATGGTAGCCGCTCATGCTGGTGTCTCTATTGCTACCGCCTCAAGAATCATCAATGGAATCACCAACAAGGCTTCAAAGCAGACTGTTGAGCGTGTGCGGGCTTCAGTCGAGGCGCTCAACTATCGACCGGCGAGCATTGGACGGGCGCTGCGCTGTCAGGAAAGCCGCATTATTGGCCTGCTGGCCGCAGCAATCGAAAATCCGACCATGGCCGCTATCGCTGCCTCTATAGAAAGGGCGCTGCGGGACGAAGGCTATGTCATGTCCGTTTGCGATACCTATGAGCGCGCTGATGTGCAGGATGAATATCTGCTTGAGATGCAATCCCAACTGGCTCGGGCGGTCATCATTGTTGGTGCCGTGGGGAGCCCTGTTCTTGATCGTATGCGTGAGAGTGGCCCGCCCATGTTGTTTGTCAATCGGCCCGATCCGAATGATCGCAACAGTCCTTATATGGGGATGGACAATTACCAAACCGGAAGAGATGTCGGTGATCTGCTGATTGCGCGTGGTATTCGTCGAGTGGCGATTATTCATGGCTCACTCGATGGAACGGCTGCGACCTATCGGCATCAAGGCATTCTGGACAGGTTGGCCAAGTCGGGGATTATGGAACGGGATATCCTGCATGCTCATGTTGAAGGGCTCAATCATCTGGAAGTGGGCTATGCAGCCATGGCGCAGATTTTGGAGCGCGATGATCCGCCGCGCGTTATTCTGTGCATGAGCGACATGTTGGCTTATGGTGCCTATCGGCTGGTTATTGAACGCGGGATGGATCCAATCAAGGACTTCGGCTTTATCGGTTTCGATGCCTGCCCTCTCAATCCGTGGATCGCAGGGTGGCTGAATTCCATTGGCGTATCCGCAGAGCATTATGGATGCGGGAGTGTTGCTGCGCTCAAAGCAATTTGGGATGGAGAAGAAAACCCTTCTCCTGTGTTTCTCCCACATTCATTGCATCTGAGCGGGTGGCCCCTTCCGGGAGAAAAGTGATTGGGTTTGCGCCGCAGACTGATATGTTTGGTCTTGGGGTTGGATCCCTTTTGTTTTTTAACGTTGTGTGTGCTGTTTCTGCGCCCATTTGGGAGGGATAGGGCCCACTTTTTGAATTGCCTTAACTGGATTTCTTGTCCATATCTAGGAATAGGCAGATCCTGCAAATGGATGCCGAAAAAAGCTACGGCTACGTCTAACCGAAAGCCGGTGCTTGTCTAAGAATTGCAAGAAGCGGAGCCTAGCGAATGCAAAGCAGCGAAAAATTAGATCTCAAGAGCCTCATCCGATCCATTCCGGATTATCCCAAGCGGGGCATCATCTTCAGAGATATTACCAGTCTCATTTCCCATGCTGACGGCTTCAAGCAATCCATCCGGGATCTTTCTGCGCCCTATCTTGATAAGGGTATCGAGAAGATTGTTGGTATCGAAGCGCGCGGCTTCATTTTCGGCGGTGCAATGGCGGATTATCTTGGCGTTGGATTCGTTCCCATCCGCAAGCAGGGCAAGTTGCCCGGCAAGGTGGTTTCGCAGGATTATTCTCTGGAATATGGCACCGACCGGATCGAGATGCATGATGATGCGGTTGCTTCTGGCGAGAAGGTGCTTCTCGTTGATGATCTGATTGCGACCGGGGGAACCGCAGTGGCTGCTTGTGAACTTTTGCAAAGCGTGGGCGGTCAGGTTGAAGGGGCGGCCTTCGTGATCGATCTTCCTGATCTTGGCGGCGTGTCGCTGCTCAAAGAACGCGGTATTGATGTGCATACGCTGATTGCCTTTGAAGGGCTCTGAGCGCATTGATGGACCTGTTGCTCAGCAACCTGCCGCTGTGACGTAAGATCGCATATAGGTGTTTTACCTAGGGTGAATGCATATATGGGAGTAAGATGCAATCCTTGCTACAAAGGAGTCAGATCATGACTGTGAATGTTGGAAAGCTTGATCGGGTCATTCGTGTGATCGTGGGCGTTGTCTTGCTTGCGATCGTCTTTATCGGACCGCAAACCCTATGGGGTCTGCTGGGTATCATTCCGTTGGCAACCGGCTTGTTCCGCTTCTGTCCGCTTTACACCCTCATTGGGTTCAATAGCTGTCCGGCGTCTGAAAAGACCGATGCCTGAATAGATAGGGTCATTCCCGCAGGATATTACCGAGATTTGCGTCTCAGGCAATGTCGGTTGCTATGAAAACGCCCGCCCCGGATCAGTATCCGGAGCGGGCGTTTGATATTTTGGCGGCAGCCGTACCCTTTTGGGTGGGTAAGGCGCGAACAGCGCTTTTAGTGTTGCACGATGTTGGCGCGAGGGGCCAGCCATGGCAACAGGGCGGCAAAGGCGAACACGATCGTGATAATACCGAACATTTCCAGCGTCGAAAGCAGGACGCTCTGATGGTAGATCGTGTAGCTGAGGCTGCCGACGGCTGCATCATGGGACATGCCGCTCTGCATCATGTCATTGATGACCCGGTCAGTGTTGGGCATCATGTTGACAAGCTCATTCTGCTTCACGCGAGCCGTATTCTG
The DNA here is from genome assembly GCF_963682185.1 of uncultured Cohaesibacter sp. Taxonomy (NCBI): domain Bacteria; kingdom Pseudomonadati; phylum Pseudomonadota; class Alphaproteobacteria; order Hyphomicrobiales; family Cohaesibacteraceae; genus Cohaesibacter; species uncultured Cohaesibacter sp. The sequence goes on along the minus strand of NZ_OY821667.1, from coordinate 1,345,782 downwards.
CCATTGGGTCTGCACCAGAGAGGTGGCAAAAGCCCCTGCAAGCGTTCGCATGAAGTTGGAGAGTCCTGCCGCGTTGGCTTGTTCATGGGGCTCTACGGTGGCCAGAGCCAACCCTGTGACGGGTACGAAGAACATCACCATGAAGGGACCGGTGAAGAGCGTCGGCCACGCCATCTGCATGAAGGTCACATCGCCGTTAAAGGTCATGCGCCATGCCATCATCGCACCAAGCCCCAGAAGGCCCGTCGAGAGAATGATACGCGCATCAACCACCTCGACCACCTTACCGACAATAGGCGCGGATATCATGGCCAAGATGCCCATGATGCCGGTGGCATAGCCAGCCCAGGTGGCGGTGTAGCCCATATTCTGCTGCAGCCACAAAGGAAGGATCACCACCGAGGCGAAGAAGGCAGCAAAGCCCCCGGCAAAGGTCACCGAGGCGGCGGTAAAGCCTCTGTGCCTGAAGATACGCAAGTCCACGATCGGGTTCTCGTCGGTCAGCTCCCAGATCAGGAACGAGAGGAAGCCAATAATTGCGATCGCCGCCATGATGCAGATTTCCGGCGAGGAAAACCAATCCTTGTCGCGCCCTTCTTCGAGCATGATCTCCAATGCCCCGACCCAGATGATCAGCAGCCCTAGGCCGACCGCATCAATGCGTGCCTTGGCTTTGGGATCGGGTTGATGGCGAAGGAAGGCCCAGACAACCAGACCACCGATAATGGCCACAGGTACCTTGATATGGAAGATCCACTGCCAGCCATAACTGTCGCAAATGATGCCGCCCAGAATTGGGCCTGCAATCGGGCCGATGAGGGTGGTCATCGCCCAGAGCACGGAGGCCGCTGTGGCTTTCTCCTTGGGGAAGATGCGCATCAACAGCATCTGGGACAACGGCATAATAGGGCCGCCGACCAGTCCGAGCATAACACGCCCAAGAATGAGAGTGTTGAGTGAGCCGGACATGCCGCAATAAAGGGAGACCAGCGCGAAGGCAAAGAAGCAGAAAATGAAGGTTCGGGCGGCACCGAACTTCATGGCCAGCCAACCTGTGAGAGGCACAGTGATGGCTTCGGCCACCGCGTAGGAGGTGATGACCCATGTGCCTTGCGACATGGAAACACCCAGAGATCCGGCAATCGTGGGGACCGATACGTTTGCAATCGTGCTGTCAAGCACGACAAGAAAGTTGCCAGTGCCGATCGCCAGAGCAGCAATGATTAGGCTGGCCCCTGTAAGGGGCCGGCTTGTGCTGTCATCGTTCGTCATCTTTTTGTGTCCTTTATGTCCGATTACTCAGCGACATGAATGTCGGCTTCCATGGACAGGCCCACTTCCAGCGGATGGTCTTTCAGCTGTTCAGGATCAAGTGCAACACGAACCGGCAGGCGCTGGACCACCTTGATCCAGTTGCCGGTGGCGTTCTGGGCGGGAACCGCAGAGAAAGCTGCGCCAGTGCCACCCGAGAAGCCCACGACGGTGCCTTTGAATTCCACATCGCTGCCGTAAAGGTCTGAATGCAAGGTCACAGGCTGGCCCGGCTTAACCTTTTCCAGCTGCACTTCCTTGAAGTTGGCATCGACATAGACCTCGTCAAGGGGCACGACGACCATCAGGCGCATGCCCGGCTGAACCCGTTCACCGACCTGTACGCGGCGCATGGACACGACACCGTCGACCGGTGAGCGAATGACCGTGCGGTCCAGATTGACCTGCGCTTGGTCGCGCTGAGCCTTGGCGACCAGCACTTGGGGGTTGTTCTCCACCGATGCACCTTCGATCATGGCAGCGTTGGCCATTTGCTGACCTTCAGCCGCTTCCAGACCCGCGCTAGCTGCTTCCAAAGCCGCTTCTGCAGCTCCCAGATTGGCCTCTGCATTCTTGAAGGCGGTTTCGGCCATGGTCAGCTCATCGCCAGAGACGGAACCGTTTTCGACCAGAGTCTGGCGGCGTTCGAGGTCGATCTTGGCTTTGGCGAAATTGGCCTCGGCCATTTCATGTTGGGCTTCAGCGCGCTTCTGATCGGCCTTGCGGCCTTCGATCTGGGCGAGCAGGGTCTTGTCCGTTGCGTTCAGAGCCTTGACGGCGCGCAGCGACTGCTGATAGCCGGCTTCGGCCTGTGCCAGATGCAGCTTGGCGTCGGTATCATCCAACACCACCAGAATATCACCCTTGGCGACATGCTGGGTATCGCTGACGCGTACTTCCTTCACCGGAGCGGCAATCAGCGGTGTGATGCCTGCAATATCTGCGCCCACATAGGCGTTGTCGGTGATGGCGTGCTTGGACGCATAGAGCGTGTCATAGGCGTAATAGGCGCCAGAAACGGCCGCGACAGCGACGAAGAGGCCAAAAAACAGGGGCCAGCGTTTGCTTTTCTTTTCGGGCATTTCTGTCTCGCGATCCTCATAGATCTTTTCGATCTTGTTCTCGACTTTTACATCCGTTGGTACTTTTTTCATGTCACTCACTTGGTTTTCTCCATGTCACGAAAGCCTCCACCAAGAGCACGGACCAACTGAATATCGAGCGCAAAACTGCGCGCTCTCAGAGCAGCCGCGGCACCGCGGGCGCCAATCATGGCGTCCTCGGCGGCTAGGACTTCAAGATAGGTTGCCAGGCCGCCTTCATAGCGGTTCTTGACAATGTCGTAGGCATTTTGCGCCGCTTTCACGGCATTGCTGGTTGCTTTCAAGCGCACGGAGAGCTGGCGTTTGCTCACCACTGCGTCGGCAACATCTTTCAGAGCTCTGACGAGAGTCTGATCATAGGTTGCGACCGCCATTTCCTGGCTGGCCTTGGACCTCATGAAGCCAGACCGCAGGCGTCCACCGTCCAGAATCGGCAACGAAACAGCCGGGCCAATAGAGCCGAGCGTTGCGTTACTGGCGTGCAGCATGTCGAGCCCGAGGGCTTGGCGGCCAATCATGGCAGAGAGGTTCACGTTCGGATAGAAGGAGGCTTTGGCCTCATCCACGCGCTTGACGGAAGCCTCTGCCCTGAGGCGTGCGGCAACAATATCTGGACGGCGTCCGAGGAGGTCAATCGGCAACTGGTTTGGTAGGCCATAATAATGACCGCCATTGACCCTTGGACGTTTGATGGACAAACCGCGATCCGGTCCTTTGCCGAGAAGCGCTGCCATCTGGTTCTTTGCCAAAGCGATATTTTCGTCAATGGCAGCAAGGCGAGCGATCGTGCTTTGCTGGTTTGATTTGGCTCTTTCGAGTGCACTTTCATTTTCAAGCTGCTGATTGAAGCGGGACTGCATCAGCTTGAGACTGTCGTTGCGGACACGCAGGGCGCTGGAGGCTGCATCACGGCTGGCATAAAGCGATGCCAACTGCGCATAGGCCTGTGCGATGCCTGATGAGACCGCAAGCCGGGCCGCTGCAGCTTCTGCTTCGGCTGCTTTCTGTTCGCCCTTGGCGGCGGCTAGTGCGGCCCGGTTCTTGCCCCAGAAGTCGATTTCCCAATTGAAGTTGAGGGTAGCTATGCCGCCGTCATTCCAGCCTTGAGGGACGAAGGACTCATCCATCAGGTAATGATAGCTCTGGCGTTCCTGATCAACGGAGGCCTGTGCGCCAACATTGGGAAGCAGGCCTGCTTTGGACATGCCTGTCGCGGCTTTTGCCAATTTGAGGCGCGCCTGTGCCAGCCGAATATCATTGGCTTCCGACAGACCTTCCTTCATCAACTGGTTTAGCTGCTTGTCTTTATATGCCTCCCACCAATGGTCAGATGGCCATTGGGCGGCGCTGGAAAGGAACGACTTTCCTGTCTGATAGCTTTCAACCGATTTCATCTCGGTGAGCGGGGTTTCTTTTGGCGGAATGGCACAGCCAGCCAAGAGAATGAGGATGCTCAGGGCCATTGGCGTGGCGCGATGTTTGTTCAGATTGAAATGCGACATAGTTGGAAATCCAAATTGGGTTTAGGGTGCGGTAAAACCGTACAGTACGTTTTAGTTATATTCTTCTCTTGCGCTCGTCAAGCCAAAACTGTACTCTTGTGTTCACTTATAGGGAGTGTCGCATGCGCGTTAAAACAGATGAAAAAAGGCTCGAAATTCTGCAGGTTGCTGCCAAAGTCTTTGGCCAAAATGGCTATCACGGGGCCAGTATGTCTGCGATTTCTGCAGAGCTTGGAGGGTCAAAAGCCACTCTTTATGGTTACTACAGTTCTAAGGAAGAATTGTTTGCAGCCGTGTTGATGCAGTCGCTGGATGATCAGGGAATCGCCGTGTTCCAGACTTTCGAGGATCGGGACAACGAGGATCTTGCCGGGCAGCTGAAAAAGTTCGGGCGCGATTATCTGGATTTCATCACGGATGAGGAAACCGTGGCGCTGTTTCGTAGTGCCGTTTCCGAGAATTTCGAGGGCAAGCTGTCTCAGGAACTGTATAAGAACGGGCAGGGAAGAGGCTGGGGGGAAGTCGAAGAGTTTATGGCAGCCAAGATGGAGCAGGGAATTTTATCGGGGCCTTCGGCCAAAATAGTCAGCCTGCATTTGAAGGGATTGCTTGAATGCGGGGTCGCAGAGCCGATCATGTATCGGTGCCCACCTCATCTTGATTTCAATCTTGCGGTTGATGCTGCTGTCGATGCGTTTCTGGCGGCCTATGGCCGAGCGGACTGATGGGGGTATGTGCCCCATTTACCGCCAGAGGAATGGTTTAAGGCACGCCGGACAGATTTGTCCGGGGGTGAATTGACCAACCGTCAAAGCGCCCCGTTGCCGCTACAGAGATGCATTAACGCTATGATGAAATATTTTCATTTTCGCTATGGCTCTATCGGAACTTCTGCGGGTTTGAACCGTTGACCTCCTGACACCATTTTAAAGAAAACAACAAGGGATATGGTCGAAGAGATTTGCAAGAAAGTCCCTGCCAGTTCCCTTCATTGATTTCATTATTTTCAGGAGAGTCCGATGAAAGATAGTTATGATATTGCCGTCATCGTGGGGAGTTTAAGAAAAGACTCCATCAACCGAAAAGTTGCAAATGCGATTGTCAATCTGGCCCCGGAAAGCTTGTCTTTCCGATTTGTGGAAGTGGGCTCATTGCCCTTCTATAATCCGGATCTGGATGGTGAAAATGCACCCGAAGAATGGAAATCCTTCCGTGCGTCTCTGGCGCCTGCCGATGGCGTTTTGTTCGTAACACCGGAATATAACCGCTCTGTGCCGGCTGCCTTGAAGAATGCGCTTGATGTCGGGTCTCGTCCTGCTGGCGAGAGTTCCTGGTCTGGCAAGCCTGCGGGCATCGTGTCGGGGTCTCTGGGCGGGATTGGCGGCTTTGGCGCCAACCATCATTTGCGCCAGTCCCTGACCTTCCTTGATATGCCTGCCATGCAGCAGCCAGAAGCTTATATCGGGGCGTTCGGTGGTCTGTTTGACGACAAGGATCAGATGACAAATGATGGCACGCGGGACTTCCTCAAGCAGTTTGCTGCGGCCTTTGCCGACTGGGTCAAGCTGCACGCCAAGTAAGCCTGGTTTGATCTGATTTAGCTGTGCTCAGCGCATAAAAAAAGCCTGCCCGAATAGGGCAGGCTTTTTATTTGGATTTCACAAGTTCATCAAGTGTTGAACTTGAAGAGCATGACGTCGCCATCTTGCACGATATATTCCTTGCCTTCGTCGCGGGCTTTGCCGGCTTCTTTGGCTGCTGTTTCGCCGCCAAGGGATACATAGTCATCAAAGGCGATGGTCTGGGCGCGGATGAAGCCGCGTTCGAAATCGGTATGGATGACACCGGCGGCTTGTGGGGCCTTGCAGCCTTTGGTGATGGTCCAGGCGCGGGTTTCTTTCGGGCCAGCTGTAAAATAGGTGATGAGGTGCAGCAGGTCGTAACCTGCGCGGATCATGCGGTCGAGACCGGGTTCTTCCAGATCCAGCGTTTCGAGGAATTCTGCCTGTTCTTCTGCATCCAGCTGAGAAATTTCAGCTTCGATGGCGGCAGAGATGACAACGGCCCCTGCGCCCTGTTTTTCTGCCATGGCTTCAACAGCCTTGGAGAATTCATTGCCCGTGCCAGCGCTTTCCTCATCCACATTGCAGATATAGAGGACGGGCTTCGTTGTCAGCAGGTTGAGGTCGCTAACGGCCTTGCGCTCTTCGTCATCGGCGACATCGAGCATACGACCGGGTTTGCCATCATGCAGCAGCTCAAGCAGGCGATCCATCAGGGCAGCCTGTGCTTTGGCATCCTTGTCGCCGGTCTGACCACGCTTGCGCAGGTTGACCACGCGGCGTTCAAGGCTTTCCATGTCCGAGATCATCAATTCGGTTTCAACGGTTTCAGCGTCGGTAACCGGATCGATCTTGCCTTCCACATGGGTGATGTCTTCATCTTCAAAGCAGCGCAGCACATGCACAATGGCGTCCACTTCGCGGATGTTGGCCAGAAACTGGTTGCCCAGACCTTCGCCCTTGGAAGCACCGCGGACGAGACCGGCGATGTCAACAAAGGTAAGGCGGGTAGGGATGATTTCCTTGGAACCGGCAATCTTTGCGATGGCATCCATACGCGGATCCGGAACGGCAACATCGCCCGTATTCGGTTCAATGGTGCAGAAGGGATAGTTGGCTGCCTGTGCCGCTGCGGTTTTGGTCAGCGCGTTGAACAGAGTGGATTTGCCGACATTTGGCAATCCCACGATACCGCATTTAAAACCCATTGCTCTTAATCCTTGTTTCTGGTGACCAGCTGTTTCAGCGCTTCGGCCATCGCATTGCGTGGGGGCTCTGCGTTTTTGTCGGAGCGGGCGCTGTTGCTGCCCTTGTTCGGTTTATCCGAGCTGCTTGATGATGCCTTGCTGCCCGGTTGGGAGGGCTTTTTGTCAGCGCTTGCGGATTGTGACTTGCTTTTCTTGTGGCCATTGACGGGAGGGGCCAGCCTCTGGTTGAAATCCGTCATGAAGCGGCCCAGATCATTCTCGATGAGGCTCTGGGCTGTGTAGGCCAGAGCATCGAGCGTTGGCTCGAGCCATTCTCCGTCCACCTTTGCAAAATCGCCCAGCACCCATTGGGTGACCCGTTCCCGGCCCGGATGGCCGATCCCCAGACGGATGCGGTGGAAATTGTTGCCGATATGGGCACCGGTTGAGCGCAGACCGTTATGCCCGGCGACGCCGCCGCCCAGCTTGGCCTTCACTTTGCCGGGGGTGAGATCCAACTCGTCATGATAGACATACACGTCTTCAGGCGGGATCTTGTAAAAGCGACAGGCTTCAGAGATCGCGCGGCCGGATTCATTCATGAAGGTGGTGGGCTTGAGGAGCAGGACTTTGTTCGAGCCGATAAGGCCTTCGCTGACCTCGCCCTGAAACTTGCGGCGCCATGGACCGAAATTATGCTGGCGGGCAATCTCGTCGACTGCCATGAAACCGATATTGTGGCGGTTGCCTGCATATTGGGGTCCGGGATTGCCAAGTCCGACGAGCAGATACATGGTTTAACCTCCCGAACCCTGAACTTGTGGGGTCTGAAACACAGAGCTGATTATTCAGCCTCTGCTTCAGCGCCTTCTTCTTCTTCACCTTCAACTGGTTCGTTGAAGCCAGCAGGTGCTGCGATGGTAGCGATCGTGAAGTCGCGATCGGTAATGGTCGGGGTCACACCGTTCGGCAGGGTTATTGCGGAAATGTGGATCGAATCACCAAGATCGGCTTCTTTCAGATCGAATACAAAGGATTCCGGAATATCGGTTGCCGGGCATTCAACTTCGACGTCACGACGAACGATGTTGAGGGCGCCACCGCGTTTCAGGCCTGGGCATTCTTCTTCGTTGATAAATTCAACTGGAACACCAACAGTGATTCTGGTGGTGCGGGAAACGCGCAGGAAGTCGACATGCATAGGGAAGTCACGGACAACGTCGAGCTGGTAGTCGCGAGGGATCGCGCGGATCTTGTCACCATCCACATCGATGGTCACGATGTGCGTCAGGAAACCGCCTTTATGGATCTGAAGGTTGGTTTCTTTGTAAGGGATAGCGATGGAGATAGGATCTTTCTTGTCGCCATAGATGACGGCAGGGATCTTGCCTTCGCGACGCAATGCACGAGCGGACCCCTTACCGACCCGGTCACGGCGTTCTGCTTTGAATTCAAAGTTAGCCATTGGATATACTCCTGAAAAAATAGAAAAAAGGCCGAATGTTCGGCCCCGCTGCTGCAACTCCTCCAAGGGTGTAGAGGCAGCTGGGGGGCTTATAAGGCATCAGGGTGCTATTGGCAAGCGGGGGCGACGCAGAAATCAGCGATTTTTCGCACCCGTCAGCTGTAGGAACCGACTAGGCGGATAAATGCCAAGCGCATGAGGTTGAAATGACGACTATAAAGGCCTCTAATCCTGCAACAGATCAAAAATCTGCTCGTAGCAAATATACTTGCTTGTCAGGTCTCGCAATTTCTCTCGAAGGACTGGATCTTGCGCCCTATTGCCTTTTCTGGACAAGCTATCCCGCGACAAAGACAGAACTTTCTTGACCTCGTAATCTGAAAGCTTTTTTTCTATTCCCATTTTTTCAATGAGAGAATTTGCAAACAAGACCGGGTCCTCAATCAAGTCTTCAAACCGAACATGAATTCTCGGTCGGTCCTTTAAATAGTGGTACGCAAAAGCGCAGGATAGGTATATATCAACATGTGCGCGAATTTTTTCGCGCCATAAGCCATCGTCAAGGTAAGTCCGTTTTTTAGTCAGAAAAAGAAAAGACTTCAGAGCATGTAAAGACTTGGCTCTTGCATAGTCTGGATAAAGATGAGAAACGATTGCCTCTACAGGATCTCTGGTTATAAGAATAATCCCGGATTTTCTTTTGGAGATTTCTTCATTCTGTAAAAATTCAAGCAAAAAATGGGATTTGTATCCGATCGCGTGATCATCCGTTACCTTGATGAAATTTTCTTTTTGATTGGGTTTTCTCAAGTAAATGGGGACGTCGAGTTTTCTTGCTTCTAATGAAGGTAACGTGGGTCTTTTTGTGGCATATTCGAGAATGGCCCGAACTGCATGATTTCCACTTCTTGGGTAAGACGAGATGTGCCAGCTATCAACATCTCTCCAATCAGCAAATCCCCCAGACATTATTTTCACTTTACTTTGATCCTGTAGTTACGAAACTTCGAATTTTACTCCAAATGAATGTCGAACAATACATCAGTCAAAAGGAACGGGCAATGGAAGCTCCGTAGCATCGAGCGACATTGCCATCATTTTTGATCTAAGCCTGAAGGAAGAAGACATTCACGCGGCTCTGTTTGCCTGCATTTGTGATTACGTGCGCAGTTCATCAAATGCCCCGTCAAGAAACGGCTGGAATTGCAGCCATTCTTTGGAGCTGTTTTTGTAGATCGACTTTCTGATTTGTAGATTTGAGGCGGTTTTGACCATGCGCTTGTTTGTATGAGGCGACAGGCATGAGTCTTGCCAGTCGAGGCTCAGATCGCTGATCATTTTTCTGATTTCTGTATCTGGATTAATTGTCAAAGCATCATAATCGACTTCGATAATCCGATCCCCGTAGGTCTGGTTCCAGAAGGTCATGAGGTCTTCATATAGCTTATAGAAGCGCACGACGGCTTGCAGGTCATAGCTATATCCCAAACCGTTGCCGACGAACCTTGTCTTGAAGTTCGACCAGCAGGTCGCCGCTGCATCGCGCTTGACATGGATGATCTTGGCTTCCGGAAGTGCTGAACAGATAAGGCCTATCTGGCGGAAATTGTTTGGCATTTTGTCGGTGGCATAGGCTTTGCCTTCGGATGATCTTTTCAGTTCCGATAAATATGTCTGCCTAAAGGCCTTTAGGTTTTCTTGGGTTGCAGCAACAGCGCCCGAGCTAATTTTCAATCCCAAATTGGTCGCATGGTCCAGCTCTCCGCTCCCATATACCTGCGTATGGTGCGAAATGATCTGTTCAATCAGCGTCGTTCCGGATCGTGGCATACCGAGAATGAAAATCGGCGTGACGGTCTCATCGTCTCGTGAAGGAGCCAAGGCTTGTGCTCGAATGCCTGGTGCTGACTGCCGGATCTTTTCGAAAAGCTCTTCATCCTTTTCTATGGTGTAGTGCACACGATCAATTTGCAGCGCTCCCCCCGCTTTATAATGCTTGAGAGACGCCTCTAACTGTCTGGTTTCTTCATAGATTTTCGCCAGAGTGTAATGCAGGAGGATCTTGTCCTTGCTTGCAAGATCTGACTTTCTCAAAAGGCCTTCGATGAGTGCAATTTGAGGGTCATCTGGCGTGTGGTCGACATGGGAGCTGATATTATAAAGCGTCTGTGCGTCATCTGGCTTGATGGACAGCGCTTTTGTGTAGGCTTCAAGAGCCTTGTCCGGCTCTCCGGCAGATGTGTAAATAACACCAAGATTGTTGTAGGCGCTCACATGTTCAGGGTTGAGAGACAGGGCTTTGTTGCAAGACGCAATGGCCTCCTTGATGTGACCTTGCTCATGCAGGGCCGTTCCAAGATTGCTATGGGCTTCGGAAAATTGGGGACGATGGCGTATGGCATTCCTGAATACTTGGGCTGCCTCGTCAAATTTTCTTTGCTCCAAATAAACCGTGCCAAGATCATTATTTGCCTCGGGCAGGTCTGGTTTGATGGACAGCACCTTTAGGTAGGCTTTCTGTGCCTCCTCCATCTGTTCAAGATCCTGCCAGCAGCGTCCTAGATTATACAGTGCTTCTGGAAATGCCGGATTGATCGACAGGGCTTTTTGGTAAGCGGCAATTGCCTTGGATAGCTTGCCCTGTTGGCGAAGAGCGTTGCCGATATTGTTGTGCGCCTGCGGCAGGTCTGGCTTGATGGACAAAACCTTTTGAAAAGAGGCAATGGCTTTCTCGTGCAACCCCTGCATTTGCAGAGCGAATCCCCTATTCAGATGCGCCTCGATATAGTCCGGCTTTATAGAAATGGCCTGATCAAATGCGGAGATGGCCTGATTGAGCTTTCCAAGCTGGATGGAAGCAATGCCGAGAATATACCAGATGACAAACACATCGGGGCGCTGCTTGAGAATTTCCTGAGACTGTTCGATGGCATCCTGAAAGAAGCCTTTGGAAAGCAATCCCCCCAGTGTCTTGATCGTTTCGTTAATGGAGGTGTTGGCGCCCCTGAGTTTGATCTGCTTTTCCACGAGAGCCAATCCCTGAAGCGCGCGACTGTTGCCGGGGAAGGTCGCCAATACAGTCTGATAGAGTCTTCTCGCCTCTAAATAATTACCCTTTTGGGCCAAAGATTGAGCATTCTTGAGGGTGAGATCTACTTTTAGTTTTGCCATCTTGGATAGCCTTAAACAGTGAAAAGCGGAGAAGTAGGATCAGAATTTGGCAATCTCAAGATGAGATATTTCAACTGATGCTAAAGAATGACTTTTGCATCGGGTGATGTGAAACGGTTCCCAGAATGATGCCAATCTCGTGCTTGCGGTCCGTGTGTTTATCAATGAGCTATGCTCTGCACACTTCATTGAGTATCGGCAGATCTGTCGAACAGATCAGACAGGATAATGACAACTTACTTCAATTTGTCAGCAACTCAAGGAATGATTGGTATCCAATTGTAACCAAGCGTTTTATGCGAGTGGGGAGGGGCATCGGCATGGATGTTCAAGCAAATGGTCCGTGGAGAGGGGGTGCTTAACCAAAAAAGCCCGCAGCATCAGGAGACACTGCGGGCTTATGGATTTTCGCGCTATGGGTGGTTTGCCTTGCACGCCACTTTGCACATGAAAGGCTTATGCGCGTTGCCTAGTCGAACAGAGACGAGACCGACTGTTCGTTGGCCGTGCGGGAAATGGCTTCGCCAAGCAGGTTGGCGACGCTCAGAACGCGGATGTTATGGGCGTTCAGAACCGCTTCGGTCGGCTCGATGGAATCGGTGATCACCAATTCGCGCAGCTTGGAAGAGGTGATACGGGCAACCGCGCCACCGGAGAGCACTCCGTGAGTGATGTAGGCAGTAACCGAGGCTGCGCCCTTGTTGATGAGTGCTTCTGCTGCGTTGCACAGGGTGCCGCCGGAATCGATGATATCGTCCACCAGCACGCAGTTGCGGCCTGTTACATCGCCGATGATGTTCATCACTTCGGATTCGCCAGCGCGTTCACGACGCTTGTCGACGATGGAAAGTGGGGCGCCAATGCGTTTTGCCAGAGCACGGGCACGAACCACGCCGCCAACGTCTGGAGAAACCACCATGACGTCTTCGACTTCGTTGCGTTCCAGAATGTCGCGGGAAAAGACCGGAGCGGCATAAAGGTTGTCGGTCGGGATGTCGAAGAAGCCCTGGATCTGGGCCGCATGCAGATCGAGTGTCAGGACGCGATCTGCGCCCGCATTCGAGATGAGGTTGGCAACCAGTTTTGCCGAGATTGGTGTTCTCGGGCCGGGTTTCCTGTCTTGGCGTGCATAGCCGAAGTAAGGCACGACAGCGGTAATGCGGCGTGCTGATGCGCGGCGCAGAGCGTCGATCAGGATCAGCAGTTCCATCAGATGGTCGTTGGCCGGATAAGAGGTTGGCTGAACCACGAAGACATCCTGTCCGCGCACATTTTCGTGCACTTCGATGAAGATTTCCTGGTCCGCAAATCGTCTTACGGAAACATCGCTGATTTCAATGCCGAGATAATCGGCAATGCGTTTGGTGAGGGTCGGATTGGAATTGCCGGCGAGAAGTTTCATGAACCTTATGCCCTGTCGCTTCGCAAAGTTGGGGGAGCCGTTGGTCGGGGGATGGCTCCTATGGGCCCCTGATTAACAATCCCCTTTTCAACGATTGAGACTTTCAAAAGTTGAAAAACTGATTGCCTGAAAACTATTGGAGTGGATGCCGCGTTCCTGGAGGATGCGCCGTATTGTAGGGGCCTTGTAAACAACGAACCCCCGTCTTGTAAAGTTTATGTGACGCAGTGAATCGCTTTTTTCTCTAAAAATTATGCTAAAAAATGAGCCCTCGGCCCGCTTTCGGGTCGAAGGCTATAGGAAGGTCTTACAGCTTTCTGTTCGAATTACCGTCAAACCTTGAATTCGGCGACGGACTGGACGAGGCTTCGGGACACCTTTTTGAGCGATTGAGCACGGTCTCTTGTCTGGCTGGCGTTGCTTTCGCCGCTTCTAGCGCGACCATTCAGAATGCCGCTGGTTTCAGACAGGCCTTTGGAGGCGGTCGACATATCGTTGGCTGCCATCGAGATTTCTCCAATGCCGGAGGAAAGGCCGGTGATTCTGTTGGTCATGTCCTCTGCCATGGAACTGATCTGAGACGTGCTTTGCGCGATATTGGAGGTCGACTGGCTTTGCTGATGAGTCGTCTCGCGGATCGTTTCCACACCTTCACGAATGGCCAGAATGATCTGGGAAACTTCGTCGATGCCCGTCTGAGCACTGTTGGAGCCGCTCTGGATGCGGTCCACTTTCTGCTTGATTTCTTCCACGGCCTTGGAGGTCTGTACCGCCAGCTGTTTGACCTCGTCTGCGACCACGGCAAAGCCCTTGCCCGCTTCGCCTGCACGGGAGGCTTCGATGGTGGCGTTGAGGGCCAGCAGGTTGGTCTGGTTTGCCACATTCATGATGAACTGCACAACCACGTCAATCTCTTTGGATGCAGCCACCAGTGCTTCCATGGTGTCGTTGGCGTTGGACGACAGATTGGCTGCCTTGAGCGAGATTTGTGATGCATTGTCCGCGCTGGAGGCAATCTCCTGAACTGATCGGGCGAGATGGCCCACCGTATCGGATACTTCGCGGATCTCGTTGGACATGCTGCGGGCTGAGGAGACGATTTCTTCGCCATATTTGGCCATTTGCGATGAAGTGCTCTGGGCCGAGCCGATGCGGCTCTCAACGCCGGAGACAACTTCGTGCATGCTGGAAGAATGGCTGGCCAGCATTTGGGAGTTGTCGGTGAATTCCTGCGAGATCTCAACCAGATTTTGCGAGGTTTCGTCCACGGCCACCGCCTGTCTGGATATTTCCGAGACGAGGTGATGGACCTTGTCGACAAAAGGGTTGATCACCTGGGCAAGCTCGCCCATTTCATCCCCGGAGCTTTCGTCAAAGCGACTGGTCAGATCGCAGGTGCCTTCAGTCATTTCCATCAGCTTGCGCTGCAACTCGCCGGTGCCGAGCGTTGCGCCATGTTCGGAAATGTTGAGGCCGCGCAATTCGTCTTCAGCGTCGACACGCAGGCCGACGGTCACATCGATCAGTTTGAACATGACGATGGCAGCGGAGAAGGCCCAGACAAAGCAGAGCAGCACGCCCTGTCCCTGAACCAAAAACTGGTCAAGACGGGAGCCTGCTGCCAGCTTGGCGTCGATGGCAAAGGGAGCAACGAGCAGGGTGCCCAATGCACCGCCCACGCCATGAACCGAGACGGCGCCGACCACATCATCCAGCTTCAGTACGCCAGCAATGAAGTCTTCTGCAAGGCATACGGCAAGGCCTGCTATGATGCCGATCGTCACGGCGCCATGCGGATTGACGGCATCGCAGCCTGCGGTGATGGCGACCAGCGCCCCGAGCATGCCGTTGATGGAGCGGCTGGGCTCGAACACGTCATCCTTGACCCAGCCAAGCAGAAAGCCTGCCGTGCCTCCAAAGACTGCTGATAGCAACGTGTTGGCAATGATGCGGGCAAAGTCCGGTGTGCCTGCTGTGGTGGAGCCACCGTTAAAACCGATCCAGCCGAACAGCAGAATGATGGCCCCGGCAGAGGCCAGAACGATGGAATAGCCCTGAATCTTGTTGGGTGTGCCGTCTTTATTGAAGCGACCGATCCGGGGGCCGATGATGATGATGCCAGCCAGAGCTACCCAGGCTCCGACCGAATGGACGACTGAGGAGCCAGCAAAATCGATGAAGCCTTTGTCAGCGAGCCAGGCGGTGTTGTTGCCGCTTAACAGGTTGCCCCATGCCCAATGGCCAAAGACAGGATAGATGACCATGGAAATGAGCACAGAGCTGGCGAGATAACCGGTAAAGGTCATACGCTCGGCCACCGCACCGGAGACAATGGTGGCGGCAGTGCCGACGAACACGGCCTGAAAGACAAAGAAGGTGTAATTCCAGTCGGGGAAAGAATCCCAGGCGAACAGATCGGTTTGCCAGCCGATCCAGCCGCCAAGACTGGTGCCAAACATGAGGCCGAAGCCAAGCAGGTAGAAAAGGGAAATGGAAACCAAAAGGTCGAGAATGTTCTTCTGGGCGACGTTGATGGAGTTTTTCGAGCGCACCATGCCGCCCTCAAGCAAAAGGAAGCCGACCTGCATGAGCAGAACCAGCGCGGCGGCCGTCATGGTCCAGATGTGATCCGAGTTGACCTGCTGGGTGTGAATACCCTGTGCGATCTGGTTTTCAAGCTCGGTAATGCGCGCTTCAAGTGCTGGTGTGGCCATCGCACTTGCAGATCCGAATAGAAAAATAACAAGAGATATTGTGATACTACTGATGGAAATAAAGCACGACTTGAGCTGGTTTATTGAAGAGCAGTATTTCATTATTTTAGTCCCCTATGAAATTGCTTTATTTTTTCCGGGGATGATATTTTGTTGTTTTTTTAAGCGTGGTTAACAAAATAAAAATCAAGTATATGGGGACAATTTGTCGCGACACGATGCGTAAATTATCAAGTTTTACATTAAAATTGTTCTAGATATAGAATTGTATATTTTTATATTTTCTATCGGTGAATATATGTCGCTTCCTCAAGGTCTTCCTATAGAAAAAGCACCTGCAGATATCTGCAGGTGCTTCGGGTGACTTTCTTATTGTAAAGTTGTGCCGTTCTAGATGCTGGCATGCCAGGTTTTAAGCTTGGCGGCTGTGTCTGTTGCCACCTTATCGAGAACCGGCCCGGTGACGCTATCCCATGGATCGGAAGAGACCATCTGGGTCTTTTGCGTTCCGGTTACGCGATTGACGCGTTTGCCCTTCGCATCGAAAATATCCCAGACATAGGAGACCACGCACTCGGAGCCGGATTTGCTGGCAGAGAAATAGCCCTTGATCCGATGGGTGACCTTGCTGTCGGTGCGCTTGACCACAGGCAAGGACTGTTGTGCCACGCGCATGCCAAGTGCTGTTGCCAATTCGCGGGCAACACGGCTGGGCGCGCCAACCATAGGCTCGAATGTCAAGACTGCACGAGAGGCCGGAGCCTGATATTGCGTGGCTGGCTGGTTGGTGCTGGTCGCGTTGGGGAGGCTGGTGGCCGGGGGAAGTCCTGCCGTGTCTGCTGCGGCTAGATTGGTCATGCCGGTCTGGTCCGTTTCATCAGCAGGAGCTTCTGCCGGTGGCAGGCTTTCCAGAATGGAAGGAGGGGTGTCTCCAATTGCTCCGGGAGGTGTGGGGGCTCCTCCGCTGGCGCATGCAGTTACAAGCATCGCCAGAGAAACCAAAGCTGAGACTCTGCTCAGTAAACCCAGGTGTTGATTGTGCATGGTATCATCACTCCGCATTTCTGTGCGCTCAATGTCATTTTTGCCCAATGGCCTCATTGGCAAAAAGAAGGAACGGGGTCGGTTCACTTGAGCCAAGCGGACCCTGTTCCTGTTGCGTTGTGACCCTATCAAACAGGATTTGTTTTAACTCTTCTTTAAGAACAATAAATTGTTACCGAACAATCAATTCCAGTGGCAGTTTCGAGAGTGATTCTGGCTCGGATTCCGTCGTCAGATATGTTTGTCCCAAGGTCATGGCTACCTGTTCGTCGCTATCCATGATGATCATATGCGCAAACAGGGTCATGTTCGGGCAGATGGCATATTCGTTGCCACGATAGATGAGCGGCCAGTCCATCCAGTTGGGGGCAAAGCGGGCGCCAACGCTATAGCCGCAGGCATTGAGACGGTGAGCATGGGCGCCCATTTCATCGATAACCTTGGCATGGGTATCAAAGATGTCGCCAATGACGTGCCCCGGACGCATGACCTGTTCCACAGCCAGCAGCGCTTCTTTGGCGATTTCATACAATTCCAGATGCCTTGGGGATGGACGTCCGATGACGAGGGTCCGCATTGCTGGGGCGTGATAATGGCGGAAGGCGCCGGACCATTCGATGGTCAGCTGATCTTGCGCATCAAGGGTGCGTCGGCCGGTCTTATAGCGGCAGAGCAGGGCCGATTCCGATGATCCAATGGAGAAATGGTTGGCCGGATAGTCGCCGCCATGTTCCAGAACGACGCCTTGCATGGTTGCCAAAATCTTGCCTTCGTCGGCACCAGCCTTGATGAGCGGCAAAGCCTCGGTGAAGGCAAGGTCGGTCAATTCTGCAGCTTTGCGGGTATAGGCAATCTCTGCGCCGGATTTAATGGCCCTGAGCGGTGGGATGATTCTGGAAGCGTCTTCAGTATCGGCAAAGGATTTGAGGGAATCGTCCAGCGTTTTGGCGTCTTTTCCCGTTAGACCATGGGCGTCATATTCGATGCCGATGCGGCAGCCCAGAAGGTCCAGCTTTTCCAACAGGCCACGCAATTGCACCGCTGGCGAGGCTTTCTTCTTCTTGCGGTCGGCCCAGATATGGATGGTGCCGATATTGGATGTCTGCTCGGCTTGGCGCACGTCGGCGGAGCGGGTCAGCAGATCGGTGCTGCCATCCTTGCGCAAGACCAGACACTGGAACAGATTGAAGCCCGTTGTGTCATAGCCGGTGAGCCAATACATGGTTTCCTGAGCGAAGATCAGCATGGCATCGAGTTTGCGATCTGCCATTTTCGCCAGAAGAGAGGCCTTGCGGCTTTCGAATTCATCCGAGGAAAAGTGTAGCGCCATGAGAAGCTCCTTGGTTGGCGGGCTCAAACCTGCCGGAATATAAATGGTCAGATGATTGCTATCGCTGAAATCAATCGACCATAGTCGGGTTCATTGCGGTGTGTCGTCCGGCGATAGCTGAAGAACAGCTCTTCTTCGCCATAGGTGCAGCGATCGAGATTGATCGCGGTGCCAACACCGCTTTCCTGCAATCTGGATAATATGAAGGCTGGCAGATCAAACTGCACATGTCCATCCCTTTTGCCCGCGCTGAAAAAGCGGCTCCAGCTCGTGGATCTTTCAAGGAAGCGGTCCATGAAGGCCTGATCGACCTCGTAATTGTCGCGTGAAATGGTGGGGCCGAGAATGGCCGTGATGGCTTCAGGCTTTGCTCCCAGCTCGCACATCTTGCCGATCGTATCGGCAATAACGCCTTCAAAGGCGCCACGCCAGCCTGCATGGGCTGCCGCCACGACACCTGCCTGCTGGTCTGCGAACAGAAGGGGGCCGCAATCCGCGGTCAGGATTGCCACGGCAAGGCCGGGCGTGTTGGTGACGAGCGCATCCAGTTGTGGCGTTTCTCCCTCGTTGAAGGGAGCATCAATGATCATCGCCTTGGGGGAGTGAACCTGATAGGCGGTGACAAGCCTGTCGCTGGCAACGCCGAGGCTTTTGGCCACCAAAGCGCGATTTTGCCTTACCTGCTCTTTATCATCGCCTGAGCCGAAACCGCAATTGAGGCTATGATAAGCCTCTTTCGAGCTGCCGCCTCTGCGCGTGAAAAATCCGTGCGCTATGCCATCAAGGGCCTCAAGTGACGGATGTTGTATGCGCATGCTTTCTCCCAATTGTTGGTTCTGATTTGAGCGTTGTGGGCAGGGCTCCTCAAAGACTCTTTTCCTTTGAGGGGGAAGTCAACAGGAAAAAGAGACTAGTGAGACGCCCTGTCACATGAAAATACCCGTATTTCTCTGTCTTGCCTTCCGCCCCGCTCACTATGTGAGAGTGGCTGGTGGCAGGGATGTTCTCTCAGGCATCAGGGCAAGACATTTGAACAGACTTCCCATTTGCTCTGGGCTTGCGAGACGCTCAACCGCTTGTGAAATTCTCTCTTGCACTTGCTGGCTCTGCCCGGCTCCAATTTGCCCGGCGCGCTGCAGAAGCCCCATGGCAAGCAGGAAATCTCCTTGTGTCGTCACCGGTGGAGCAATCATTCGGCTGGCTGGTGCTTTAGCGAATTCTTCCTTTGCGCGATTGCGTAGAGCAGTAAAATTCACATGCGCCGTGAGGTCGTTGGTTCCGGGATTGGCGAGTGGATCGGCATAGGCGTGATGACGCATGGCCTGAAAGGTATCCCCATAGGCGGGCGCATCATAGCCATAGTCGATGAAGAGCCCTGCGCCGCCATGAGAAGCAAGATGAGCGCTAATGCTGCTCATCATTGCATCGCTGGCAGGCGCGCGCTCGAGAATGGCTCCGTTTTCTGCGGCCTCTTGCGGGGTGCCCAAGTCGCGGACAGGGCCAAGGCCGAAGCATAAGTGATCCTCAGCGTCGAGCCCGATCACCCGTTCATGCCAATGGCCTTTGTGAAAGACCCATTGATGGATCGGTAGGCAATCGAAAAATTCATTGCCGACGATAAACAGAGGGGCTTCTGGCAGGCTGGCAAAATCTGTGTGCCACTCTTTGGGGGCATCAAAGTCTGTCAGGGCTCTATTTTGCTCACGCTTCAATGTCGGGCTGATCTCGACAAGATGCACATGCAGATGCATGGCGGCGTCTCTGTCAGTGGCGATGGCGCGGATCATGTCGCTTATCAGCGTGCCGCGACCTGGGCCAAGCTCGACCAGATGAAACGGCTTCGGGCGCCCGGACTGTTGCCAGATGGCAAGCATCCAGATGCCCAGCAGCTCGCCGAAAAGCTGGCTGATTTCCGGTGCGGTTATGAAATCAGCGGCAGAGCCGATCGGCTGCTGACTTGTATAATAGCCATCTTGCGGATCAGAGAGGCAGAAGCTCATATAATCGGCAACGCTGATCGGGCCGGTTGCCCGGATCATGCGCTTGAGGCGCTCTTCTAGATTGGTTCGTGCGTCTTTACCCATCGGATCGCTTCAACTGGGCATGGATGATCATGGCCAGACCGGCAAGGATCATCGGGGCAGAGAGCCACATGCCCATTGTGGTGCCAAGGCTGAAATAGCCAAGTTGGCTATCAGGCACCCGCACCAGTTCCACCAGAGAGCGGAAAACCGCATAGAGAATGGCAAAGAGGCCGGCAACGGTTCCCGGCTTTTTCAATGCGCCTGTCCAGTGGCTGAGGATGCGCAGGATGATGAACAGCAAGAGCCCTTCCAGTGCTGCTTCATAAAGCTGACTGGGATGGCGCGGCTCAGGTCCGCCATTGGGGAAGACAACGCCCCACGGAAGGCTGGTGGGGAGGCCCCAAAGCTCTGAATTGATGAAATTGGCAATTCTGCCGAAAAACAGCCCGATGGGAGCGGCCATGGCGACAAGGTCGAACATGGACAGAAGCGAAATGCCTTTGGCACGCGCAAACAGGATCATGGCCAGTGTGACGCCAAGGAAGCCGCCATGGAAGGACATGCCGCCAGTCCACAGGGCCAGTATCTGCAGCGGATGTTGTAGATAGGCATCGAGATTATAAAAGAGGACATAGCCCAGCCGACCGCCAAGAATGATGCCGATGGTGGCCCAGAAGACAAAATCATCCAGAGCTGCAGCCGAAAGAGGGCTTTCGTTGCCCGGCCAGAGCTGTTGTCTGGCAGCAAGGCGCTTGGTGTAGAACCACGCAAGCAGAATGCCCACGATATAGGCTATGGCGTACCAATGAATCTGGATCGGCCCAAGGGACAGGAGCACAGGGTCGATCATCGGGAAGGGAATGGCCAGAAGGGTCACGGCTCTGCCTTTTGAAAATGCTTCGTTGTGTCTGGATTTGTTGGTTTATCGACGTCAAGTCAAGGGAAACTGCAAATATTCATTGTGAAATACGCATGGGGCATTATATCTGGAGATAAAGACAGATCTAAGGCAGGATGGACGCAAGCCAGCCAAATCATGGGCTTGCCGCGCCAAGCGAGGGGAAAGTGTTATGACACAGACAAACAATCGGCTTTTTGATGAATTCGCCAAATTGATGAATGATGCCGCCGGTGTTGCCCAAGGGGTGCGCGATGAGGCAGAGGTCGCGATTCGTGCGCAACTGGAACGCCTGATGGGCGACATGGATCTGGTGACGCGCGATGAATTCGAAGCGGTCAAGGCCATGGCCGTTGCTGCGCGCGACGAAAATGACAAGCTCTCGGCGCGTCTTGCCATTCTTGAGGAAAAGCTCGGTGTATTGGATGATCTTTCATCCATCGATGGTGCAGATCTTGATGGCTCTGATAAGGCTCCTGAAAAAGAATAAGGTGTCTTATCGCGCATTGGTTTCGTCACGGATGCGTGGCGTGGGAAAGCCCGTCTGGTTTCAGGCGGGCTTTTTCGTTGCGCGATCTGGGTAGTTTTGTCAGTTCCGGTTGACTTTTAGCACCTCCGGCGGGATGGGGATTTGAAAAAAACCGCAGACTATGGCACTCAAAAGGAATGACAAGATCTGCAAGGGTTGGATCTGAAAAATAGTTTGATGGAATTGACACTATGAAAATGAATGAGTTGTCGCTGGTTTTGGTTGGTGCTGGCAAGATGGGCGGTGCCATGCTCACGGGCTGGCTTGATATGGATCTGGAAGCCAAGAATGTTACGGTGATTGATCCCGGACAGCCAGAAGATATGAAAGCGCTTGCAGACAAATGCGGCTTTTCCCTAGTCTCCTCACCTGAGGCTGTTGCGCAGCCGGATATTCTCGTCATTGCTGTCAAACCGCAAATGATGGCCAAGGTGCTGCCGGGCCTCACTGGCCTTGTTGGACCAAAGACGGTTGTTGTTTCAGTCGCTGCCGGCACGCCGATTGCGACCTTCCAGTCCTATTTTGGGGCGGATACGGGTGTCGCTCGTGTCATGCCGAACACGCCAGCTCAGGTCGGGCGCGGCATGTTTGCAGCCTTTGCCTCTGAAGGGGTTTCCGCAGAGATGTGCGAGGCGATTGCTGAATTGCTGTCCTCTACCGGTAAATTCACCTGGGTTGGCGAAGAGGCTCTGATTGATGCCGTAACGGCTGTTTCCGGTTCCGGACCTGCCTATGTCTTTTATATGGTTGAGGCTTTGGCCAAGGCTGGCGAAGCGCTTGGACTGGAACCGGATGCTGCCAACCTGATGGCGCGGCAGACCATTGTCGGGGCTGGTGAATTGCTCAACCAGTCGCCGCTCAGCGCTTCTACCCTGCGCGAGAATGTGACTTCTCCGGGCGGGACGACTGCAGCCGCGCTTGCCGTTCTGATGGCAGAAGAGGGCGGGCTTGGCGAATTGCTGGCTAAGGCTACCGTTGCTGCCAGAGATCGCTCCATCGAGCTGTCGAAATAGGCTTTCTGGCCACTCTATACAGCCGTTCCGGACAGGTTTACCCTTTCGGAGCGGCTTTTCTTCGCCTTGTCTCACGCGATTGTGCTTGAAATGTCCCTGTTTGGGCCACATTTGTAGGCTACACTGAAAAGATTAGCTCGAAGGATCGATGTCCCGTCCAGTTTTCGTGCCATATGATCCCGTTTGTGCCAAACTTCGTACAGAGCTTTATATGTCAGGCTGAACCGAGGGAGAGACCTATGGACCACAATCCAGAAATCAGACAGCGCCTGTTTGAGGAATTTTCTCAGGTCGTCATGACTAGAGGGTGGCGAGCCGTTTCTTGCGCAGAGATTGCAACCAAGGCAGACGTTGATATCAAACTGGCTTTCCTCGAATATCGTGACCGCTATGCTTATGTGTCCGACCTTGTGCGCCGCATCGATGAAGCGATGCTGGAATCCTATGACCCGGATATGGGAGACGAACCCGCACGGGAGCGTCTTTTTGATGTGATCATGGCGCGGTTCGACGCCATGCAGGGACATCGGGATCTCATTTTGGAGCTGAACAAGGCGGCGCGTCGAGACCCGATGCTTGGTCTTCATCTGCTTACCCTGTCGCGCCTGACCGGGGAGTGGTTCCTTGATATTTCCCGCATCTCTCCGGCTGGTCTTTCTGGCATGGCGCGCAGCAAGGGTGCCCTTTTGGCCTATGCACGCGCCTTTTCGGTCTGGATTGGTGATGACAGTGCCGACCTTGCCAAAACCATGGCAACCCTCGACAAGTTCCTCAAGAAGGGCGAGAAAGCGCTGCACCGCGCCGAGAAAATCGCTTGCGCTCTGCCTCGCATGGGTAAATCTTGTCGCAAATCCCGTCGCCGTTCCCGTTCCGGAGCTGGCGATGATGCGGTGAAAGATGAGCCTATCGTCAGTGAGGGTCCTTCTGTGGACGGTGGCTCCATGGCGCCCATGCCGTCTTGATATCCATTCGCAAGTCCGTGATTATTCCCATTTTGCGAAAAGGGAATAATGATGACGGAAAAAGCAGCAGATATTGCGTTTGACGATTTTCTGAAAGTGGATATTCGCGTCGGTACAATCATCGAAGCCGAGGTTTTTGCCGAGGCGCGCAAGCCTGCCTATAAGATGAAAATCGATTTCGGCGCTGAAATCGGGATCAAGAAAAGCTCCGCGCAGATCACAGTCCACTATACGCCCGAAGAGTTGGTTGGCCGCAAGGTGATGGGCGTAGTCAATTTCCCACCCAGACAGATTGGGCCCTTCATGTCCGAGGTGTTGACCTTGGGGTATGAAGATGAAGAAGGCGCGATTGTGCTTGCCGGTGTCGATAAACCGGTGCCAAACGGTTCGCGCCTCTGCTAGCGGTTTCTGACCGTTGCTTTGTTAGAAGTGGAGGGCAAGCCTCCACCTCGCAAGGTACCGCTTCAGAATTGTTCCTGCACCGAAGATGATCAGGATGGCAGACGCAGGGTTGCTCTCAGCCCACCAAGTTCACTACGGCTAAGTCTGAGGTCGCCTCCATGGGCGCGGGCAATGTCTCGGGCAATCGCCAGCCCAAGGCCTGTGTTGGGTGTGTTCTGGTTGCGGGCAGTATCTAGCCGATAGAAGGGCCTGAAGACGCTTTCCAGCTCTTCTTCGGGGATACCTGGGCCGTCATCGTCAATATTGATCAGCCACCAGTTGCCCAGTCGCTCGGATGATAATTGCACCGTGTCGGCATAGCGCGTGGCGTTGCTTAGAAGGTTATGCAGGCAGCGCTTTATGGTCTGGGGGCGGACTTCGATGTTGGTACCGCCAGCATGCTCGATGGATAATTCGTGGCCAGACCGCTGGACATCGAACTGCAGTTCCGCCAACAGCTGTGGAATGTCGATTACTTCTGCTTTTTCCGATGACGTTCCCCGTGCAAAGGCCAGATAATCCTCCAGCATCATCTGCATTTCGTCTACATCGCGCTGCATTTCGGAGGTTTCGGGACTTTCCTCGAGAATGGCAAGCTGCAGCTTGAAGCGCGTGAGGATCGTGCGCAGATCGTGGCTGACCCCTGCCAGCATGACCGTTCTCTGTTCTATCTGTCGCTCGATACGGCGTTTCATTTCCAGGAAAGCGTGAGCGGCTTGCCGCACTTCTCTCGCACCTGAGGGGCGGAAATTAAGCGCTTCCTGCCCCTTGCCGAACCGCTCGGCCGCTCCGGCAAGGCGTTGAATCGGCCGGATCTGATTGCGCAGGAAGAGGATGGCAACGACCAGCAGCACAAGAGAGGTGCCAGCCATCCATACCAAAAAGATATGGGAGTTGGAGGCATAGGCCTGAGATCGGCGGGCAAAAACGCGGAGCACATTCTTGTCGAGCTTGATGCGGATTTCAACGATGTTGGAGCGGCCAACCGTGTCGATCCAGAAGGGCTTGCCAATCTGCGCCGTGATATGGCGCGAAAGGGCGTGATCAAGCAGGTTGAAGAAGGGTTTCGGGCCAGGTGGCGGCAGTGGACCATCGGGTAGAATGGAAATGTTGAGATTGAGCTTGTCTTGCGCGATCTTGATGACCTGACTGTAGCCCTCGTCTTGCGGGTAGGTTTCCAGAATGGCGATGATGGCGGCAATATCCTGCGTCACCGCAGTGGAAAGACGGTCTGTTACGGTCTGCCAATGGCGCTCCATGAAGACGAAGGCAAGGACGGACTGCAGGATGACCATCGGGGCAACAATGATAATGAGGGAACGGGCAAACAGACCCTTGGGCATGGCACGCGCAAGCAGGCGGGCGCCTTTGCGGTAGCCTTTGTAGAGCAAGTGCAGGGGCAGAATAGACTGGTGTAGCACACGAAGCCAAAGGGGCCTTAAGGCCTCCTCATGTGCTTTCTCACTGCCGGTCTCTTCGTTGCTGGTCTCGTTCTTCATATACCCTTTGGTCATGCGTTGCAGGCCCTGAATGGTGCTACTGTGTAAGGAAAGCGATTGCCTGACATCAATCTGTCAGAAGACGATAACCAATGCCCCGGATGGTTTGCAAATAGATCGGATTGGAAGGGTCGGGCTCGATCTTGCGGCGCAGGCGGTTGATCTGCACATCAACGGTGCGCTCTCCGGTTCCGTCTTCTCCGGCCAGCGCCATGCGGGTGACGGTTGCCCCCGGCTGGGAGGCAAACAGGCAGAGCAACTCACGCTCTCTGTCGGTCAGGCGAATGACGTCTTCGCCACAGAGCAGTTCCTGTCGTTCCAGCTTGAAGCAGAAGGGGCCAAAGGTCACCTCGTCAATCGGGCTTTGGGGCTGGCTGACGTTGCGTTTCAGAATATTGCGGATACGCAGCAGAAGTTCGCGCGGCTCGAACGGTTTGGATAGATAATCCGCCACCCCGATTTCCAACCCCTGAATGCGGCTTTCCGCTTCGGCGCGGGCTGTCAGCATCAGGATTGGCACCGGATTGGTTTTGCATAAGTCGGCTGCCAGCTCCATGCCGCTTTCTCCGGGCATCATGACATCGAGGATGAGCATGTCGAAGGTCAGCCCGGAAATCGTTTTGCGGGCTTCCAGCGCATTTTGCGCAGTGGTCACGCGGAAACCGTTGTTGGTCAGATAGCGATGGAGCAATGTGCGAATGCGGCTGTCGTCATCGATGACCAGCAAATGCTGCGCGTTGTCCGGCAGAGATTTGGCGTCACTTGGCATCAGATCTTGTCTCTCATTTTCTTCGGCTGGATTCTTCCGGCTCGAACGCAGTCAATGCTTCCAATCCGTGATTGAGGCTTCGCACCGTAGGGCGCCCTTGCGGCTCAATCATGGCGTAAAGAAAGGCTTTGCTTGCTTTCTTGATCTCTGGCGGCAAGGTTTGCAAGGCCTCTTCTATACGGCGAGCCTGACATTTCGAAATTTCCAATGCCAGTTCGCGCCCCTTCACTGTAGGGAAGAGGCGGCGTTGGCGCCGATCGGTTTCACCGGGCTGTTGGGCGATATAGTCATCTTCAATCAGCTGCTTGAGCACGCGGGCAAGGCTCTGCTTGGTGATCTTGAGTATATCCAAAAGAGCGGCCACCGTAATACCCGGTCTGCGATTGACAAAATGCAGCACCCGATGGTGCGCCCGTCCATAGGACAGGGTTGCCAGCATGGTGTCCGGATCGGCCACGAAATCGCGGTAGGCAAAAAAGAGCAATTCGATCATTTCGAAGGAGATGCCGTCTTCTTCGGACATGGGAAACGTGATGACCTCGTCGCTGTCCACCTTTTTCTCAGTCATTTCATTTTTTCTCTTGTTACGAATTGCAGGCGATCAACAGTTCGTCTCTCGTGGCTCAAGTTGGAATAATCTTCTAACTTCATTGAATATCCGGTCAAAACCATTTTGTCACTCCCTATCTCTGGAAGGGCAATATATGTCAGTAATGTTGACTTAATTTATTTCATTTGTTACACGTTGATCAACATCCGGGTAATGATTGAACAAATATCGACGAAAAAACATATCATTTCAATCTTGCTGCGGAATGAATGGAATTGGATCGGATTGAGTGAATTGCATCAACAAGGCTCATTTTCCGGTTCAAATATATCCATCGGCGAAGAACCGACGGAATTGTCAGGAGTGAAACGATGGCCGATTTAGCATTTGATCAGCGTGAAGGTAAAATCTGGTATAACGGTGAATATGTAGACTGGAAAGACGCGAAAGTACACGTCCTTACTCATGGCCTGCATTATGGTTCCACCGTGTTTGAAGGTGTGCGCGCCTATGGCGGCGAGATTTTCAAGCTCAAAGAGCATACCGAACGCCTGATTGCTTCGGCTAAAGCGCTTGGTTTCGACCTGCCTTACAGCTGTGAAGAGCTGATGAACGTACAGCGGGATGTTCTGATCCAGAACAATCTCACCGACGGTTATCTGCGTCCGGTTGCATGGCGCGGTGCTGAATCCATGGGGATCGGCGCACATGACTGCAAGATCCATGTCGCTATTGCCGCCTGGGACTGGCCTTCCTACTTCTCTCTTGAAGAACGTATGAAAGGTCTGCATCTGATGATCGCCGACTGGCGTCGTCCAGATCCACGCACCATCCCATGCAAGGCAAAGGCTGCTGGTCTTTACATGATCTGCACCCTGTCCAAGCACGCTGCCAACGACAAGGGCTTCACCGACGCCATCATGCTCGACCATGAAGGCTATGTTGCAGAAGCCACCGGCGCGAACGTCTTCTTCATCAAAGATGGTGTTATCCATACACCACGCCCGGATAGCTTCCTTGATGGCATCACCCGCCAGACGGTTGTTGAACTGGCCAAACGCCGCGGCATCGAGGTTCAGGAACGCAAAATCCTTCCTGAAGAAATGGCCGACATGGAAGAATGCTTCCTGACCGGCACGGCAGCTGAAATTACACCGGTTGCGTCTATCAGCCAGTATAAATTTGCTCCAGGTGCCATCACCGAGCGCCTGATCCACGACTACAACGAAGAAGTAACGCCACGAGCTGTTGCCGCAGAATAGTCAAAGAACAAAGCAATCCCTTCCTGAAGTAGAATGCGCCGCCCAACTCGTTGGGTGGCGCTTTTTCGTTTGGGCGTGGAGAAGGGCTGCTGTTTAACGATATTGTGCATCTGAAACGAAAGATGACATCGAATTAATGCGTAATTGCACGTAGGTGTTGACGCTATACTACGAAAGTAGGTAATGAAAGTAGCAGGTCCTAGCCGCTCTGGCTGCTCCGCTTTCCAATAGCAATAACAGGTGAAGATCATGTCGGAAGAAGCCAAGCGCCCTAAAGTGGTTATCATTGGCGCCGGTTTTGGCGGTTTGTCACTGGCCAAGTCACTCAAGAATGTGCCCGTTGATATCGAAATTATTGATAAGCGAAATTACCACCTCTTCCAGCCTTTGCTCTATCAGGTGGCAATGGCTGATCTCTCGCCTGCCGATATCGCCTGGCCAATCCGTTCAATTTTCTCCAAGCAGAAAAATGTCACGGTCACCCTTTCCAAGGTGCAGGACATCGATACGGATCAGCGCTGTGTCAAATGCGACAATTGCGAAGTCACCTATGATCATCTGATTATTGCCAGTGGGTCTAACCATTCCTATTTCGGCAAAGACCAGTGGGCTGAACATGCGCCGGGGTTGAAGCAGATTGTTGATGCCACTGACGTTCGGCGCAAAATTCTCGTGGCCTTCGAACGTGCAGAGTTGGCAAAGACACCTGAAGAGATGGCCCGTGAGCTGACCTTTGTTGTTGTTGGTGCTGGACCGACCGGCGTCGAGCTTGCCGGTGCCATTGCCGAGCTCGCTCATGTAACGATGTGCGAGGATTTCCGTCGCATCGAATCCAAGAGCGCTCGGGTGATCCTGATCGAAGCCGGGCCGCGTATTCTGGCAGCCTTTCCTGAAGATCTGTCGGCCAAGGCAGAGGCCTCTCTGACCAAGCTTGGGGTAGAAGTTCGGACCGGAGCGATGGTGGAAAGCATCACCGACAGCTATGTGGTGGCCAGTGGCGAAACCATTCCGGCTGCGACGGCCATCTGGGCAGCCGGTGTTCAGATCGAAGGGGTCGGTGACTGGTTGGGCGTGGAAACAGACCGAGCCGGGCGGATTCCTGTTGGTGAAGACCTGACGGTTGCGGGACAGCCTGACATATCGGTGATCGGTGATGCGGCTCAAGTGAAGTGGAGCGATGGCAAGTTCGTTCCGGGTATCGCTCCGGCAGCCAAGCAGGAGGGTAAGTATGTGGCGAAGCGTATTGCTGCTCTTGTGGCAGGTAAGGCCTTTGCGGAGCCATTCCGCTACAAGCATCTTGGCAATCTGGCCACCATCGGGCGCAACTCAGCCGTTATCGATTTTGGCAAATTCAAGCTAAGTGGCGGACTTGCATGGTGGATGTGGGGCATTGTTCATATCTACTTCCTCATCGGGGTGAAGCGCCCATTATTTGTCGCCATCAACTGGTTCTTCAGCTACGTGTTCCATTCCAAAGGCGCCCGCCTTATCACCGGTTTGGAACAAATGCGCCGGCAGGGAAAAATCTGATTTCCTCGGGATATGAATCAAGAACAAACGCCGGATCCTCAGGGGGTCGGCGCTTTTGTTTGGGGGAGGGGCTGCTGCTATTGAAAGGCCAATATGAGGATCGGCTCAGACGATCAACTTGGTCTTACAAGGGGAGATGAATAAGGGGGCGAGGACTTGGCCCTTGCAACGGTCGATTTTGTAAAAAAAAAGGGTATGCCAGCAGACCGGCATACCCTCACTCTGTTTCTTTCGACCGTTAATTACTGCTGGCAGTTTTGATCGCCAGGGCGGCATTCTTGAGGATGCTTGACGCCGGATTTGTGTCCGGGATTCTTATTCTGTTCCGCCTTAGGTTGATTGTGGGCCGGAGCCGCGTGATTCTTATTGTTTACGGGCTTTTTGTTGCCTGCATCTGGACGGTTGTTTGCTGCCGTGGGCTGCTTACGTTCCTTGTTAGGGCTGACCTTTTCTGCGGTTGGCCTTTTGTTATCCGTCGCTGGACGGGTCTTGCTGGCCGCTGGCTGATTTTTGTCAGGGCGTGTGGGCATCACTGCCGATGGTGTTTTATTGTTCTCTTGCGGGCGAACCTTCGGCTGTTGTTGCACATGGTCCTGTTGCTTGCGGGCCCATTTATCCCGGTCGTGATAGAAGGAGCGGTTGCGATAGTGACTGTTCCAGTAGGTGCCGATGCTGAAGACCACGGATGGAATGCCGAGCGAGCGATAATAGTCCGGCTCAACTCGTACACGCCGATTATTGTAGGTGGCTTGAACATAATGGCCGGAGACCCAGCCTCTGTTGCCAGCAAAGCTGACATCACACCATGGGGTATCGCTCAGGCATCCGTGAATTTCTACTGTTCGGCCATCAGGAATGACTGTGATTGCTGGGAAGTCGGTGCTGGGGCCTGCGCGCATGTTCACATTCGCTGTTGCAAAGCCTTCTGCCGCCTGTGCGAGGGCTGGCATGAAAAATGCCGCACCAATCGCTACACATTTGAAAAGCAATTGTCTCAATGTTTCACTCCTGAATTTTATCTTTGTATTCGCCAATATATTACAAACGCGATGGCGCCTGGATTGTTCCGCGATTGCAGAATGGAATTGCTTTTGGCCACCCTGTCATCAGGCCAAAGGTGTATTGGGCCGGAAATACCTACCTCTCATGAGGTTGTAGGACAATATGGGATAAACTAAGGCAACTGCGGGAATGTTCGAGGCATGCACTCAGTGGTGGTTTGCCGTTAGCGCTCTTTCCAGCGCTTAAGGGCTGCGTCGTCTTTGAGGTTGGCTTTCACCCAGTCGCTTTGGCCGTCAGCTAGGCTTTCCTTTTTCCAGAAAGGAGCTCGGGTCTTGAGAAAATCCATAATGAATTCTGCTGCTTCGAAGGCCACTTGCCGGTGGGAGGAAAGGGTAATGACAAGCACAATGCGGTCGCCCGGCGCGAGCGTGCCGAAACGATGGATGATACGGCTGTCGATCAGATCAGGCCATTTGGCGCGAGCCTCCGCCTCGATGCGTTCCAACTCTGCCTGTGCCATGGCCGGATAATGCTCTAGCGTCATGGCCGAGATCCGCTGATCCTTGACCATGTCCCGCACAAGTCCGGTGAAGGTCACCGCTGCGCCAACTGAGGTGCGGCCGCCGATCAGGGTGTCGAGTTCCTTGGAGATATCGAAATCGTCAGGCTGTAGGGTTACGCTCATATGAGGGTCCATATCTGATGGCGATCGCTGCTGCCGCTCGGTCAATGAAAGCCGACTTGGTTGCTTTTGTGCTTTCTCATATGCCGCTGTAGGCTGATGAAAATCCCACTCTTTAACCGCCCGTCATGGGCGGGAAAAAGGCGATTTCCTCCACCTTGTCAACCGGATCGTCCTGTTCGGCATGGAACTGGTCCAAAGCGACCCTGACGGTCTCTGGCTCTGAAAAGGCGATCGCATAGCCATCGCCGCGACCTTTCTGCCAGATAAGTAAGTCTCCAACGGTATCGATCGTTGCGGGCAGATCAACCTGCTCTTCGTCGATGCCGACATGTTCGCGCAACCAGGCAAAATAAACAAGTTTCATAATCCGGTCTCCTAATGTAATTGGTCCATTACATAGAACGGGAAAAACACGCCAGAAGTGTGGCGGTCGCCTGTTTCGCGCGTTTCGAATCAGTCTTCAAGCAGATATTGCAGTCCTGCGCGGAAATAGTCGTAGCCAGTGTAAAGGGTTAGCAGCGCAGAGATCCAAAGCAGCACCAATCCCAGATCCGATACGAAAAACAATACTTTATCCCCTGCCGGACCAGCGAGCAAAAAGCCGATGGCGACGAGTTGGGCTGTCGTTTTCCACTTGGCCAACTTGGTGACAGGAACACTGACTTGCAGCCCTGCGAGAAATTCGCGCAGGCCCGAGACGAGAATTTCGCGGCATAGAATGATGACGCCTGCCCAGATTTGCCATCCGGCAAGGGTGTGATCATTGGTCAGCATGAGGATGCTGACGGAAACCAGCAGCTTGTCGGCAATCGGATCCAGCATACGGCCAAGGGCGGATTGGAGATTCCAACGTCTGGCCAAATAGCCATCGAGAAAATCAGTTATTGCGGCGGCGCTGAACAGGCCCAAGGCGGTCCAGCGGGCCCAATCATGGGTTGGCCAAAGCATGCAAAAGACGATCGCCGGAACCGCGAGTATGCGGGCGATGGTCAGAATGTTTGGTATGTTGAAGGTTTTTGAGCCGGTCATGGCGGGCAGCTCCCTTCTCGGACTGGACTAGACTGGATGATAGTATCTCGCCCCTTTCAAAGCACGTCCAGTGCGTTCTCGTCAATGCGGCTAAACACTTGATCCGCAATCAGGTGGCATCTTCATGAAAATAGGCGTGAATATTTCTTGCCATCTGTTCAGATATGCCATCTACGGCGAGAAGGTCTGAGAGGGCTGCGCTGCGTACGGCCTTGGCTGTGCCGAAATGATGCAGCAAGGCGCGTTTGCGGGCAGGGCCGATACCCGGGATATCCTCAAGGCCGGTTTGCGATATGGCCTTGGAGCGACGCGCCCTGTGGGTGCCGATGGCGAAGCGGTGGGCTTCATCGCGCAGGCGCTGGATGAAATAGAGCACCGGATCGCGCAAAGGCAGCATGAAACTCTCTTTGCCGGGAACAAAGAAATGCTCGCGACCCGCATCGCGATCAGGGCCCTTGGCGACGCCGACAAGGGGCAGGTCGTGGACGCCGAGGTCAGCGAGGATCTCGCGCACGGCGTTGAGCTGCCCCAGACCGCCATCGATGAGAAGAAGGTCCGGCCAAGCCGGGTCAGGCACATGACCGTTCTTTTCCTCATCCAGCGCTTCGGCAGCCTCGCTGGCTGAGGGGCGCTTGCCATTTTCCTTGAGCAGGCGTGAAAAACGGCGTTGGAGCACTTCGCGCATCATGCCGAAGTCATCGCCCGGGGTGATGTCCTGCGATTTGATGTTGAATTTGCGATATTGGTTCTTCATGAAGCCTTCCGGCCCCGCCACGATCATGCCGCCCACGGCATTGGTGCCCTGAATGTGGCTGTTATCGTAAACCTCGATGCGGTTGGGCCGGTTTGCCAGCCCAAAGACTTCTGCAACACCATCCAGCAAACGGGTTTGACTTGAGGTCTCCGCAAGGCGTCGTCCCAGCGCTTCCCTTGCGTTGGAAAGGGCGTGGTCGACGAGTTCTTTCTTCTCACCACGCTGGGGCATCATAACGGAAATTTTCTGTTCTGATTTGCTGGTCAGAGCTTCGGCGATCAAGTCTTGCTCCTCGATGTTATGAGAGAGGAGCACGAGGCGCGGGCAGGGCTTGTTGTCATAGAACTGGGCAACGAAAGCGCCCAGCACTTCGGCTTCGTCCTGCGTTTTGTCCGCTTTGGGGAAGTAGGCGCGGTTGCCCCAGTTCTGACCGGTGCGGAAGAAGAAGACCTGAATGCAGGTCTGGCCGCCATCCTGATAGCAGGCAAAGATGTCGGCTTCTTCAGTATTTTGCGGATTGATGCCCTGATGGGACTGGATGTGGCTAAGGGCCGCCAGACGATCGCGATAGATCGCCGCACGCTCGAAATCTAGAGCCTCGGCGGCTTGCTGCATGCGGTCGGACATTTCCTTGCGCACGGTCTGGCTCTTGCCCGTCAGGAACAGATGGGCCTCCTTGACGAGGGCAGCATAGTCTTCAATCGAGATTTCGCCGGTACAGGGTGCTGCGCACCGCTTGATTTGATGTAGCAGGCAGGGGCGGGTGCGGCTTTCATAAACCGAATCCGTGCAGGTGCGCAAAAGGAAGGCTTTTTGCAGGGCGTTGATGGTGTCATTCACCGCGCCAGCCGAAGCAAAGGGGCCGTAATATTTTGCCTTGCGCTTGCGAGCACCGCGATGCTTGGCGATTTGTGGGGCTTCGTGATCTTCGCCGATCAGGATATAGGGGAAGCTCTTGTCATCGCGCAGCAACACGTTGAAACGCGGACGGAGGCGCTTGATAAGGTTTGCTTCCAGCAACAGGGCTTCGGTTTCTGTTGCCGTGGTGACAAATTCCATGCTGGCTGTCAGCTGGATCATCCGCAAGATGCGGTTGGTCTGGTTGCCGTGGCGGGAATAGTTGGTGACGCGCTTTTTGAGATTCTTCGCCTTGCCGACATAGAGCACATCGCCATTGGCGTTGAGCATACGATAGACGCCGGGGCAGTTTGGCAAGCGGCGCACAAAATCGCCGATCACCTCAAAGCCGTTCTTCGGGCGAGCCTGTTGCTCCTCGCTCTTATCCTCTGCATCAGGGGATGGGGGCATCCCTTCTTCTGCGTTGCTCTGGGGTGTCTTTGTCTCTTCGCTCATGGTCTCTGATGGGTTGCCATAGATTCTGATCTGGCAGTCTACAGGCTATGACTCGGAGCGGAAAGTCAATTCTACCCGGCTCGATTCAGACGCTTCCTGCAAGCGTTGTTAGTTGATAACAAAGGCAAGCGTCACATAGGCAACATAGAGCAGAACCATGAGGCCGCCCCGTAATCTGGTCAGCTCCATCTTGAAGACGGTGAAGAGCAGCATGAGCAGCGCTGTTGCGAGCATGAAGAGCAGATCCTGCCCGATGACCCGTTCGGGGACGGACACGGGGATGATGGTCGCGGTCAGGCCCATGATGGCCAAAATATTGAAGATGTTCGAGCCAATCACGTTGCCAAAGGCCATGGCCCCCTGATTGCGGATGGCGGCGACCAGCGTTGTGGCCAACTCGGGCAGCGACGTACCCAGAGCAACCACCGTCAGGCCGATAACCGCTTCTGATACGCCCCAGGTGCGGGCAATGGTTGAAGAGCCTTCAATGGTCAGATGGCCGCCCAGAGGCAAGCCGATCAAGCCGATAATGATGAAGGCAATAGCCACACCCAAATTGGAAGGAGCCTCTTCGAGCAGGTCGTCATCAACCAGATCGCAGGGCTCGCCGCGCTGTTTGCGCGATGTCCAGACAGTCCAGCTCAGGAAGAAGATCAAAAGGGAGAGCAATACGATACCCGATGTCACGTCGAGCACGCCTTGCAGGCAGAGGGCAGAGAAAACGACTGAAATCGCGATCATGAAAACCGTGCTGGACCGCGTGCCGCTTTCCGAGCACTGGGTCGGGCGAATCAGGGCGGGAAGGCCCAGAACAAGCAGGATGTTCGTGATGTTGGAGCCAACGACATTGCCAATGGAAATGCCGCCAAGGCCTTTAAAGGCTGCGTCGAGCGAAATGATCAGTTCGGGGGCGGAAGTGCCAAATGAAACGATAGTCAGACCGATGATGAGTGGAGGAATGCTGAGTCGTGTTGCGAGCGTGATTGCTCCACGAACAAGTAGGTCGCCTGCAACTAGGAGCAAGACGAGGCCTCCAACGAGGTACAGGTACATCATCATGAGTTGGACTGGATCCGTTTTTATTTTGTATTTGGCAGCTCTTTTATCTGCAAAGCAGTAGTTATCCGCAGTATATAAGAAGGTGCAAGGGACATTTAAAGGCTTGATGTATAATTATTTTTGCAGAGTTTTTTAAAGTCTTTCGAATGTAATGGATTGTTTTTATTCGTTTTTGTGCAACTCGCCCCGTTCCGGACATGGTCAAGAGCACGCTTGCGCAAGAATGTCTGCCGGAAATGGATTTAAGCGCTGAAATGGGCTCGTAAGCGGAACTGTTTCTCTGTCAAGTTCGCGCTTTGCGTGAGCGGTTGGAGCGATACCTCTTTTTCGTGCAAAAAAACACCGATCCATTGCTGAACCGGTGTATCAACTGTCTCGATATAGGGCGCGTGGTTCCTAGCGCAGAGAGCGGCAATAGGCTCCATAGACGCGCCATGGATCTCGCCCCAGTATGCAAGCTTCCACATTGTAGCTATAGCCAGCAAAGCCGGCTTTGGCTTCAATCAGATAATAGACGGTCTTCTTGTTGCCCTGCTGGGTATAGCCGGTTGCCTGACAAAAGCGGCGCGGGAAATAGGGCTCGGATAGATCTTGCGTTTTGGCGTGACGGACATGATCCAGAGTGATGATCGGATCGCCCGACTGGATGACATTGGATTCGGCGATGGCCAGTTTGCTGTCCACGCGGGAGAGAATGCCCGAACTGTCACATTCTGGCAGAACAGCGGCAGAGGCAGCCCCGGCAAAGGCCGAGAGCAGCAAGGCGCCCGCCAAAGAAAAGAAATGGTGTTTCATGCTGTCAGCTCCTATTGACTGAGGGGCCCGGCGCATGGCGGCGGGTAACTGAAAAGTGAAATGCAGACTTCATTTGGTGCTGGAACAGACGCTCCTGATGATGGCTCCAGCATGAAATCAGGCTCATACAATTGGTTAACGCAGATACTGTTCCCGTTTCCTTCTAATCCGTCAAGGAGGAAGGGGCTGAGGGCTGCTTCAAAAGCCGATTTCAGGCGATCGTTGGCGCGGAATTGGGGAAAGTCCTCAAGTTGCCGGTCAGCGCACCGCCAGAATACGCAGCTTGTCTTTCGAGCGGCATTGTCCCTTGAGAGCAGAAGCGCTGCAGCGCCTTGGCTCACCCGCCTTATCCAGACAGACGCGTACCTCTCGCAGCTTCTGCCGACCGCAGGTTACAAAGAGGCTGTCTTTGGGCAGATCGGGGTTGGCGTTGTAAAAGCTTTGCTCGATCTGACTTGCCGTCATCAGGAGAGGGCGGGCCAGATCCTTATACTGCTCAGGCCGATTGAGCTTCTTGAAGCTTTTGACGGCAAGGCGGAAATAGTCGAGCGCATTAAGGCCGCTGCATGTGCCGTGTTTGTCCCATTCATGATGGATGAGGCTTTCGCTGGGCGAGAATTTGAGCATTTGGGAAACCAACTTGTCAGATGGATCGCGAAAGCGGGTTGGGCACCGATCCGGGTAGCCTTTCTCATATTGCGGCCAGAGACCATGAATGACAAAGCCGTAGGACCGCTCGGAGAAGCATTGAAGCTGATCGCGATTGCGCTTCGCCTGATCGGCGCAATAGGTGGGAGACCAAGATAGGGTCAGGATGTAATAGTCGAAGTCACCGGCTTCATCGGCCAGCGCTGGGCGGGATGAGCCCGCGAAGTTTACCAGGCCCGCCAAGAGAATGAGGCATGCCATGAGCGGAAGGAAAGGGGCGGACCTTTGTTTCATGATGGGCCTCATCTAATGGTGACCTGAGTGACTTGGGGCTGGCCATGACTGGCGTGCGATCAGGCGCTTTATTTGGGTGGTGCAATCCATTCAAGGCTTGAGCGCCGCGCCGTTTGACCGAATATATCGGCAAGCACAGGCAACAATGCCTTTAGCTCGTCATGCAACGTGTAGGGCGGGTTGATGATGAACAGCCCCGTCCCATTCAAGCGCTTTGCTGTGTCGAGCTTATGAATGATCATTTCGGCGCGCAGGATATTGTCCACGCCGGATTCGGCCAGCATTTGTGCTGCATCATCTACGTCTCGTCGCGCCTTGATGGGATACCAAAGGCAATAGATGCCGGTAGACCAGCGCCGATAGCCCTTGAGAAATGCATCAACCATGCGGATATATTCGTCCGGCTCCTCAAAAGGCGGATCGACCAACACCATGCCGCGGCGCTCCTTAGGGGGCAAGTCTGCGCGCAAAGCCACCCAGCCGTCATCCTCGCGTACATGGATCTGTCGGTTGCGCCCCATGGTGACGGCCAGCGTTTCGGCATCCTGCGGGTGCTTTTCGATGAATGTGGCTCTGTCGACAGGCCGCAGCATCTGTTCGATGAGACGGGGGGAGCCGGGATAAAGCGCCATCTCCCCATCCGGGTTGAGCTTGTCAATAATGCCCAGATAGTCCGAAAGGCATTCTGCAACAAGTGGAGGGAAGCGCTTGTCTGTTCCACGCAGGCGCGCGATGCCTTCCTGCCATTCGCCCGTCTTCTGGGCTTCTTCACTGGACATATCATATTCCCCGATGCCTGCATGGGTATCGAGCACAAAGCAGGCCTTATCCTTCTTTTGCAGATAGGTAAGGATGCGCGTGAGAATGATATGCTTTAGGCAATCAGCAAAATTGCCTGCGTGATAGATATGACGATAGTTCATCTGGATGGCAATCGGGTTGAGTAATGGGTTCCGCTGCTATGACCTACCAGAGGCCGCCTGTCAAACTATGCTTGCCGGCAGGGGGCTCTTTGCACCCTCTTTGGTTTGTCGGCAGGCTGGCGCGCATCAGAAATAGAGACAAGGGGCGTTATTTTTTCTCTTTGGCGTTTTTGTCGGTTTCATCCGTGCTTTTTTCTGATGCACCCTCTTGGGTTACGATGCCGGATGCTTCTCCCTGCTCAACTTCGTCAACGAAGGGATAAATGATCAGATCCTTGTCATTATCCTTCTCTTCGCAATCTCCGGAGAGGCCGATCTGGGCGATATAGAAGCGGCCTTTTTGCCAGGAATAGATGCTATATTGGCGACAGGAGCTGGTGCTGCCCTGTTTGGGAAACTCGGAGCGGAGCAGCTTTTTCTTCTCGTCCCATGTGGGCTTTTGCAGCTCGGTTGACGCATACCAGCCCAATTTCGTGTCCAGCTGTGGGAAGGTCACCAGATTGGCCCATTCTGCCCGGCCATCTTCCACCTGATAAAGGCGGTAGCTATCGCCATAGAGGTTGCTGGCACAGACCAATCCATAGAATGTCTGCACCCCAAGGCGGATGATCAGCGCCTTATCTGCCAGCTCTTTATCATCAAATTCTGCCAGCCAGCAGCCCATGGTGGCGCGGTGGTTATCCAGAATGCGCTGCGGGATCTCCTGCGTCTTGCCTTCTGTGACGGTTGCTACGAAAAGGAGGCTTGCCAGACAGGCCAGCAGGAAAAAGCCGTGAACCGTTTGCAGCCACAAGCCCATGCCGTTAGCGATTGCTTTAACAAGGATTTTCTGTCCGGATCTCATTTCGCTTGCTCCTGAGGAGAGTGACGCCAAAAGAATAACTGACTCGCCATGATTGGCCAATTGCTGCTGTTTGATATTTGTTCAGCTCGTCGCGATATTGCCACTTTACTGCAGTTTAGTCATGATGCTTCCCATTTTGGACAGCTTATTCACGGTTGCTTTTACAGCCAAGTGCTTTATGCATGAAACAATCACCTCTCAACTTGCTTTTGAGTATTTATTTCCCGAACAGACAGGATTGGTCACATGAAAGTTGCAATCATTCCCGTAACATCATTCCAGCAGAATTGTACGATTATCTGGGATGAGGAAAGCGGAAAAGGCGTGGTCATCGATCCGGGTGGGGACGTGGAAAAAATCTTGCAAGTGCTCGACCATGAAAAGATAACCGTCGAGCGTATTCTGATTACCCATGGGCATATCGACCATATCGGTGGCGCGGCAGAATTGCGTGACGCTCTGGATGTCGATGTTGAAGGCCCACATGAGGCTGACAGGGAGCTGATCGAGCGGGTGGCTGATCAGGCGTTGCAGTTCGGAGTGCCCGCAGCTAAGCCATGTGAGCCGGATCGTTGGCTCAATGAAGGCGATACAGTTGATGTTGCCGGTATTCCTTTTGCCGTACTGCATTGTCCGGGGCATGCACCGGGGCATGTGGTTTTCTACAATGAAGAAGCCCGCTTCGCGATCATGGGAGATGTTTTGTTCAATGGCTCCATCGGGCGAACGGATCTGCCGGGTGGCAATCACGAAACGCTGTTGGCTTCCATTCGTGACAAGATCCTGCCGCTTGGCGATGATGTCGCCTTTATTTGCGGGCATGGGAACCATTCTACCATCGGTGACGAACGGGTGAATAACCCATTCCTCAAGGGGCTTTGAGACTTTTCTGGAGCACGCCTTCTAAGCTAGGGGCGTGCTTTCGCGTTCCGGGAGACAGGGATGAGCGAAATTTCTTTTTCGAGAGAAGAAAAGGCACGGCTTGTCGAAATCCTGCAGGATTATTTTCGCGATGAATTTGATCATGATCTGGGGCGGTTTGAAGCCGAGTTCTTTCTTGATCATCTCGTAACCCATCTTGGTCCAATCTTTTACAACAAGGGCTTGCTCGATGCGCAAGCATTGCTGCAAAAGCATATGGATAGTTATAACGATGATCTCTACAGTCTTGAAAAAGGGTAGAAATGGGCGGTTTGGCGGTCGCTTCTTGGCTGTCTGTTGCATAAATGCACTACGTAAATGGGCGAATTGCTGATAGGTTGCAATCCAATCGGGTGAGATTTGATTCCATTGAAAGTTGGGCATTGAAATGAAATTCATATGGGCTGTGTGTTTTGCATTTCTGGCTGGAGCATTTGTGCTGTCTGATCAGCAGGCTCTTGCCAAATCTGTTCAGGTGGTGCCTTCGGGAAACCGCCAGAAGGTTCAGCCCAAGATCCCCAATGGATCCCATTTGCGCACCAAGGCGCAGAAATTGTCGTTTGAGAAAAAATATGACAAGGTTCATGCCCTTTTGCAGAAAGACAAGAAGCTCCTTGCCAAAATCAAGGATGCAGCGGATGTCTATTCCATTGATCCGATCCATATGATTGGTGCGATTGTCGGCGAGCATACCTACAATATCAATGTTTTCGACTATCTTCAGACCTATTACACAAAGGCTGCCATCTATTCAGGCATGGATTTGAAATTCGCCTATGATGGAGAAGATATCGAGAGCTTCCTGAAGCGGCCTCAGTTTGAAGCCTGTGATGAACACAAGGATTCCTACTCGCTCTGGTCTTGCCGTCAGGCGGTCTGGAAAAAGGACTTTCAGGGCAAGGAAGTGGACGGGAAGACCTTCCCGAAAGACCGTTTCAGCAAGGTATTTTTCCAGCCCATATATGCTGGCCAGACCTTCGGGCTTGGGCAGATTAGCCCCCTCACAGCACTCAAGCTCTCTGATCTCGTGCATAAGAAGTCTGGTATTCGCAAGCTGGACGCAAACAATGCCGCCGGTGTTTATAACGCCATCATGAAGCCGGATATCTCGCTGGCTTTTATGGCAGCCATGATCCGCAAGGCCATCGATGATTATCGCAGCATCGCAGGTGTCGATATTTCGCAAAATCCGGGAATTACGGCGACTCTCTATAATATCGGAGATTCCGATATTCATGCCCGTGAACTGCGCGATAAACGGAAGAAATCCGGGCGCACAGTCTGGCCCCAAGAGAATTATTATGGCTGGCTTGTCAATGACAAGGCAGAAGAGCTCGTGGCTTTGGTCGACGAGGCCGGAAGCGCGAAGAAGCGCATCAAGCAGGCGAATGCGCGCCCATAGCCTCTTTGGTGGGGCTGATCTGTTTTCTACAAACTGAACGAGCAGGGTGCATCCCTGGTGGCAGTGGCATCATGTGATGTGCTGCCTTATGATGCGTTCTGGAAGCAAACCTTTGTGGTGCCGGCATTTTTGAAGCCCAAGCGTTTGGCTGCCTGACGGCTGACATCCAAAATACGCCCCTTGATAAAGGGACCGCGGTCATTCACCCGCACAATAACTTTCTTGCCATTACGCATATTCGTCACTTCGATTTTCTGACCAAACCGGATTGAGCGATGGGCCGCTGTCATCTTGGTGGGGTTGGCCATTTCGCCTGATGCTGTTCTCGTCGTCAATTGGTACCAGGACGCGGTCCCGCAATGGCCTTTGTCTGCTGCGTGGCTTACATCCTGCAATACCATGAGGAACAGGGCTGCCGTAATGAGGCCTATGCCGGTTGATGCAATCTTGTTCACGCTCGGTTTTCTCACTCTTCGTTTGCTGCGCTTGGTTGGTCTCGTGTTTGAGGCACGTTGTTGTTTGTCTTATGGGCGGAAGTGTGATCGAAAGATGGCTATTTTCTGCCATTGTGCGATTTGAGCATCCCGGAAGGAGAAAAAGCAGTGCTGTTGCAGAATTGCTACAGAAAACTGCGTATTCATTGTAAAAAATATCAATATCAACGATAATCGTGGATAGTCTTTCTGTGTAAGTAAAAGACCTGCTGGTAAAATTCTCATATCTCAGCTTAATGCAACGCGACCCTGAAATGAGGATCGCAGGGCTTGCAAGAGATTCTCGTTTTCCGCTTCTGCTGACATGGTTGCAAGTTAGCCATCTATATCGGGCCGTCAGCGAAATCTATGCCTGATTTGGCAACCAAAAGGACCCCGTCAGATGCTTTATCTTGAATTCCTGTTTTTGCTGGTCATGCTCTATATCGGCTCTCGTTTCGGCGGGATCGGTCTGGGCGTGGTATCCGGCATTGGTCTGGTCATCGAAGTCTTTATCTTCCAGATGCCGCCAACCTCTCCGCCCATCACCGTCATGTTGATCATTCTGGCGGTCGTAACCTGTGCCTCCATTCTGGAAGCTGCTGGAGGCTTGAAATATATGCTCCAAGTGGCCGAGCGCATGCTTCGCTCCAACCCGAAGCGCGTAACGCTGATCGCTCCGTTTGTGACCTACAGTATGACCTTCATGCTGGGCACCGGCCATGCGGTCTATTCCATCATGCCGATTATCGGCGATGTGGCTCTGAAAAATGGCATCCGCCCGGAACGTCCGATGGCCGCAGCTTCGGTTGCCTCTCAGGTTGGTATCACAGCGTCACCGATTTCTGCTGCGGTCGTCTACTATCTGGCACAGTTGTCGGATATCAATCCTGATATCACGCTGCTCTCCATTCTGATGGTTACCGTGCCAGCCACCCTATGTGGAACGCTCGCCATGGCGCTTTACAGCATGCGCCGCGGCAAGGAACTGGATGAAGATCCGGAATATCAGCGACGTCTGCAGGATCCGGCGTGGGCGGAGAAGATTAAATCGACCACGGCGACCTCCCTCAACGAGGCTCTTCCGGCTTCCGCACGGAATGCCGTGCTTCTGTTCGTTCTCGCCATTCTGACGATTGTCTTCATCGCCATGGTGCCCGAGGTGAGAACTGTAGCTGGTGCGGAAAAGCCGATCAGCATGTCCGTTGTCATCCAGATGATGATGCTGTGCTTTGGCGGTATCATCATGCTGGCCACCAAGACGCAACCGCGCACGGTGCCTGACGGGGTCGTGTTCAAATCAGGCATGGTTGCCGCGATTGCCATTTTCGGTATCGCATGGATGTCGGACACCTATTTCAAATATGCCATGCCGCAGTTCCAGGCCGGTATCGTTGATATGGTGACCCAATATCCATGGACCTTCGCGCTGGCCCTGTTCATCGTGTCTGTTGTGGTGAACTCTCAGGCCGTGACGGCGCGCATGATGTTGCCGGTTGGTCTGGGGCTTGGCTTGGAGCCAGCGCTGCTGATCGGGCTGATGCCTGCGGTTTATGGCTATTTCTTCATTCCGAACTATCCATCCGACATTGCTACCGTCAACTTCGATGTGTCCGGTACAACGAAGATCGGCAAATGGTACTTCAATCATTCCTTCATGGCAGTTGGCTTGATTGCGGTGGTTACCTGCTCGGTCGTTGGTTTCCTGTTGGCCGAGATTGTTATCGGGTAGGGATGCCGTGTCGGCGTTCCGTGTACAGATACGCTGGCCTCCAGCAGCGCTGCTGGAGGCCTTTTCTGCCGTCAGCACAATCATATGGCAGTATGGCTTGCCTGAAATTTAGTCTTTGTCTTCGGGTGACCTTTTGATAGACCCTGCTGGGCCCTTTTCGGGTCGGAGCCCCTGCCATGATCCTGTCCCTGTTTGTTGTTGTCGGATTTCTGAGCGCGCTGGCTTCTGCCGTCTTCGGTTTTGGTACGGCAGTATTCTTGCTGGCCATCGGTTCTCACCTGCTGGACGTCAAGGACACGATCGTTTTGGCGACGGTTCTGTTTGCTGCCTCCACCATCACCAAATCCATTCTGTATGGGCGGCATGTCGATTGGCGTATCGTCGGGGTGATGGCCTTATCCTGCCTGCCGTTCTCCTATGGCGGATCGCTGCTTTTGGTGCTGCTTCCCGGTGAACTGGTCAAGCAGTTGATTGGCGCAATGGTACTTTGTTATGTGTTCCTCAAGCATATCGGCCGCTTGCCCGCCTTCCGTATCGGTTGGGGCGGGCTGATTGTCGGATCGGCTCTTTACGGATTCGTTTCCGGGCTGGTGGGGAGCGGCAATCTGATCAAGGTGATCCTGTTTCGTGAGATGCAGATCTCACGGCAGGCCTTTGTCGGTGCGATGGCTGCGACATCGGTGCTGTCGAACCTTGCCAAACTGTCGGGTTATTGGCAAAGCGGCTTGATGACTATGCAAATGGCAGGTCCGGCGGCGGCTCTCATTGTCGCTGCCGTTGTCGCGGCGCTGCTGGGCAGGTTCGTGCTCACCCGGATTTCTGCCCACTGGTTCGAGGCAGGGCTGCAGATCCTGATGGTGATCGCAGCCCTAGCCCTGCTTTTCTAGCCTTCAGCTCTTCCTGCGCTTCGGGCGCGGAGCCTTGCTGGCGCCTTTGGGGCGGGGCATGTCTGTGCCCGGGCCCATATCGTCCAGATCCGGCTGCTGGATACGGCTGCCCTTTTTGGAGCCTGATTTCGGCATATTGGCAGAG
This sequence comes from uncultured Cohaesibacter sp., assembly GCF_963682185.1. Classification (NCBI taxonomy): domain Bacteria; kingdom Pseudomonadati; phylum Pseudomonadota; class Alphaproteobacteria; order Hyphomicrobiales; family Cohaesibacteraceae; genus Cohaesibacter; species uncultured Cohaesibacter sp. Next base: position 1,301,568 of record NZ_OY821667.1, on the reverse strand, counting down.
GTTCCATATTTGCGTTCGCCGCGATAGCCTCCGGTCTTCCCGTCGACTGCAGATTGTCGGGCTAGTGGATCGTCGGCGATGGCCAGTTCTGTCTCGCGCAGCCGTTTGATTTCGTCGCGCAAACGGGCGGCTTCCTCGAATTCGAGGTTGGCAGCGGCATCTTTCATGCGGCTTTCCAGATCCTCGATATGGGCTTCCAAATTGTGCCCGATGCCAGCCTCTGTTTCTTCGGCCAAGCCCTTGTCGACGGTGACATGATCACTTTCATAGACCGACCCGAGAATATCGCCGATATTCTTCTTGACGGTCTGCGGCGTGATGCCGTGTTCTTCGTTATAGGCAAGCTGCTTTTCACGACGGCGATTGGTCTCGGAGATGGCGCGGTCCATGGACCCGGTCATCTTGTCCGCATAGAGAATGACCTTGCCGTCGGCGTTACGAGCGGCACGGCCGATGGTCTGGATGAGCGATGTTTCCGATCTGAGGAAGCCTTCCTTGTCGGCGTCGAGAATGGCCACAAGGGCACATTCAGGAATGTCTAGACCCTCACGCAGCAGGTTGATGCCCACGAGCACGTCGAAGGCCCCAAGGCGCAGGTCTCGGATAATCTCGATACGCTCTATGGTGTCGACGTCGGAATGCATGTAGCGCACGCGCACGCCCTGCTCATGGAGATATTCGGTGAGATCCTCGGCCATGCGCTTTGTGAGGGTCGTCACCAATGTTCGGTAGCCTTGCGCCGCCTTTTCCTTGACCTCGCCGAGCAGATCGTCGACCTGCGTCTTTGCGGGTCGGATTTCGATGATCGGATCGGTCAGGCCTGTGGGGCGAATGACCTGTTCTGCAAAGACGCCACCGGCTTCTTCCATCTCCCAGTTGCCCGGTGTTGCGGAAACCGCCACAGTCTGTGGGCGCATGGCGTCCCATTCCTCAAAGCGCAAGGGACGGTTGTCCATGCAGCTTGGCAGGCGGAAGCCATATTCGGCCAGCGTTGCCTTGCGGCGGAAGTCGCCGCGATACATCGCGCCGAGCTGGCCGATGGTCACATGGCTCTCATCAACAAAGATGAGCGCGTTGTCGGGCAGATATTCAAACAGGGTCGGCGGTGGCTCTCCGGGCAGGCGGCCTGTGAGATAGCGTGAATAGTTCTCGATGCCTTGACAGGCGCCGGTTGCTTCCATCATTTCCAGATCAAAGCGGGTGCGCTGCTCAAGACGCTGGGCTTCCAGCAGACGGCCATGGGCTTCCAGCTCGGCAAGGCGCTCGTTGAGTTCCTTCTTGATGCTCTTGATCGCCTGATTGAGCGTCGGGCGCGGGGTCACATAGTGCGAGTTGGCGTAGAGCTTGATCATCTCAAGCTCGCCCATCTTCTGACCGGTCAGCGGGTCGAATTCCTTGATTTCCTCTACCTCGTCACCGAAGAAGGAAATACGCCAGGCACGGTCTTCATAGTGGGCCGGGAAAATCTCAACCACATCGCCATTCACCCGGAAAGAGCCGCGATGGAAATCCATGTCGTTGCGCTTATATTGCAGCGCCACCAGATCGGCCATCAGCTGGCTCTGGTCGATCTCGTCGCCGGTCTCGATCTTGAAGCTCATTTCGGTGTAGGTTTCCACTGAGCCGATACCGTAGATACAGGAGACCGAGGCGATGATGATCACGTCGTCGCGCTCGAGCACGGCGCGGGTGGCCGAGTGGCGCATACGGTCGATTTGTTCGTTGACCGTGCTTTCTTTCTCGATGAAGGTGTCAGTGCGCGGCACATAGGCTTCCGGCTGGTAATAATCGTAATAGGAAACGAAATATTCTACCGCGTTGTTGGGGAAGAAGCTTTTGAACTCGCCATAGAGCTGGGCTGCAAGGGTCTTGTTAGGCGCAAGGATCAGGGCAGGGCGGTTGGTCTGGGCGATCACCTGCGCCATGGTGAAGGTCTTGCCCGAACCGGTAACGCCGAGTAGCACCTGCGTCGCTTCGCCATCTCCGATGCCTTCCAGCAGATCGGCAATTGCCGTTGGCTGGTCGCCCGCCGGTTCATATTCGGTCTTCAGCTCGAAGGAAACGCCGCCTTCCGATTTTTCCGGACGATCCGGACGGTGAGGGCGCCATGGTTCGGAATCCATGAATTCCGGTCGGCCATGCTCGATGAGAGATTCCAGCGCGCGCACGGTTTCAGTGACACCCGAGCGGTCGTCATTCTTGCCCTTTTTCTTCTGGGCCTTCTTGCGCTCCTTGGTGACACGTTCCAGCTCTTCTGCTTTCTCAAGCGAGATGTCCAGACCAGCCACGGGATTGAGCCCGCCGGCAGCGCGGTCCCGGGCGGAGGCCTTCTGGTCGTCAGCTTTCTTGCTGCGCTTGGCTGCGGGCTTTTTGCTGGCGCTCTTCGGCTTCGGTGCTGGCTTGGGCTTGGCATCCAGATTGGCGGCCTGAGCGATTTCGTCAGCCCAGTCTGCAATCGAGTCAGAAAGCGGGGCTCCTTCAAAGGAGGCTTGAGGCGCTTCGCCCAACCCGCTTTGCTTCTCAGCCTCTTTCTGCTTCTTGGACGTCATGTGCCTACCTCTCGGAGCTGTTTGAGCACAATGTAAGGGAACAAAGCGAGAATATGAAGGGGGCTTGGCAAAATTTTTCCGATAGCCCTTTTCTTCCTCCAAGGCACATCAGCCGAATTGATTATTTCTCTTTGTATTAAATAGTCCTAATATTCGAAATTACTAAAATAATAGGAGCGCACTTGGTCGCAAGGAGCACCTCATATCGGGGAGAGGGGTGCTGAAAGGGAGAGAATATGACGCATGTAGTGGTTTTGGGAGGAGGCCTGGGCGGCCTTTCAGCAGCTTATGAGATCCGCCAGCAACTGTCGAAGGCTGGTAAGGTGACCGTGATTTCAAACAAGCCGTTTTTCCAGTTTACACCATCCAATCCATGGGTCGCCGTGGGATGGCGCAAGAAGAAAGATATCACACTCGATCTGGCAACGGTCTTGCCGAAGAATAAGGTGGACTTCATCTGCTCCGCCGCTACGAGCCTTGATCCTGAGAATAACACCGTGGGTCTGGAAGATGGCTCATCGGTTTCCTATGACTATCTGGTGATCGCGACCGGGCCTGAGCTTGCCTTTGACGAGATTGAAGGTTTGGGCCCAGAGGGCAATACCATTTCGGTTTGCGACGTTGACCACGCGACGGCAGGACATGAGAAATGGGAAGCCTTCTGCGCAGATCCCGGCCCGATTGTGGTGGGTGCTGTTCAGGGGGCATCCTGCTATGGCCCCGCCTATGAAACAGCCATGATTTTCGACACCGATCTGCGCAAGCGCAAGATCCGCGACAAGGTGCCCATGACTTTTGTGACCTCGGAGCCCTATGTGGGCCATCTGGGCCTTGGCGGCGTGGGTGACACCAAAGGCATGCTGGAATCGGCCATGCGCGACCGGACCGTGAAATGGATTACCAATGCCAAGGTCGACAAGGTTGAAGAAGGCATGATGTATGTTACCGAGGTTGACGCTGACGGGAACGAGAAGAAAAAGCATGAGCTGCCCTTCAAGCATTCCATGATGTTGCCAGCTTTCCGCGGTATTCCGGCGCTGCGAGGCATCGAAGGGCTGGTCAATCCGCGCGGCTTTGTCATTGTCGACAAACATCAGCGCAATCCGAAATATCCCAATATTTTCGGCATCGGCGTGTGCATCGCCATTCCGCCTTATGAAGCGACCCCAGTGCCGGTGGGTGTACCGAAGACGGGTTACATGATCGAATCCATGGTCACGGCATCGGCCAAGAATCTGGGTGAAATTCTGGCGGGTAAAGATCCGACCCATGAAGCGACTTGGAACGCGATCTGTCTTGCAGACTTTGGCGATTCAGGGCTGGCCTTTGTGGCCATGCCGCAGATTCCACCGCGCAACACCAACTATTCAGGGCAGGGTAAATGGGTGCATCTGGCCAAGATCGCCTTTGAGAAATATTTCCTGCGCAAGATCCGTAAGGGCGAGACCGAGCCATATTATGAAAAGGCCGTTTTGAGTCTGCTGGATATCGCCAAGATCAAGAACTGAGTAACCAACCTCCTGGTTTCCCGTGTGGAAGGCATCCTTGGCCGCTGTTCTTTTGAGCAGCGGTCTTTTTGTTGTCTGTCTCTTGTTTGCTTTAATTGGCGATATGCTTCAAGCCGGAATATCTGCCGAAGCTTCTGAGGTTTCTGCGGCTTCGGTTTTCTTTTTGGCGCGACGCAGACGTTTCTGGATTTGCGGCAAAAGCTCGACCAGCAGAATGCAGGAGAAGATCAGGAAGCAGCCCAGATACTGGGTTGACGTCAGGCGTTCGCTCAACAACAGAGCACCAAAGATGGCGGCAAACACGCTTTCGCCAGAGAGGATGATTGCGGCGTCCGCAGGCGGCGTGTAGCGCTGCCCGATGGCTTGCAGACCGAAAGCAAGGGCGCCGGAGAAGACGCCAGTATAGATGATCTGGAACCAAGCGCCCTGAAGGCTGGACAGGTCCATCGTCTCAAAAGGCAATCCACCAAGGAAGCCGAGCACGCATGCCGTGGCAAACTGCAGGAAGGCAAAGGCCAAGGGGTTGCCATATTTGCTGACCATGCGTCCCACGAAGATGATCTGCAACGCCCATGACAGAGCGCTGAACAGCATCAGAATATCGCCCTCTTTCATGGTTTCCAGACTGCCTGCCAGCAGATAGGCACCAAGCACAGAGATGGCCACAATCGGCCAGATGATCGGGGTTGGCCAGCTGCGGAAAATAAGGACCCCGATGACCGGTGTCAGGGGAACATAGAGAGCTGTGAGGAAACCTGCATTGGTGACCGATGTCGTGGCAAAACCGAATTGCTGGAATGCCATGCCAGCAAAGAATACAACGCCCACCAGAATGCCCTTGCCGATCACCGGCAGCGGGATCGGATTGCTCACTCGCCGCCGTTCGAAATAGGCAAAGGGTGCTACAGCCAAGGTCGCAAGAAGGAAGCGCACGCCTGTGAAGTTCATCGGACCGATGGACTCCATCGCTGTGGACTGGGCGACAAAGGCCGCACCCCAAACGATGGCAGCGGTCAGCAACAACAGGTTGGCGGTCATTCTTGGCATTGATTGCAGCTTTCCAGTGTGAGGAGGGGGAAATGCGGGCTTGGCGCCAGCAGAATGACCGATTTCTAAGGCAAGTGTCTCACCACTGCAACCGAATTCTATTCATCAATCAAGCAAGAATTTTGATGGATTGTCTTGGCATGCTGCCGCCCGTTCAAACTGCTGCGTTTTAGCGGATCAACTGAGCTGTTTTACGGTCTGGGGTGGCCTCGGCGATGAAGCGCAAGGGGCCACTGGTAAGGCCATCAAATGGCCAGCAGGAAGAGAGAACGAGTGAAGAACTCAGCGTATTCCTGACAAGGCCGGATTGATCCCAGCGAGCGATGCGACTGGCATCGATGGTGTAATGCAAAGTCGGGCCGTGCATTGGCTCCAGCGACACCTGCATGCCAACTTGCAAATTGGCAAGAGCCTTGAAATGGGTATCTCTGTGCGCCGAAATGACGCTTGTTCCCCTTTGGCCCAAAGGGGCGGACTGATCCAGCAGAACCGGACCGAAGGCAAGGCCTTCGCCGCCGGCTTCCTTGAGAATGATCGCTTCGAAATCAAGGCCCGGGATGGTCAGTTTGGCAACTGGCCAGCTGTCTGCCCATGGCCATGCCTTGTGGGGCGCGCCATCGCTCTTGCTCTGCTGCCATGCCCTCTCCAGCAGATATTGAGCGAGTTCGGCCTTGACGGGGATCCAGCTTCCCCAAATGAGTAACCCCAGCCCCAGCAGTCCAAGAGCCATGGCGCTGACTGCGCCTATTTTAAACTGCGTGGGGCTGGGGGCTGGTTTTTCCATGTTGTCCTTGGTGTGCGCGTTTACTTGACAGTGTGAGAAAAAGGCGCGTGGACCGAAGCCCACGCGCAGGCTGCTACTCTAAGGACAGACCTAGCGCAACTCCGGTCGGATCTTCCGCCATTGTATCCATGCCATCAGGGCACCGGCCAGGGTCAGCAGGGCGATACCAAGGAGGATGAGAAGATCCGACCGCGTTGCGGTCTTGGGGAGAAGAATCTGGTTGCCGCCAGTCGGGGCAAGGGCAACCTGAGTGGGGCCGCTCTGGGGCGCAGAAGTCATTTTCATGGCCTTCATGGCGGCGGGAGCAAGTGTTATCAGACCGGCTGTGCGGTTGCCTGCCTGAGGTGCCGGGGCAATGGTTGCATCAATGCCGGTGTCCATCATCGGTGCACTCTCACCAAACACGCTTTCCATTTTCCAGCCATCGGGCAGGTTTAGTGGAACCTTCTTGCTGTCCAAGGACTGATTTTGCGGGCGTGATGGGGTGACGTCAACGGCGACGAGGCTCGTCAGGCGCGTGACCAGATGATGTGTGAGTCCGAGGGCCTCGATCCTCTTGTCGAAAGACGCCGGATCTGTCGCAAGCAGGCGTTCATTCTCCAACTGGCGGATCTTGCCTCGGGCCCACAATTTGTCGATTGCATTGGAAGGTGCAGCTTTGGTGATGTCGACGGTCATCGACCATGGCTGGTTGTCAAACCGGCCTGTAAGGGTCAGTTCCTGACCCAGATCTTTGCCCTTGAAGGCAACCACAACCGGCTCTCCCTTATAGAGATCAGGCAACGCACTCGGAGAGGCCTCGATATCCTTGCCGTTCGCAAAAGTGATGCTGAGGTCGGTGGCGACTGGCGTGGTGAGCTGGGTGAAAAGCTCCGCCATCTTGCTCTTCACTTCGGTGATGTTGCCGATCTGGGTGAAGGTGCCGCGCCCGACTTCTGCTGCGCGAGACATGAAGAAGCTGTTCGGAGCAGATCCTATGCCGACCGTGAAGATACGGGAGCGGCCCATGTCGGATTTGACGGTTTCAAACAGCTGGCGTTCGTTGCCAATGGCACCATCGGTGAGGAAAATAACCTGACGCAGGGTCGGAGCATCGGGATTTTGATCCCTGAGGGCGGCCTGCATGGCTGGCAACATTTCTGTGCCGCCGTTGGCTTCAATCGCCGCGACCCAATAGCGCGCGGTGGTGATATGCTCTTTATCTGCCGGTTGGGGCGAAGGGAAGAGCTGCGCCATGTCATTGTTGAAACGGATGATCTGGAATGTGTCTTCCGGCTTGAGCTGGCCCAGTGCTTCTATCAGGCTTTCGCGTGCTTGCCGGATGGAGGGGCCATCCATGGAGCCGGACTGGTCGATGACGAAAATCACTTCGCGTGGGGGGACTTTCAGCTCGGTCGCCAGTTTGTAAGGTGGAGTGATATAGGCCAACAGATAGTGTTCTGCTTCGCTTTCCAGCAGACTTTCCTCTTCCTCATTTTCATCTCTGGCGTCCTTGCTTTGCCCATCGCCGGTCTGCCGCTGGTTGGGGTCGTCTTTGAGGGTCTGGGTAAAGAGACCAAGATTGGGCGTTTCACTTGGCTTGCCACTCCATGTGAGCAGGAAGTCCTTGTCGGCTGGTACGGCTTCTCCCTTGAGCGAGAGGGTCATGGTGTCGCTGCCTTCGGGCTTGACCACCACATCATGATAGTGGCTGACGACATTATCGAGAGGGAAACCGGCCTTCAGCTTGACGCTGAGCGTAACAGGATTGCTCTTGCCCTCAGTTTTCGGGTCAAGCACGGGGGCGGTGATTGCCTCACGATCGGGAACCGGATCTGTCGTGCCCCAGCCGCTGGCATTGTCGGCCTGGTTGGGCTTGAGATCAATGACGGGTTTGAGGGGCTTGTCGAGGGGATTGTAACGCGGCGCGACGACCAGCGGCACGCGCAGGGAGAATTCTTCATCCTTGCGCGGAATGCTTTGCTGATATTCGATCTGGATGGTAATGGAATCCCTCGGACCGATATTGGCGACGGCGTTGGTGAAGAGATTGGGGCGATGCTGCTCCAGCAGGCTGGCTTTCTTGCCTTGCTGTTTGGCGGTTTCGTAAATTTGGCGGGCTTCTTCTTTGGGCTTGATCTGGCCTTCGATCATGCGCTCGCCGATTTTCATTCGCAGTTCATCCACGGCGGCGGTGTCTGGCAGGGGGAAAACATAGATGCCCTCGACCCAGGCGTCGCTCGGGTTGAGGAATTTCTGCGTAACCACAGCGCGGGCGATCGGTCCGGTGACATCGATCTTGATATCCGTCGCCACCTTCGGCGCCTCGATATATTTGCCCGCTTCCTTGGCCTTGAACAACAAGCCGCCCGATTGCATGTCATCGGGGGTGAGAAGCAGTGGCTGCGCCGTGGGAGTGTCCTGTTCGGTAGATATTTGCGAAGGGGCCGAATGGGCTGGCTTTCCAAAGGCTATGACGAGAGCTGCACAGATCGCAAATGCATAGGCTCCGATCCAGAGCTTAAAAATTCTTGAAATGGGACTTTTGCGTTCGGCATAGGCGCTCAGTTCTATTGTATGGCGCTTTCTTTTCCTGTCGCTTGTCCGGTCATTTGCGTTGGTGTCAGGCAATGTCATTGTTTTAAATCCCGTGGCAGGGTTGGTCCAATGATACTGTCTCACGGGATTGCGGCCCGGATTTGCGTGAAAGAGGGCGCAAAGGGATCAATATTGTGACAATTTCGGGGCGCTTGGTACAATTGTATGTGATGGCTATGAGACCTTTGGATGGGCGCGACAGCTTGCCTCAGCAGCTTCCCTGATCTTTCCTCTTTACCTTATGGATGTTGTTTGTTATGTATATTCGCAAGTTCTAATTTAATGGAGTTCTAAAATGTCGCTCGATCGTTCCATTCTCGCATTTGCAGGCTTCATGGTCCTGCTGTCCGTCGTTCTGACGGTCTATGTTCATCCGCTGTTTATCTGGCTAACGGTCTTTGTTGGCGCCAACATGATGCAGTCTGCTTTTACCGGTTTTTGTCCGGCCGCCATGATTTTGAAGAAAATCGGCGTCAAGCCCGGCACAGCCTTTGAATGATGCAACAAGGACGAGGCATCGCCTGATGCCTTGATCACTCAATCCAAAGAAAAAGCCGCGGCATTCGCTGCGGCTTCTTTATATCTTTGGCTATTTTGCCTTTGGTTTTTGCTTTGGCTATTTAGTGTCTTTTTTCAGCATGCCCGGCTGCTGCTCTTCCAGATAGGCTTCTTCTGCGGGGGTCAGTTCGATCTTCTCGTAGCCGGTGATCATGGTCTTGATATAGTGGAACACTGTTTTGCCTGTGGTCGTCATATAAACATGGATGACGACAAAGGTGATCATCGCGAAGGCTGCTGCCGTATGCACGAAGGCCACCAGAGTGAAGATCTGCTGGCCATTCTGGATATTTTCCCAAAGACCATAGAGCAGGTAGGCAATGCCTGAGAGCCACAGGGCTGGACCGATGATGACCATGAAGGTCAGGTAGGCCAGAGACTGCAGGGCATTCTGCTTGCGATTAAGGCTCTTCGAGTAGGGGTGCGGGGCGCCGGTGATGATGCCATAGGCATAGAATTTGATCACCGCGAACAGTCCTTTGTTCTGGGGCAGATAGTGGCGCCACTGCCCTGTGGTAAAGTTCCAGAAGGTGGTGAAGAGCCACAAGAGCAGCAACAAAATTGCTGCATAGGTGTGGACCATGACCGCCAGAGGAAAAGGCACCAGCGTGAGTGAGCCGTGCAGATTGAAGCCCGAAAAGGCCAGAATAAAGATCAGCAGGGCCTGCGACCAATGCCAGAAACGCTCATAGCGCGTATAGATTTTCACAGCCCGCTTTTTGACGTCGGGCTTGGTGGCCAATTCTTCTGATTGGGCAGAAGACGGTATGTCAGTCATGATAATGCCTCCTCAAGCCGGTGTCTTGCGATTGCGGAAGATGATGCGCAGCAAGGCATGGATCAGAACGCCCAGCAGGGTCAGCCCGAAGGCAGCATAGCCAATCCAGTCGAGCCATTTGAAATTGTCCCGCCCCGGCATGTAGATTCCGGTGATGCCGGCGAGCCGTCCTTCCTTGGCGTGGCATTCGGTGCAGCGCACAGCCTGTTCTTTGGGGGCGACCATGTGCGTAATCGGCCAATACATGTAGGTATCGACAAAGCCCAGCTCGCCGGAAAAGTCCTTGCCGATGAAATCCATGGCGGCAGGCACCGATTTGTCCCAATCGAAATTGGTCCAGAGGGCCGTGTCGTCCTTGCCGAAGACATGGTTATAGACCAGTTGGTTGTTTGCCTTGTCATATGGCTGACGCGAATGCATGCGTTTGAATGGCCAGATGCGGGATTTGCCATCGGAGGCTGATCCGCCGAGGGCGTTGATCTCGACAACCTTTGTCGGATCGATTGTGTCGTCGAGCAGCGTCCATGTCGTTTCGCCATTGAACCATGAATAGAATGGCTGGACATTCTCGGCATATTCAAAATCGCCCTTCTCGGACATGTAGCTGGGATGGCCATGCTCATCCATGACCTTGTAGGGTTTGCCATCCTTCAACTTGCCAGCCGTTGACCAGTCCCAAAGGGTTTTGGTGGCAACACCCCCTCGAGCGAATTCAGGCACATGGCAAGTCTGGCAGGCGACCGTGTCGGTATGATCATTGAGCTTGATGCCCATGATGTCGTTCCCATCATGCGGACGCGCCGAGTGGCAGCTCTCGCAGGAGGCGGACGGTTCCATCAGACCGGCATGCTGATCAAGGGAGCGGATCTTGGCGGTCTTGGTTTCCTCACCATCGTTGGTGACCGTTGTGGGGTTTGCCTCGGTGCTGTAGCGCGAGCCGGGCCATTGGTGGCCGGAGCCGGAATGGCAGGCTGTGCAGGCCATGTTGAGGCCGTCTGCATTCATATGCACGTCAAGGGCTGCATCCGGGTGGTTCAGCGAACTGTCCAGATCCCCATGTTTGACGCCGTCACCGCCACCGCCATAATAGTGGCAGGAGCCGCAATTCTCTCGTTGCGGATTGGTGACCGACTGAGCTGCCATGCTGAGATTTGGCGGCTGGACGATCTTGCCGTTCCACGGGGTCGGTTCATAGAGCGGGTGACCGGCCTTGGTGGGGAATTTCTTGTAAAGCTTCGTATCCGCATGACAGACGAGGCAATCGACTGCTTCGGGTTCGGAAGGAGGTGGCTGGCGCATATCCTCCCAGCCATAACCTGCATGGCAGGATGTGCAGCGCGGCTCGTTTGAGGCGACATTGCCGCAAAAGCTGTTGATGACGGTGCGCTTGCCGAGGGTCTGGCCGGTGGCCTCATTCTTGGTTTCCCATTTCCAGTGCAGGGTGTGCTGCACCTGATCTGCTGCTTCCGTGTGGCAGGTCAGGCAGGCCTTGGTCACCTCTGGCCCTGATTTGAAGTCCTGCTGCAGGATTTCAAATTTGGAATGGTCTGCGGTGCCGCCAGCGGGTTTGCCGGATAACTGCAATGCTGACGCCTTGGCATCTGCATTGACCGGGGAATGAGGGAGTTCTTCCTGTCCGGATGCTGCACGAGCTTCGATGTTGGACAGGGATAGCAATGATACAAAAGAAAGGGCAGACATGGCCATAACAAGGCCCTTCAGGGCTCTGATATGCGGCCATCTGCCCCTATATGCAAAGTTCGCCATGTGGTCCTCCGAACAAATGCAAAAGGCAAGAAGATCAACTTTCTCGGCAGAAACTGATCTGGTTGTCGTGAGAAGCGGAATCGGCTCCGGACCGGTTCCGACAGGTCTCCTTAAACAAGACTATAAAATGCTTATTTTGGATATTCGAATTAAGTAGATGAGACATCTTGTCACGCGCGCTAAGTTGTAGGCACTTTTGCGTATAGTAAAAGTGGCTGCAGGGTGCGCCCTTGGTCTGGGAAGGTTGTAGGGTGATATGCCGTTATCGAATTTGTTGCGGCCAGTCTCTTTGTTTGAGAGGAGGACACGCAGGCTGCAACTCATGGCCTAGGGAATTTCCTGTAGCCTGAAACAAATGTAGGCATCCTCTTGTTGGTTGGATACATTTGTGCGCAAGTTTCTTGACGCCTTGAACGCTAAAACGGCCAAATCTTGCCCGGATTGCCTTGAATTGTCCTCAGGGCTGCACTAGGGTGCGCGGGCGGACTGGCTTGGTAATTATGCCAGCCTGTAGGTCCGTTTGTTTTTTTTTAGCTGAAAATTTGGAGGGCTCAATGAGCTTTATCGCCGAGCAGCTTTCGCGCGTGAAACCTTCCGCTACCATTGCGGTCACCAACAAAGCTCGGGAACTGAAGGCCGCTGGCCGTGACGTCATTGGCTTGGGATCCGGTGAACCGGACTTCGACACACCGGACAATATCAAGGCTGCTGCGATCAAGGCCATCAATGAGGGTAAAACCAAATACACTGCTGTGGACGGTCTGCCTGAATTGAAAGAGGCCATCTGCGCCAAATTCAAACGTGAAAACGGCCTTGATTATCAGCCAAACCAGATCACCGTCGGTACGGGCGGCAAACAGGTGCTTTACAACGCACTGGTCTGCACTCTGAACCCGGGTGATGAGGTTCTTATCCCGACCCCTTATTGGGTGTCTTATCCGGATATGGTTTTGCTTGCCGGTGGCGAGCCTGTGGTCGTGGAAGCCGACAAGGCAACCTTCAAGCTGACCCCGGAAGCGCTGGAAGCTGCGATTACGCCAAAAACCAAATGGCTGATCTTCAACTCTCCATCCAACCCATCAGGCGCTGCCTATTCGGAAGCCGAGCTGAAAGCGCTCACCGATGTTCTGCTCAAGTATCCTCATGTTCTTATCATGAGCGATGACATGTATGAGCATCTGGTCTATGACGATTTCAAATTCACCACACCAGCACAGATCGAGCCAAAGCTCTATGACCGCACGCTGACGGTGAACGGTGTTTCCAAGGCCTATGCCATGACTGGCTGGCGTATTGGCTATGCTGGTGGACCTGCTGAACTGATCAAGGCCATGGCGAAACTGCAGTCCCAGTCGACCTCTAACCCGAGCTCGATCTCTCAGTATGCTTCTGTAGAAGCTCTGAACGGTACGCAGGATTTCATTGCAGAACGTGCTGAAGTATTCAAACAGCGCCGCGATCTGGTGGTCAAGGCTCTTAACGAGTGTGAAGGCATCTCTTGTCCGACTCCTGAAGGGGCTTTCTATGTCTTCCCTTCCTGTGAGGCTTGTATCGGCAAAACCGCTCCATCTGGCAAAGTTCTCGAAACCGATGAGGATTTTGTAACCGAGCTTCTGGAAGCTGAAGGCGTTGCTGTTGTTCAGGGTTCCGCTTTCGGTCTTGGTCCGAACTTCCGTATTTCCTATGCGACGTCAACCGAGGCACTGACCGAAGCTTGTGCTCGCATCAAGAAATTCTGTGCGTCCCTCAAATAAGGGATGCCGCCAGCGAGACTGGCCAAAATTGATCTTTGATATCGAGAAGGGGCACTCTGGTGCCCCTTTTTTGTTTATGCGAGCCATGCCGCTCAATCGGTTCAAGGCTTCCGGGTGCGTCTGTTGTTTGCTCCTGCTGCCTGCTTCGGGCTTAAGAGAGGAAACGGGGCTCGATGTTGTGGCGAGATTTTCCTTTTTAATTCAATTAGATAATTCGTCTTATAGACGAAAGATTAGTCTTAGACGAAGGGCTGTCATCAAACCGTCAAATTGCAGTGAGTCCATAATGCAATCTCGGTTTCTTTTGCGTTTGATCAAACAGACCGGGCAAATCTCGGTTAAGCTGAAAGAGTACTGTCCGCGCTTTTTCACAGTTTGGCGCGTTTATTCAAGGCAAGAGGAGCAGGGTCAAACTCACAAGAAAACACCAGGAGGAACTGATGGCTGATCCCATGAGAGCAGTTGATCAGGCTGGTGCCGGACATCATGCAGAAAACAGAAAGGAGGATCTGCCATGGGACAAGCTGGCAGAAGAGTAGAGGGTCCACGTTGCGTAGCCATCGTCGGACCCTTTGGAAGCGGTAAGACAACTCTCCTTGAAGCCTTGTTGGCGCGAACCGGCGCAATCAACAAGTTCGGATCAGTCGACAGTGGAGGGTCTGTTGGCGATGCATCCGAGGAAGCGCGCGCGCACCATATGTCGGTAGAAGCCAATATCGCCGAAACGGAATTTCTAGGAGATCCCTATATTTTCGTTGATTGCCCTGGCTCCGTCGAATTTCAGTTTGAAAGTCTTCCCGCGCTCTCCGCCGTCGATCTCGCAATCGTCGTTTGCGAACCGGACGAGAAAAAAATTCCAGCCTTGCAAGTTATTCTCAGGCAGCTTGAAGAGCGCAACATTCCCAGAATTCTCTTTATCAATAAACTGGACAAATGCACGACACGGGTGCGTTCTGTCGTCGAGGCGTTGCAGCATGCCTCCAACACGCCACTTCTGCTGCGTCAGATCCCTATCTGGAAGGGAGAACAGGCAATAGGCTATATCGATCTGGCTCTGGAACGGTCCTTCCTTTACAAGGAGCATGCGCCCAGCGAGCTGGTGGACATGAGCGCGGATGATCAGGAGCGCGAGTGGGAAGCCCGCTATTCCATGCTCGAAACGCTTTCCGATCATGACGACAAGCTCATGGAAATGCTGCTGGAGGATATGGAGCCCTCCAAAGAGCAGGTCTTTACCGATCTGGTAAAGGAAATGCGCGAAGGGCAGGTCATGCCGGTGCTGATCGGGGCTGCAGAACAGGAAAATGGTGTGACCCGTCTTCTGAAGGTTCTGCGTCACGAAGGGCTCGGCGTCGGCTATACGGCGGAGCGTCTTGGCTGCCCTGAAATGCCCAACGGCGAGCCCGTGTTGCAAGTGATGAAAAGCATTCACACCTCTCATGGTGGTAAGCTGTCCATCTCGCGGGTGCTGAAAGGCTCGGTGAAGGATGGCGATGTCTTTTTCGCAAGCGAAGGCGAGGAAATCGGACGCGTGTCGGGTCTGTTCCATGTTCAGGGGCAGAAAACCATCAAGGACAACACCGCTGGCGTTGGTGAGGTCATTGCTTTGGGCAAACTGGATGATGCCCATACGGGCATGACCCTGACCACGGCGAAGGAAGGTGTCGCACAGCTTGATATGTTCGAAGCGCCATCTCCGGTGTTTGCCATGGCCGTCAGGCCCAAGGAACACCGCGATGAGGTCAAGCTCTATGCCACCTTGCAAAAGCTGGTTGAAGAGGATCCTTCTCTGATTATCGAGCAAAATCAGGATAGCAGCGAAACCATTCTGCGTGGGCAGGGCGAGATGCATTTGCGTGTGGCTCTTGAGCGGCTGCAGGGGAAATATTCGATCAATATCGAAAGCCATGTTCCGGCCATTCCCTACAAGGAGACCATCCGTAAAGGAACGTCGGTGCGCGGACGCCACAAAAAGCAGTCTGGTGGCCATGGCCAGTTTGGGGATGTGGTTATCGAGATCAAGCCGTTGTCTCGTGGAGAGGGCTTCCAGTTTAGCGAAAGCATCACTGGGGGCGTTGTTCCCAAGCAGTATTTCGGCTCTGTCGAGAATGGCATCAAGGATGCGTTGATCAAGGGGCCGCTGGGCTTTGAAGTTGTCGATCTGGCGGTCAATCTCAGTGACGGGTCTTACCATACCGTGGATAGCTCCGATCAGGCCTTCCGCTCGGCAGGCACGTTGGCCATGCGCGAGGGGTTGCCGCAATGCAGTCCGGTGCTGCTGGAGCCGATTGTGAATGTGAAGATCGCTGTGCCCAATGATGTAACGCCCAAGGTCAACACTATCGTGGCCGGCAGGCGCGGTCAGTTGATGGGCTATGATGCCCGGCCTGGCTGGGAAGGATGGGATGTGGTGGAAAGTCTGATGCCACAATCCGAGATCAGTGATCTGATCATCGAGCTGAGATCTATCTCCGCCGGGGTTGCCTCATATGAAGCATCCTTTGATCATATGCAGGAATTGACCGGCCGGCAGGCAGATCTCGTGCTCGAAGCGGCCAAGGAAGACTAATTGGCATAAGTGTCATGGTTGGGGGAACGGGGATCTACTCCGTTTCCCTTATTCTTGATGGTATTGCCGTTGACAATAATCGGACTTTTGTCAGGTTTTTTGTTGCTTTTTTGAGATCGAAGTCCGATAGTGCAGAAACTTCTTACAAGATCTTGCCTTAGCTTTTCGCAAAGACAATTGATCCGCCCGCAGTTGAGCATTGTTTATCCAAGCAGCCCAAACGAGCAAGAAGTTCTCGCAAACCTTAAACAATATAAACCGGCGTCTGGGCTCTCATGACTAAAGGATTTCTTATAACCTTCTTTTCGCAGCGTAGTCGCGAGCATGAGGATCGCCCTCTCGCTCGCTGGATTATTGATCAGGCTATGCAGTTGGGCATTCGTGGTGCAACGCTTTCTACGGCGCAGGAAGGGTTCGGCCATGATGGTCGCTACCATTCCAACGGATATTTCGATATGCAGGATCCACCACAGAGATTGACTATGGCGGTAACGGCGAGCGAATGTGATGCGCTTTTTGCGCTCATGAAATCGAATGATCTGAAGGTGTTTTTCACTAAGGAAGAAATAGAATTCGGCTTTACCTCGGAAGATTGTTAAAAGAGTTCGGCAAAGTCGACATGCTTTGATTGGCTCAAGGCGCAGGTTCATGTGAAGGCAGTTGGGAGGACTTTGCCTTCGCAGGGTGGCGTGCGTTGTCAAAACCAGTAAATCAATGGCAGCCTGAGCCATTTGCAGTGGCAGCATAAGCCACAAAAGGAAAAAAAATGATAGGTCCTCTCATTAATGGTGCCGCGATTGTAGTCGGCTCCGTTGTCGGCGCTTTCATCGGTGCCAAAATCAAGGAAAATGTTAAACAGAATATGCCAATGGTGTTCGGCATTGCCTCCATGGGGCTTGGGGTTGCCATGGCAGGCAAGGTGGTGGCCTTGGCTCCGGTGGTGCTTGCATTGATTGTCGGCTCGCTGGCGGGCGAGATTTTCGATCTCGAAAAGTCCATTCACAAAATGTCTTTCAAGACCAAGAGCCTCCTGTCCAAACTGACACCATCGGATGGTGCGCTGCCTCAGGATGAATTCCTGAACCGGTTCGTGGCGCTGCTGGTGCTGTTCTCCATGAGTGCGACGGGCATTTATGGCGCAATGGTGGAAGGCATGACCGGGGATACGACCCTGCTGGTCGTCAAGGCCATCCTGGACCTGTTCACCGCCATGATCTTCGCTGCGACCATGGGGTACATTATTGCCTTGCTGGCAGTTCCCCAGCTTATCGTTCAGGCGCTGTTCTTTTTCGCTTCGGTGCTGATCATTCCCCTGACCACGCCGGATATGCTGGCTGACTTCTCGGCTTGTGGTGGCTGCATCATGCTGGCTGTGGGGATGCGCATTTGCGGTATCAAGCAGTTTCCTGTGGCCAACATGATCCCGGCGCTCTGGATTGTCATGCCGATCTCCTGGGGCTGGGCAACCATTTTTGCCTGATATGGCTTCTGCGGCGTCGGCTCAGATGGGCTCGGACGTTTAAATGGGCTGGTACTGTGTGGGATACTCCGCGCATGCCAGCCCTTTTGTTTGTCTATCGCGATGGGATAGCTGCCGGTTTGATTGCGTTGTGAGCGCTAGCGGCACAAGGAGAGAAAGGCCTTTGTCTGATTTTAAGAATAGGTATTTTTTCAAATGCCACTATTCGGATTTCATGACAAGAATTCACAAAAGCGCATAGCGCTCTTTGTTGAAATAATAGCCATGCCTATTATTTATTCAAATTTCGGTAATTATTGGAAAAGTAGATAGAAAGAAAAAAAGCCGGACAAAAGTCCGGCTTATAAAGTTTATTCCGCACAAAAGTGCGGAGCAATCACCTTCCAGAGGGGAACAGCTGGCTACAAACATCGTCGCAGGGAGGAGGTTAGCAACGATTATTGCCTTCAGCTGAGGCATATATGCCTATTAAATAGACGGTTTTCAATGTGCGCGGATGCAGTTCTGTTATGCGTTTGGTGCATAAATATAGGTTAAATACGTAAACGCCCATGAGCCATAACTCATGGGCGCAATATATCTTCTAAAAAGGCTTAAGTTAGCGTTTAATAATGCCAGCTAGCTGCTTTTGACAGCAGAAAATCGCGTACAGCATTAATGCGCATCGAATTTCTGAGCTCCGCCGCATACACAAAATAGGTTTCGAAACTTGGCATTTCCACACTTGGCAGCAACTGAATCATCTCATCGCGAGGATGAACCACGTAATCGGGAAGAATCGCGATGCCCGCACCACGCATCACCGCATGACGAATGCCCAGCAGGTTGTTGACCTTCAGCGCCATCTGACGCTTTTTGCCCGGAGGCATCTGGGCTGTTTCGAGCCAGTTGACGTCCTTGAGATAGTTGGGGTGGTTGTCGCCAAAGCAGATCAGCCGATGCTGTTCCAGTTCATCCATGGAGCGGGGCTGGCTGAATTTCTTCAAATAGCTGGCTGAGGCGTACATATGGAAATGCACCGTGAAGAGCTTGCGCTGAATGAGATCGGGCTGTGTCGGCTGGTGCAACCGGATTGCCACGTCGGCCTGCCGCATGCCAAGATCGAGATCCTCGTTCTCAAGCAAGAGCGTGAGCGCGATGCCGGGATAAAGCTCCATGAACTCGGCCAGATGCGAGGTCAGCCAGGCCGACCCAAGACCCACGGTAGTGGTGACGCGCAACTCGCCGGTCGGCTTTTCCTTGGAGTCGGTCAAATGGGTGCGGACGGTTTCCAGCTTCATGAGTACGTCATGGGCTGTGCGGTAGAGAAGCTCACCCTGTTCCGTCAGGATGAGACCGCGTGCATGTCGGTGGAATAGTGTAACCCCTAGGTCCGATTCCAGAGCGCTAACCTGTCGGGAAATCGCGGATTGGCTCATATGCAATTTGTCGCCGGCGTGCGTGAAGCTGCCAGCGTCGGCGGCCGCATGAAAAATGCGTAGTTTGTCCCAATCCATAGTTTCCTCCGGCTGAATTGCTGGTCCTGCAATCCATGCTAATGTCTGAATCTTAACGAGCCTTGACTAGCCGTAGTGGACGCTGCCCATGTTATGCGTTTGGGCTACGCCAGATATGCGGATTCAAGCGTAGCCCTTAGTCTAATAAGTTTCAAACGCAAAACAAGGTAGCCGGAGGTCTTAGGACGTTATTTCTGGGCAAAACCCGTTATTATTCAGCGTCTTCTTGTTCTGCAAGGAAGCGTTCGGCTTCCAAAGCGGCCATGCAGCCCAAACCGGCAGCCGTTACGGCCTGTCTGTACTTGTCATCGGTGACGTCTCCTGCGGCAAAAACGCCCGGAATTGAGGTCACTGTCGAATCAGGTGCTGTCCAGATATAGCCGTTTTCCTTCATTTTCAGCGTGTCCTTGAACAGCTCGACGGCAGGCGCATGGCCAATGGCAACGAAAATGCCGTCAGCTGTGATCTCGGTTATCTCGCCGGTTTTGACATTGCGTAGCTTGGCGCCGGTCACGCTTGGCGGGAAGCCTTCCTTGCCAACAAACTCTTCAATCACGGAATCCCAGATCACTTCGATTTTCGGGTTCTTTTCAAGGCGGTTCTGCAGGATCTTCTCGGCGCGGAATTCATCGCGGCGATGGATGACCGTTACCTTGCTTGCATGGTGCGTGAGATAGAGTGCCTCTTCCACGGCGGTGTTGCCGCCGCCGATGACCAGCACTTCCTTGCCACGGTAAAAGAAGCCGTCACATGTGGCGCAGGCGGAGATGCCGAAGCCCTTGAATTTCTCTTCGGTTTCCATGCCCAGCCAACGCGCCTGAGCGCCCGTGGCGATGATGATGCTGTCGGCGGTATAGTCTGTACCAGTATCGCCTTTTGCCTTGAAGGGGCGCGAGGAGAGGTCAACCTCGGTGATAATATCCGAAACTAGGTTGGTGCCAACATTCTTGGCTTGAGCCTTCATTTGCTCCATCAGCCATGGTCCCTGAATTTCTTCAGCGAAGCCGGGGTAGTTTTCCAGCTCGGAGGTGATGGTCAGCTGACCGCCTTCCTGCATACCGGCAACAAGCGTCGGCTCAAGCATGGCACGGGCAGCATAAATGGCGGCTGTGTACCCTGCTGGTCCAGAGCCAATGATCAAGACTTTGCTATGCATCGGATTATCTTTCTTTGATATGGCCATGAAGAGGAGCGGTCTCCGCTTCATTGAGATCCTTCAAGAGGGGTCGGGTTGAGCAGAAGCCGGATTTCCTCTGCTATCAGTTCTGTTGAATCTATGGCGGGCCGTGCTCCCGTTTCAAGAGGGGCCGGGAGAAGTTGTACAAAAGGGTGTTGGACGAGTTGATTGATCGTCCGTTTCAGCTTCTTTGGATAGGCATCCGGCTCGAAAATGTAAACAGGAACTTCGCTCGAAAGAACATCGGAGAGCATGGAATGAGAATCAGCCGTGACGATAATCGCATCGGCAAGGGCGATCATCGAGAAATAGGGGTTGTCGTCCCGTTCATTCCAGATCCAGTGCGGGCGTCCAATGAGTGCCTTCTGCACGGCGGCTTTGAGATGTGCAGGTGTGCGTCTGGAAGGGGTGACCATCACTGAGACATGCGGGGGCAGATCATGGCTTAGATAGTGCGCAAGCCGTTTAGAAGCCTGCTCTCCGAATTGTTCCTTTGCCGTATCTCCGCCCAGAATGAGCGCCACTCGCGGCGCTGGCAGATGAAGCAGGGCCTGAGGTGCTTTGGTTCTTGCTGCGGTCAGACGGCCCGGCGTGATGCGGGTCGGGCCTGTCAGGGAGACGATTGTGCGAGAATCCCGGCGCTTGTCGTGGAAAGGAACCCAGACAAGGTCCGCATTGAAAGAAGAAAGACGCGGATCTTTGAGGAAGACCGTTATGGTTTGCGGGCTAATCTTCTTGAGTTTCCTCAAATAGGCAACGGTCCGGCGGCCCGATGCTATGGCTACATCTGGGAAAGGGCCATGGATAGGGGATGTTGCATTTTTCGGACTATCGGTTGGAGGTATCGGCCCATGGGGCATGAGCCAGACCCATGGCGCTGTTGGAGCCACATGACGCAGTTCTATGGAGCCGCCCAATCGCTCGGCAACGCTGAGGCATTGATTCTCGTCGCCAGGCTTGCCGTCACTCAGAACCCAGATTTTCATGCCTGTTGTGGCTACCACTTTTGATTCTCCTGGAGGGGTGATCTTTCCAAATAATTCACCGAAATGGCGTTCTGTGTCCTAAATGGGCACAGAAATATGTCTAAACTTTCCAGATTTGTCCAATTAGCGCTATGATAGGGTGTCTCTGCGCGCTATACCTTGGTATGGACAACAGCTCACGTTTCCATGAGCTTCTCGAAAATAAGAGACCTTTCGCCTTGAAAGCAAGACTTGATCCAATTGACTGGAAAATCCTGAAAGAGCTTCAGGATGATGGTCGTATCACAAACGTGGAACTGGCGCGTCGCGTTGGTATTTCTGCGCCCCCATGCCTGCGCCGCGTTCGCGCGCTGGAAGAAGCCGGAATCATCAAAGGCTATCGCGCCATTGTTGACGAAAAGCAGATCGGCTTTGACGTAACTGCTATCGCCATGGTTGGCTTGCATAGTCAGGCAGAAGCCGATTTGGTGGCCTTTGAGGAACGTGTCAGAGCTTGGCCACAAGTCCGCGAATGCTACATGCTTTCCGGGGATATCGACTTTGTTTTGCGTTGCGTGTCGCCTGATTTGCAAGCTTTTCAGTCTTTCGTGATCAACGAACTTACGTCTGCACCAAATGTGGATAGCGTGCGTACATCGCTGACCATTCGCCTGAGCAAGAATGCGCCGAATGTTCCGATCAATTTGGGTGACTGACGCGATAAAGTTTGAGACGCGACGATTTGTTTAAAAAGCGCATGGCGGGAGCAACGCCGATGCGCTTTTTTATTGGTTTTATGGCTTCCATCTAACCTGAACAGCTGCATGAGCTGACAGCGTTAGGGAAGGAGACAGGTCCAAAGACCTGTTAGATATATTTGATTTCGAGAATCTCGTAGGATTTCGACCCGCCGGGCGCCATGACTTCCACGGAATCCTCAACCTGCTTGCCTATCAGGGCACGTGCGATCGGGGAGGATAGGGAAATCTTGCCCTTTTTCAGATCGGCTTCGACATCGCCAACGATCTGATAGGTTTTCTCTTCATCGGTGTCTTCATCGACCATGGTCACTGTGGCGCCAAACTTGATGGTGTCGCCACTCATCTTGCTTACGTCGATGACTTCCGCACGCGAAAGCTTGTCTTCGAGCTCGGAAATACGGCCTTCATTCAGGCTCTGCTGTTCCTTTGCAGCATGATATTCGGCGTTTTCGGACAAATCGCCATGGGCACGCGCTTCGGAGATCGCTGCGATAATCCGCGGGCGTTCTTCGCTGCTGCGCTGTTTCAATTCTTCACTAAGAGCCTGATATCCGGCAGGCGTCATTGGGATTTTTTCCATTGCCTTCGGAAAGCCTCCTGTTAAACGGGGTACGAGGCCCCACAAAAAAGTTTAGCGTCCCGAGGGTTTCGTGCCCTCGAGACGCACATGAATGTTCGTTGCAAGACGGTGTTGGTCTTGCCAATCAGGAGAAATAGTCCTGCAGAGGCCGGACTTCAATATCTCCCTTCTTATAAGCTTCAATGCCCTGAGCTGCTGCCAATGCTCCAGCAACAGTCGTGTAGTAGGGTACCTTATGCAAAAGTGCAGCGCGGCGCAAATCCCGACTGTCGGAAAGTGCCTTCGCGCCCTTGGTTGTATTGAAGACCAGGTGCACTTCACCATTCTTGAGAGCATCAACGATATGCGGGCGACCCTCAAGCATTTTATTGATTTTTTCGCAATCTATGCCGTTTTCGGACAGATAACGCTGTGTACCACCGGTCGCGATGATACGGAAACCAACATTCTTGAGGCGACGGACAGCAGGCAGAATCGCTGGCTTGTCGTCATCCTTGACCGAAATGAAGGCTGTGCCCTTGCTTGGAACCTTGGTGCCGCTGCCCAGCTGTGACTTGGCAAAGGCAACCGGGAAGTCTTTGTCCAGGCCCATGACCTCACCGGTCGAGCGCATTTCCGGGCCGAGAATGGTGTCGACGCCGGGGAAGCGGGCGAATGGGAAGACGGCTTCCTTGACCGCGATATGGTCAAGTTTGCCATACTTCACGTCGTGATCAGACAATGGTTCTCCCGTCATGACGCGCGAGGCGATGCTGGCGATCGGTTTGCCAACAGTCTTGGCCACGAACGGTACGGTACGGGATGCACGCGGGTTGACCTCGATGACATAGATATCGCCGTCCTTGACTGCGAACTGTACGTTCATCAGGCCGACCACATTGAGGGCAAGCGCCATTTCCTTGGTCTGGCGCGCCAGCTCATCCTGAATGTCCTGAGACAAAGAGTAAGGCGGCAGGGAACAGGCGGAGTCACCGGAGTGAATACCGGCTTCCTCGATATGCTCCATGATACCTGCGATCACCACTTCCTTGCCATCGCACAGGCAGTCCACGTCAACCTCGATGGCTCCAGAAAGGTAGCTGTCGAACAGCAGTGCATTCTGAGCGAGAACGGCATTGATCTGGCCAGTTTTGTCGTTTGGATATTTCATGCGAATATCCGGGGGCACCAGTTCGGCCAGCGTCATCTGGATATATTTCTCGAAAGCTTCAGGCGTCCGGACGATTTCCATGGCACGGCCACCCAACACATAGGATGGGCGCACGACGACGGGGAAGCCGATCTGCTCAGCGACGATACGGGCCTGTTCGATCGAATAGGCGATACCGTTGCGTGGCTGCATCAGGTCGAGCTTGTGCAGCAGCTTCTGGAAGCGGTCGCGGTCTTCGGCCAGATCGATAGCGTCCGGAGACGTGCCAAGGATTGGAATATCAGCATCCTGCAAAGCCTGAGCCAGTTTCAGTGGCGTCTGGCCACCAAACTGCACAATCACGCCGACCAGTTCACCATTTTCCTGCTCTTTGCGCAGAATCTCGATGACGTCCTCAGCGGTCAGTGGCTCGAAATAGAGACGGTCGGAGGTGTCATAGTCGGTAGAGACCGTTTCGGGGTTGCAGTTGATCATGATGGTTTCATACCCGGCTTCGCTCATGGCAAAGCAGGCGTGACAGCAGCAATAATCGAACTCGATGCCCTGACCAATACGGTTTGGACCGCCGCCGAGAATGGCAACTTTCTTGCGGTCTGAAGGATTGGCTTCACAGGCCGGAGCGCCGTTGAATGGCATCTCGTAGCTGGAATACATGTAAGCGGTTGGTGACGCAAACTCGGCAGCGCAGGTGTCGATGCGCTTGTAGACCGGACGAACTTCAAGATCGTTCCGAAGGGTCGCCACTTTCTTGGCCGAGGTGCCAGCCAGTTCTGCAAGGCGCACATCTGAGAAGCCCATGCTCTTGAGCTTGCGCATATTGTGCGCATCCTGCGGCAGGCCGTGAACACGTACCCGCTCTTCCATGTCAATGATGCCCTGAAGCTGCTCGAGGAACCATGGATCATATTTGCAGGTCTCGAAAATCTGCTCGTGGCTGACGCCAAGGCGGATGGCCTGTGCGATCTTGAGCAGGCGGTCTGGCGTTGCCTTGGCGAGCGCTGCGCGAATGGCGTTCTTGTCATCGCCCTGACCCAGCCCTTCGATTTCCACCTCATTGAGACCGGTAAGGCCCGTCTCCAAGCCACGCAGGGCTTTCTGCAGGGATTCCTGGAAGGTACGGCCAATGGCCATCACTTCGCCAACAGATTTCATTGCGGTGGTTAGATTTGGTTCGGCGCCAGGGAATTTTTCGAAGGCAAAGCGAGGGATCTTGGTAACCACATAGTCGATGGATGGCTCAAAGGAAGCCGGGGTTGCCCCGCCAGTGATGTCGTTTGCCAGTTCATCCAGCGTGTAGCCGACAGCCAGTTTGGCGGCGACTTTAGCAATCGGGAAGCCGGTCGCCTTGGAGGCCAGTGCCGAGGAACGGGACACACGCGGGTTCATTTCGATCACGATCAGACGACCGGTTTCAGGGTTGATCGAGAACTGAACGTTGGACCCACCGGTTTCCACACCGATCTCGCGCAGGACAGCCAGAGAGGCGTCGCGCATGATCTGGTATTCCTTGTCCGTCAGCGTCAGCGCTGGCGCGATAGTGATCGAATCGCCGGTATGCACGCCCATCGGGTCGAGGTTTTCGATGGAACAGATGATAATGCAGTTGTCGTTCTTGTCGCGAACAACTTCCATCTCAAATTCTTTCCAGCCGATAATGCTTTCTTCCACCAGCACTTCGGTGGTAGGAGAGGCATCAAGACCGCGTTCAATGATTTCGAGATATTCTTCGCGGTTATAGGCCACGCCACCGCCGGTACCACCCATGGTGAAGGAGGGACGCATGATGGCAGGTAGGCCAACCACCTCGAGCGCTTCAAGCGCTTCGGGAATGTTGTGTGCCAAGCGAGAAACCGGCGTGTCGAGGCCGATCTTGTTCATTGCCTCGCGGAACAATTCGCGGTCTTCCGCCTTGTCGATGGCTTCAGCCGTCGCGCCGATCATCTCGACATTGTATTTTTGCAGAACACCCATCTTGCGCAGGGAAAGTGCGCAGTTCAGCGCCGTCTGGCCACCCATTGTGGGGAGCAGGGCGTCTGGGCGTTCTTTCTCGATGATCTTGGCCACGATTTCCGGAGTGATCGGTTCGATATAGGTCGCGTCCGCCATGTGCGGATCAGTCATGATCGTAGCCGGGTTCGAGTTGACCAGAATGATACGGTAGCCTTCTTCTCGGAGAGCCTTACAGGCTTGTGTTCCGGAATAGTCGAACTCGCAGGCCTGACCGATAATGATGGGTCCGGCACCGATAATAAGGATGGATTTTATGTCTGTCCGCTTTGGCATCGTTCTTCGCGCTCACGTCGAGGCACCGCTCACCCTTGTCTTGAAGAGGAGCCTGGCCGTTGCTGGTCGGGGTGTGCAGATGAGATTTGGATCGCTATAGCGAAATATTGCCCATATTGCCATAGGGAAAGGAAGTTTTTTTGTCTCTATCTAGCACTTTTTCGGATGATAGTTTGGCTGGCATCAACAGATAGCCGTTTTCTTGTCAGGATTGAGGCATATCTCATGAAGTCTGGGGAAAATACGTAAGGACGTTTTAGGTTGATGGCGCAAAGGGCCATCAGTCCGATTCAGAGGGCTTTCTGCTCGGGTGGGGGTGTTGTCTCTTCCTCAGCGAGAGCGTGCTGCTCCACACTTTGCTCTTCGCCTTGATCATCACCCTTGTCCTTGAATTTGGCTGGATCGAATTTGCCAACCGTGGTGCCGTCAAAGTCCGAGATGCCGATTGTCAGCGCATAGCAGGCAAGGCGAACCGACTTGGGAATGGTGACGGCTTTTCCGTCTCTATTGCCCTTTTCGTAATATTGAATCATGCGCTTTTTTAAGCCGAGCAAATCTGCTGCGTCTTTTTGCTTTAGTCCCATTTCTTTTCTCCACGCGCGAAATTGCTGCGCGGACATGGGCTCATCATCTTGTTTTTGTTCGGATTTTGCCACGGCTTACTTCTTTTTGCGCAAAAAGTGCGCCTTCCTGTTGACATTGATGCACATAGTGCGCATATTTACAGATATAAGCGCACTGAGTGCAGTCTCTTCAGCTTATTTAAAACCTACCTTCGCGGTAAGGTCAATGGTTGATGTTGCATAAGAGTGTGATGAAAACCGGGATCCCAACAGGAACCCCCTTTTATGGAGTGCCCCCAATGTTAGTCGACATCTTGGTCAGTCGCGAAACACTGGGCGTTCGTCGTCGCTGCGACGTTCACAGATTTGCCCAGCTTCGTTGCTATCTTGCACGCGTATTCAAGGATTTTGGCGCGTAGCGAATAGGTGCCAATTCTTGCTGTGATGCAGAATGGCCCGGGATTTAAAAATCCAGTCTCCCAAAGAAACGGCCCGACAAATTGTCGGGCCGTTTCTTTTTGTATCCAAGTTGGAACTATGTCTGTCTTTGAAAGAGGCTCAGGCATAATGGGGCATCACCGTTGGATTAGGGACTGCGGGCCAGAAGAGGCAATTTCCGATTGCCGTGCGCTGTTCTTTTGCTCATTGTAGAGGCGTGTGAAAGTTTGCATGCCAATTGGGGCTGAATCGGGGGCGTGGGGCTATGCGGTGGCGTGGACGTAGACAGAGCAGCAATGTTGAAGACCGGCGAGGGCAATCATCCGGGCGCTATGCGCGCTCGGGAATGCGTTTGCCGATTGGGCGTGGTGGCGGTCGCCCCAGTCTCCTGATTTTGATTGTTATAGGCGGTGTGCTTTGGATGATGGGTGTCAGCCCAACGACGATCCTGTCCATGCTTCTGGGAGGAGAGGGCAGCTATACGCCCCAAACCCAGACCTCGCAAAACACCCAGACACAACGCTCTGCGGCCGAGAATGAAATGGCATCCTTTGTGAAAGTGGTTCTGGCAGAGACAGAAGATGTTTGGGGCACGATTTTCCAGAATGCGGGACAAACCTATCCTCAGCCAAAGCTGGTGCTTTTTTCCAATCAGATTAGCTCAGCCTGCGGATCGGCGTCTTCTGCTACAGGGCCATTCTACTGCCCCGGTGATCAGAAGGTTTATATTGATCTGAGCTTCTATCAGGAGCTTCGTACCCGATTTGAGGCGCCGGGCGACTTCGCGCAGGCTTATGTCATTGCCCATGAGGTTGGGCATCATATCCAGAATGTGACTGGCATCCTGCCCAAATTCAACGAGATGCGCCGATCAATGAGCGAGACTGACGCCAATAAGATGTCCATCCGGGTGGAGCTTCAGGCCGATTGCTATGCGGGTGTCTGGGGGCATTATACAAACCAAAAAGGCTTGCTGGACAATGGCGATCTGGATGAGGCGCTTAATGCTGCCACCCAGATTGGTGATGATGCCTTACAGCGGCGAACACAGGGCTATGTGGTGCCTGACAGTTTTAACCATGGCACCTCGGCTCAGCGCAAGAAATGGTTTGCCAAAGGGTTCGAGAGTGGAAAGGTCGGGTCATGTGATACATTCTCCGTTGCCAACCCATAGGCCGTTTCGACTCTTTTCTTTCAGCACGGTCTGAGGGCAACGACTTTTAGGTAAAGAATACAAGCCTTTCCGATGCCAATAAAAAAGCCCGCCCCATGATTTGCATGGGCGGGCTTCGTTATATTGATATGAAGATTTTTGAAAGCCGCTCTTACTCTGCGACCTGTTCAATGCCCTTGCGTTCCCGCATCAGATTGGTGAAGCGGGTAAAGAGATAGTGGCTGTCTTTCGGCCCTGGAGAGGCTTCCGGATGGAACTGCACCGAGAAGATCGGTTTGCCTTTGACAGCCAGACCACAGTTAGACCCGTCAAACAGGGAAATGTGGGTTTCCTCGATGCCTTCTGGCAGGCTTTCTCCATCCACGGCAAAGCCATGGTTCATGGAGGTGATTTCCACCTTGCCTGTGGTCTTGTCCTGAACCGGATGGTTGGCTCCATGGTGACCCTGATGCATTTTGGTGGTCTTGCCGCCAAGGGCCAGAGCCAGCATCTGGTGCCCAAGGCAAATGCCGAACAGTGGAATGTCTGCCTCAATCACCGCCTTGATAGCATCTACCGAGTAGGTGCCGGTGGCTGCAGGGTCGCCCGGGCCATTGGAGAGGAAAACCCCATCAGGTTTCAGCGCAAGAATGTCTTCGCCGGTTGCCGTGGCAGGCAGGACTGTCAGTTTGCAGCCCTGATCTGCGAGCAGACGCAGGATGTTGCGCTTTAGGCCATAGTCAATAGCGACCACATGGAACTGTGGATCCTTGAGCTTGCCGTAGCCTTCATCCCAGACCCAAGTGCTTTCATTCCAATCGAAGGTCTTGTTGGCGGTCACATCCTTTGCAAGGTCTGCGCCAACCAGTCCGTTCCAGCCAGCCGCTTCGCGTTTGAGAGCCTCAACATCGAACTTGCCGTCAGGCGAATGGGCGATGACCGCATTGGCCAGACCCTTCTCGCGGATCAAGCTCGTCAATGCGCGCGTGTCCACACCAGCGATGCCGACAATGCCGCGTGATTTCAGCCAAGCGTCAAAATGGCGAGTCGCGCGATAGTTGGAGGGCTCGGTGATGTCCGTCTTGATGACAGTGCCTCGAACGCCTGCATCATTGTCGAGGTCGATGGTTTCCACATCTTCCTCATTGGTGCCGACATTGCCGATATGAGGGAAGGTGAAGGTGACGATCTGGCCTGCATAGGAAGGATCGGTGAGGATTTCCTCATAGCCGGTCATTGCCGTATTGAAACAGACTTCCGCGACGGCGGAGCCGGTCGTGCCGATTCCCTGTCCTTCAATGACAGTGCCGTCTGCCAAAACCAGGAGAGCGGTCGGTTTGAAGTCGTCCCAAGGGGCCGGTGTCGTCTGAGCCGGTGAAGTAGCGGGGTGAGCCATGCCGTGGGTGTCCTGAAAATGCTGTTTGTCTGATTTCTGTGCCCCTTCTCGTCTGCTGGAGCCCTTTGGGCACAGCGTGAATTGCAACGAGGATGGAGACAGGGAAATGCTTGTTCTCAGAGGTGATGATCTATGACAAAAGTGCCCGAGCGTCAATGAGGCTGGGATAAATAATTCGAAAAAATATTTTTCAAAATGATTTGATTTCGAAATTTTGTGCTGTTTTGCGGTTTTGTATTCCTCTTATGCCTATTATGCGGTGATGGGGCTGGCTTTTTTCCCATGCTATGCTGTGTAGCAGCATATTGACCCTTCTTTTGCGGGGCTCTGCATAGCTTGTCAAAGGGCTGGCGTCTGTTGGCTCGGCTGAGGGACTCTCTTTCGCTATGGGAGACTTCCAAGGCTTCGCCTTTATCTTATTGGTCAATCGTGACTTTTATGCCGTTTTGCGTAGATATGGTCCGCGGGAGCGTTGGTCTCGTACTCATCTTTCAACAGTTTGAGCGCTGTGAAGAAATAGGGGCGGGGGGCGGTGTAACGTAAGGAACGCGCTGGAATTCTCCATGTTTTTGCGCTGTTTATTCTTTGTTAACGCTTTGCCAAATAAGCGGCGGGCTAAGACGTAAGTGCAATGCCGACTTGCCTAACATTGAAAGTCACTGTATCAAACATTAAGTTTTTTCGGTGGCAAAGCCATGATAACGTGGCTGGAAACTGCCGATATAGTGGCGAAATTGCGCCACTTTACAGGAATATTGCTCTTGGCCTTCAAAACGGGAACCGCTTTCTTGCCGAGAGCGTTTTGTGATTCCTGGCAATGAAAGGCCAACAGAGATGAGAGGCCAGCAATATGCGTGAGCAGATTACCGAAAGCCTGACAGGGGCAATCAAGGCTCAGGATAAACGCCGTATGGCAACCCTGCGTCTAGTGACCGCCGCTATCAAGGACCGTGACGTCGATGCACGCGGTCAGGGCAAGGAAGGTGTCTCCGATGACGACATCCTGCAGATCCTTGCCAAAATGATCAAGCAACGCGAAGAATCTATTCGTGTGTATGAAGAAGCCGGACGCGAAGAACTTGCCCAGCAGGAGCGCGAGGAAGCTGAAATCATCAAGGAATTCCTACCTCAGCAGATGGGGGAAGAGGAAGTCTCAGAGACTTGCGCCAAGGCTGTAGAAGAGCTTGATGCCGATGGCCTGAGGGATATGGGCAAGGTGATGAACCACCTTAAAGCCACCTATCCGGGGCAGATGGATTTCGGCAAGGCAAGCTGCATCGTCAAGGGCCTGTTGCTCTAGCGCTACCATCACAACAGTTTATCGCTTTCTTCTGGGGCCTCTTTAAAGGAGGCCCCGATATCGTCTATGGTTCAATGGTCGCGGGGAAGTGACCATTGTGCTTTTTAGAAATCTGATATTATCATCGGATCGTGTTAGCCTGCAGGGATATCGCAAGAGATCCGTGCGGGTATCTTGTTCTGGAATATGCCTGCTATTGGTCTGACATGGTCAAACCGTGTGCGGTTTTTGAGTTCGAGCCTTGCTTATGAAATTTCCGCAAAGCCTGCTGGAAGAAATAAGAGAACGCATTCCTGTGTCCGACGTGGTCGGGCGCAAGGTTAAATTGCGTCGTCAGGGGCGGGAATATGCCGGTCTTTCGCCCTTCAACAAGGAAAAGACACCCAGCTTCTTCGTCAATGACCAGAAGCAGTTCTATCATTGTTTCTCCTCTGGCAAGCATGGCGATATCTTCAAATTCTTGATGGAAACCGAAGGGCTGAGCTTTCCCGAGGCCGTCGAGATGCTGGCAGGGCAAGCGGGGGTTCCGCTACCCGATCCAGACCCGCAGGTGCAAAAGCGCGAGCGTGAGCGGGCCAGTCTCTATGATGTCATGGAGATGGCGACCAAGTTTTTCCAGCTTCAGTTTCATTCCGAGCTGGGGCGCGAGGCGCGCAGCTATGCCAACAACCGGCGGCTGACTGAAGAAACCATGCGGACCTTCCGTATGGGATTTGCTCCCAACAGCCGGGATCACCTGAAGAGCTATCTGCTCGAGCATGGCGTAAGCGAACAGGATATGCTCGACACTGGCCTGATCATCAAGCCTGATGACGGTCGCCCCACCTACGACCGCTTCCGCAACCGTCTGATGATCCCCATTGAGGATGAACGTGGACGGGTCGTGGCTTTTGGTGGCCGTATTCTGGACAAGGATGGCAAGCCGAAATATCTCAACTCGCCGGAAACGCGCCTCTTCTTCAAGGGCAATATGGTGTTCAACGCCCATCGGGCGCGCCAGGCAGCTTATGAAGCCGGGTCAGCGATCGTGGTGGAAGGCTATATGGATGCCATCGCACTCTATCAGGCCGGTATCCGTCATGTGGTTGCGTCTCTGGGGACGGCCTTCACCGAGCAGCAGATCGCGCGTATGTGGCGCTTTTCCAATGAGCCCTATATCTGTTTTGACGGTGACCGCGCCGGTCGGCAGGCCGCCCATCGCTCAATTGAACGCATCTTGCCCAATCTGAAGGCTGGCTATTCCTTCCAGTTTGTCTTTCTGCCCAATGGTCAGGACCCGGATGACTTGGTGCGCGAAGGCGGCGCCGATGCCTTCGCTCCTGTTTTGGGGCAGGCTCGCAGCCTGTTTGACGTGATCTGGGAACGGGAACTGGAAGCCCAACCGGCAGATACGCCCGAACGCAAGGCCGCTCTTGAAAAGCGCATCGAAGATCTGGTGCGTCTGATCAAGGATGAGCGCGTGCAGCGCCAGTATCAGATGAGCTTCAAGTCGGCTTTGTCGAATTTCTTCTGGCAGCAGGAACGTGATCGGCGCGATCAGAATCGCAATCGCTTCTTCACTGGCGGTGGCGCCCGTGCGGGCAAGGGGGCTGGACCCTCCAGCGCATTGCAGGCTTCGGGCAATGTGTCCCGTGCGCCAGAGATGGGGCAGTCGACGGAATATGAATATTGCCTCATCGGGCTCTCGGTCCATATGCCCTATCTGTTCGAACAGTTCGCCGAGCAGATACTGGCGGTGCCATTCCAGAAGGAGAGTCTCGAGGCCTTCAAATTTGTGCTCTCGCACATTATCTTTGACCAGAATGCACGCACCTATAAGGATATCTATGACCAGTGCCCGGACAATCTGAGGGACCTGCTCGATGATATGCATGGGGTTGAGGTCCGTGATGGCAATGGCAAGGTCATCCATCCGTGGGGTTGGCGTCTTGCGGGACGTCGCAGGGTGCACCAACTGGTCTATAAGCCCAGCCGTTTGTTTCTGGAGCGGCTTTTCCAATCCTATCTTAATGTGCTTGAGGTGCGAGAGACAGAGAAGGATCTGGAAAGGGAGATGGCCACTCTTTCTGCCGGCGTGGACGAGGGGGCGTTTCATCGCATCCAGTCTTTGACCAATGAATTGCATCGGCGCAGGGAAGAAAATCTGCGTGAGGAGCAGGAACTCAGCGAGCTTTACGACCAGATGAAAAGCGGCAGCGAAAAAGTTTCTCTGGAAGAGGTGCTGCTGCAATTGGCCACGCCAGTCGATGAAAGCGCTTGAGTCTATGTGATTCTTATTTTGGGCGAATCAGCTGTGAGCGTCAGGTTTTGTCCAGATCTTTGCGGTTTCGCGAACAAAAACCGTAAAAATGATTCGAAAAGTCCCTAAAAACGATGTTTTTTCTACTCTTGGGGGTTGCCGAATCGAATCGCTGCGCTAAATATCTAGTTCCGGCAGCCCCATGCGCCAAATGTCAAGTTGGCGAAGAAATGATTTATGCTGCGGATAATCGAACGTGATCTGAAGCCGGGGACTTTGCCGTCTAACCGGCCTGTTTTTGTGGATATATGTGCAGGGGATCGTGGTGACTGCACCAAGCAGGCTTGGGTTAAGAGGCGTTTAACGAACCCATCTATATGAATGTACGTGAGTCCTGAACATCATGCGGTTGTTGCGAGCACCGGCATAATTGCATGACCTACCGTTCGTACGAGTGGATGCCGAAGCAGACGCCCCACAGAACCGGGTGTCTTTGGAGACAGGAATGGCAACAAAGGCAATGCAAAACGACGACAAGACCAACAGCGAAAGCTCCAACTCGGATGCGCCGCTGCTGGACATGACGGATACTGCTGTCAAGCAGATGATCAAAACCGCAAAAAAACGTGGTTACGTCACTTATGATGAGTTGAACGAAGTTTTGCCGTCGGAAGAAGTTTCATCTGAACAAATCGAAGACACGATGTCCATGCTATCTGACATGGGGATCAATGTGATCGAGTCAGAAGAAGCTGAAGACAACGAGTCGGAAAGCAATTCAAAGGATCTGGTCGAGGCCAAGAGCTCGACCGCCGTTGCTAAGACGACAACAACCAAGGAACCGACAGACCGGACCGATGATCCTGTGCGCATGTATTTGCGCGAAATGGGGTCGGTGGAGCTTTTGTCGCGCGAAGGCGAAATCGCTATTGCCAAGCGCATAGAAGCGGGCCGCGAGGCCATGATTGCCGGTTTGTGTGAAAGCCCGCTGACTTTCCAGGCCATCATCATCTGGCGTGATGAATTGCTTGAGGGCAATATTCTTCTGCGTGATATCATCGATCTGGAAGCGACCTATGCTGGTCCCGGAAATGAGGATGAGGACGATTCCGACGATGATGCTGAAGCAGATGGCGATGGCGAGGAAGAGAGCGCGTCTGCCGCGCCTGTTGTTGAAGCTGTTGCCAAGCCAGCTGTCGTCGCCGGGCAGAAGCCTGCTAGCGATGAGGAAGAAAAGGCTGAAGGGGAAGGTGAGAGCGACGACGATGAGGATGACGAGGATGATCTCGAAAACAGCCTCTCTCTTGCCGCGATGGAAGCTGAACTGAAGCCTAAAGTTCTGATCATTTTCGATCAGATCGCTGAAGATTACAAAAAGCTGCGTCGTTTGCAGGATCAGCTTGTTGAACAGCGCATGGCCAACAAGTCTCTGTCTCCGAGCCAGGAACGTCGTTATGACAAACTCAAGGAAGACATCATTGTCGAGGTCAAGAGCCTGTCCTTGAACCAGAACCGTATTGATGCTCTGGTCTCCCAGCTCTATGAAATCAACAAGCAGCTGGTTGGTCGCGAAGGGCGTCTTCTGCGTCTGGCTGAAGCTTACGGTGTCAACCGGTCTGAATTCCTGAAAAACTATCAGGGCAACGAGCTGGATCCCAACTGGATCGAACGTGTTTCCCAATTGACGAGCCGTGGCTGGAAAGAATTCGTCCATCACGAAGGTGACCGAATTCAGGATCTGCGTGAAGACATTCAGGTGCTTTCAACAGAAACCGGTCTTGAAATTGGCGAGTTCCGACGTATCGTTTCCTCCGTGCAGAAGGGCGAGCGGGAAGCCCGCCAGGCCAAGAAGGAAATGGTGGAAGCCAACCTGCGACTGGTTATTTCCATTGCCAAGAAATATACCAACCGTGGTCTGCAGTTCCTCGATCTCATTCAGGAAGGCAATATCGGCCTGATGAAGGCGGTCGACAAGTTCGAGTATCGCCGCGGTTACAAATTCTCGACTTATGCCACATGGTGGATTCGTCAGGCGATCACCCGCTCGATTGCGGACCAGGCCCGGACCATCCGTATCCCTGTGCATATGATCGAGACGATCAACAAGATCGTGCGGACGTCGCGTCAGATGCTGCATGAGATCGGTCGCGAACCAACTCCGGAAGAGCTGTCTGATAAATTGCAGATGCCGCTTGAGAAGGTGCGCAAAGTCTTGAAAATTGCCAAGGAGCCAATCTCTCTGGAAACCCCGATCGGGGACGAGGAGGATTCTCATCTGGGCGATTTCATCGAGGACAAGAATGCGATCCTGCCCATCGATGCGGCCATTCAGGCGAACCTCAGAGAGACCACGACCCGCGTTCTGGCTTCCCTGACGCCGCGTGAAGAACGCGTGTTGCGTATGCGCTTCGGCATCGGCATGAACACCGACCACACCCTTGAAGAGGTTGGTCAGCAGTTCTCCGTGACCCGTGAACGTATTCGTCAGATCGAAGCCAAGGCGCTGCGTAAACTCAAGCATCCAAGCCGCAGCCGCAAGCTGCGCAGCTTCCTTGATAGCTAGAATCAACTGACTATCAATCTGAATCACAAAGCCCGGACAAGTCATTGTCCGGGCTTTGTTTTTTGGTCTTTCTTAAAGTGATTTCAGGCCGAATATCATGTGCGATCAGCCTTAAAAACAGCTCACTTGTGGCTTCAAGTTCTACAAGAGAGTCCGCTTGTTCACAAAAGGATTCAAGTTGGTTAGTCGTCCTTGAGGAACCAGCTGGCATTCACCGTGATGGTGATTTCCATCTCGCCCTTTGCGACCGGCACGGCAGAGTCAACGGCTTCCATCTTGGCCGCGCGCATCATCATCGGCTGAGGGTTTCGGAAGCCACCTGATTCCGAGAGGCTCTGAAGAGTGGAGAGGTCGGTGCCGAGTTCCTTGGCGTAAAGCTCAGCCTTATGACGCGCATCGGCCAGGGCTTCCTTGCGGGCTTCGTCGAGCAGCTCATCCTTGTTGGAGATGTCGAAATTGAGACCGGAGATATCATTGGCGCCTGCATTGACCAGCGCCGTTAACACTGTGCCGACCGATCCCAGATCATGGATGCGCAGGGTTGCCCGATTGCTGACGACATAGCCGACCACTTCCGGTGCGCGGGGCTGGGTGCTGCTATCGGAATAGACCAGTTGCGGATGAATGTTGAAGTTGGAGGTTTGAATATTCTTCTCTTCAATGCCTGCCTTTTTCAACTCTGCCATCAGCTTTGCCATCTTGTCATTGTTGTCTGCCAGAGCAGACTTGGCGTCCTTGGCTCTGGATTCCACACCTGCAGACAGGATGGCCATATCGGGAGCGGCACTCAGGCTTCCTGTGCCGGATACCGAAATTGTTCCGGTGTTTGTCTCCTCGGCGCCTGCGGGCAGTGCAGTCAGGAAAAGAAGAGTGGTCAATGTGATCAGGCTTTTGTTCATGATACTGGGGCTCCCCATGTTTAATGCGTCCCTGCCTTGAATTTTCAATGATGGTAAAGTCATGGCTTCTTCAAGGTCGTTGGCAGGATAAAGAGGGGCATCCTTTTCCAGCTTTGTGGCCGTAGTAGGGTATGCGAGCCTGCTGTGTATCAGAGCGTGCGCCAAAGCTTCAGCTATCCACTGATCCCTTCGTCGGGGGCTTGCCTGCAAGGGCAATTCAGTATAGTTCAAATGCACCTGAAATTCAGGGCCTGTAGCTCAATTGGTTAGAGCCGACCGCTCATAACGGTCTGGTTGGGGGTTCGAGTCCCTCCGGGCCCACCATTCTCCTTTTTGTTCTCTGCCTGAAGCCTGTTGTGGTGCGGCTAACCCTCTCGTCTTTTCCCTTCAAAGCCTCATTGTCGGGGGCATAACTGCACCTGTCGTACTATACCTGCGTTTAAAGAGACGATAGGCTAGATCGTGATTGCAAGACACAAAGACACACGCATAATCAAGGAATTGATCAATGACGAGAACCGTTTGGATTACAGGAGCTGGCTCTGGTATCGGCGCAGCAATGGCCATTGCTTTTGCAAAGGCGGGCGACCGGGTTGTTCTTACTGGGCGCGGCGAAGAAAAGTTGCAGGATGTGGCCCGCAGCTTGCCTGCTGATGCTGATCATCTGATTCTGCCGGGCGACGTTGCGGATCGCGAGGGTATGGCTCTGGCAGCAGAAAAAATCGCAGACTGGGGGGACGGTTTGCATGTGCTATGCAACAATGCCGGTCTCAATGTTCCCAAGCGCTCTTGGGCCGAGCTGGATTGGCCGAGCTGGGACAAGGTCATCGAGGTGAATATTACCGGTGCGCTGAATGTGATAGGGGCCTGTCTGCCGATTATGCGGGCGCAAAAAGATGGCGTCTTGATCCATACATCGAGCTGGGCAGGGCGCTATCATTATTCGGTGGGCGGGGTTGCCTATGGCGCTTCCAAACATGCCCTGTCGGATATTTCTGCCAGCCTGAATGATGAAGAAGGCAAGAATGGCATCCGCTCCACGGCTTTGTGCCCTGCTGAAGTGGCTACACCATTGCTTGAACAACGTCCGAACTTCGATGTGAGTACCTTGGCTGGCATGATTCAGCCTGAAGATATGGCAAAGACAGCCCTGTTTGTTGCGGATATGCAGCCCGGTGTGGCCCTGCATGAGATCGTGCTGGCTCCAGTGCGCAAATAGTGGCTGGTCTATCAGATAGATATTGCAGCATGCCTATGCTGCAATATTGGCACTCGCGGAATTGGCCGAGCTGGTCGGCGGGGTGAGCTGGTAGTATGTCCGCGCAAGGATGGGACTTTGTTGTGGAGTGACTATATGGTCACCTCACTGCGCTATATAGCCGACGCGATAGATTTGCGTCCCCTCATCAAGCTGAACTGGAAGGTGCTGATCCATCTCAAAGTAGATCTGGCGCCATGTATGAGGGTCAAAGCCAGCAAAGGCCGCCGTTGCTCCGCGTTTGATAGCGGTGCTGACAGCTTCCTCCATGTCTTTGCGTAGATCGGCAAGGCTGGTTTGCGGTGCTATGGGGGCTATGTGGCGTGTGGCGAACTGGCTTTTCGCCACATCATCGGTTACGCAATGAGCAAGGGGAAGCCAGATATTGATGTCGGGCCGGCCGAAACTGTCTTTAAGCGCTTCAAAGCCCTGACTGGCAAGAAATGCGCTTGCCCCTTCGGCGTCATCCCAAATATAGAATGGTGCATAGAGATTGTGTTGACTGCTATAGGCCTCATCCTGCCGCTTGGCAGACAGATAGGCCTTGCATTTGAGATGCGGAAATCCGTTGAGCAAATGGCCTTTGCTCTTAATACGCTCATCAATGCGCGTCATGTCGTAGTCGGCAGGCAAGGTGAAGCTATATTGCATTGCGATCATTGAAATGCTCCGTATCTAGGGTGGGCCCAAGGCACCTAATGGACCGCGCATATATCGCGTTTTCATCTTATCCATCTTGGTGATGCTGATTGACATCTCTTGTCTATCGCATCATGATTGTGCTGAAAATCACATAGTTTTTGAGCAATAATCCTGAAAAGCGGGATAGTGATGCGGAAAATCAATCTGGATATGGCCGCCCTGCGCACATTCGTGACGGGCATTGAGGCGGGCTCATTTGCACTTGCGGCGGATCGTCTGGGGCGTTCTACTTCTGCGGTCAGTGCGCAACTTAAAAAGCTGGAAAGCCAGATCGGCAGCCCCTTGACCCAAAAGTCTGGGCGGGGTCTTGCCCTGACCGATACGGGTGAACAGCTTTTATCCTACGGGCGCCGGTTGATCGAGCTGAATGATGAAGCCATCAGCGCCTTGTTTGACCCCGATCTGGAAGGATGGGTTCGGGTGGGCCTGCAGGAAGATTTCGGCGAACGGCTGCTTCCCTCCATCCTTAATCAGTTTGCGCGGACGCACCCCAAGGTTCGCATCGAGGGGCGCATTGCCCGCAACAAGGAATTGCGCGAAAAGGTTGCCAACGGGCAGCTCGATCTTGCTCTGGCCTGGAATGATGGTGCATTGGAGCCCAATGCAGAAAAGCTCGTCGATATTCCGCTTCGTTGGCTGGCCAGTGACAATGGAGCGCGTCTTTTAAAGCAGAATGCAGCCTCTTTCGTGCCGTTGGTTGCCCTTGAAATGCCTTGTCAGATGCGTGTCATTGCGTGCGACTGTCTCGACAGACAGGCCTCCGCTTGGCGGATTGCCTTTGAAAGCCCCAGTCTTGCAGGCCTCTGGGCGGCAACCGAAGCGGGGCTGGGGATCGCACTGCGAAGCGAGATCGGTCGGCCGGCCAATGTGCATCCGCTTTCCTGCGCAGACTATGGCTTGCCGGATTTGCCGTCTCTTGGGGTGGTTCTGCATTATTCCAGCCGTGCGCCGAGCCTTGTGACCCAGCATTTTGCTGCGATTCTGAAGAGGGAAGTTGCAGAGGCGGTGGCTGCCATATCTGCGCCAGATGGAGTGGCCGGATAGGCGGTATGATAAGTGGTGTCGGGTTGGCTAGTGGGGAGGTTTTTCCCGCTCGGAGACGATTTGTCCCAGTCCTTCTTTCAAACCATCCTCAGCCAGTCTGGCACCTTGCTACAGAGGGCATGCTGGCTTATAGATCAGAAACTTTCATATTCTCATTTGTTTGCACGGATACGAGACGTCATGATTACTCCGGTTCTTTTATGTGGTGGGTCTGGTACGCGCCTTTGGCCTCTTTCTCGCAAAAGCTATCCCAAGCAGTTTGTGCCTCTGATTGGCGAAGAGACCCTGTTTCAGGCCTCTGCCAAGCGGTTGTCCGGAGAGGGATATAATGAACCGGTTATCGTGACCAACGCCGACTTCCGCTTCATTGTGCCGGAGCAGCTTCTTGAGGTCGATATCGATCCGGGGGCGATTCTGATCGAACCGGATCGACGCAACACGGCCCCGGCGGTTTTGGCGGCGGCGCTCTATCTGGCAGAAAAAGACCCCGATGCCCTCATGCTGGTGGCGCCTTCGGATCATGTGGTTCCGAATGCAGATGCCTTCCGCGCCGTGGTCAAGATTGGCGAAGCTGCAGCCAAGGAAGGCAAGCTTGTTACCTTTGGTATTGAGCCAACCCATCCGGAAACAGGCTATGGCTATCTGGAGCTTTCCGACTGTCTGGGGGCTGACAAGGCGCGGGCTGTGAGCCTTGAACGCTTTGTCGAGAAGCCGGATCTGCCGGACGCGGAGAAGATGGTTGCGTCAGGGAAGTTCCTCTGGAATGCGGGCATTTTTCTGTTCTCTGCCAAGGCGATCATCGAGGCATTCAAAAAGCATGCTCCCAATCTGATGGAGCCGATCGAACATTCCGTGCGCAAGGCTGTGCCTGATCTTGGCTTCCTGCGTCTGGAGCCGGAAAGCTGGGCCAAAGCGGAAGATATCTCGATTGACTATGCGGTGATGGAGCGGGCGGATAATCTGGCCGTGGTGCCTTTTTCTGCTGGTTGGTCGGATCTTGGTGATTGGGGGGCTGTCTGGAAGGAAAGCGAACGGGACGACAAGGGCGTGGCGCTTTCGGGCAATGCGACCTCTATTGACTGCTCCAACTCGCTGCTCCGCTCCGAGGCTGAAGGGCTGGAGATCGTCGGCGTTGGGCTGAATAATGTGCTGGCAGTTGCCATGCCGGATGCCGTTCTCATTGCCGATGCAAGCCGAACGCAGGATATTCGCAAGGCCGTTGATGCCCTCAAGGAAAAAAAGGTGCGGCAGGCCGAGGCTTTCCCGCTGGATCATCGCCCATGGGGCTGGTTTGAAAGTCTGGTTGTCGGCGGGCGTTTTCAGGTGAAGCGCATCGTGGTCAAACCCGGCGCAGCTCTATCCTTGCAATCGCACCATCATCGGGCCGAGCATTGGATTGTGGTCGAAGGAACCGCCAAGGTTACCATCGGAGCAGAATCTAAGCTGCTGACGGAGAATCAGTCGGTTTATATTCCCCTTGGAGAAACTCACCGTCTGGAAAATCCGGGCAAGGTGCATATGGTGCTGATCGAGGTGCAAACCGGTTCTTATCTTGGCGAAGATGATATCGTTCGCTATGAGGATATCTATTCAAGAGATTAGGGTGCCGCATCGTGCTATGGCGGTTGGTGTGCCGATCTTGCCAGACCACAAGAGTAGGGATAATTGATCCTTCGAGCCGTATCTCTCAGGCATTTGGAATGAAATTATGGATGTGAAATTTGGGACAAGTGGTCTGCGCGGGCTTTCAAGCGAGTTGGCGGGGCTTCCAAGTGCTTTATATATGACCGCTTTTTGCCGCTTTCTGGAAGAAAAAGGGCTTGCTCAAAAGGAGGACGTCCTTCTGGTGGGGCAGGATATGCGCCCATCCAGCCCGGAGATTGCGGCGCTGTGCTTCGGAGCCATCAAGTCTTGCGGCTTGGTGCCGATTGATTGCGGCATTCTGCCGACCCCGGCGTTGGCCCTTTCTGCTATGGGGCGGAATGCAGCCTCGGTGATGATCACTGGCTCGCATATTCCGGCAGATCGCAATGGCATCAAATTTTATGTGCCTTCTGGCGAGATTACCAAGGAAGATGAGCTTGCGATTGTTGCGTGGGCCGAAAAGCTGAGCGGTTCAGTTCTCGAGGAAAAGAGCGTTGCAGAAAGCGATGGCGGTGCAGCCACTTCTGCTTTTTTGCAGCGGGCTGCATGCCTTTTGCCAGAAGGGGCATTCAAGGGCAAAAAGATTGGTGTCTATCAGCATTCCACCACTTGCCGCTCCATGCTGGTTTCTTGCCTTGAGGATTATGGCGCAGAGGTTGTTCCTCTGGGGTGGTCTGATGCGTTCATTCCGGTCGATACGGAAGCCGTATCGAGCGAGACTGTTGCCCTGCTGCAAGGCTGGGCCAGGGAGCATGGTCTTGACGCTGTTGTCTCGGCTGATGGTGATGCAGACCGGCCCTTGGTGGCCGATGAAACCGGCCTGCCGCTGCGGGGGGATCTTGTCGGCCTCATTACCTCGGGCTTTCTTGGTGCTGAGGTGGCGGTTACGCCCATTACGTCCAATTCCGGCATTGAGAAAAATGGGGCCTTTGAAGTGGTGCGCACCAAGGTTGGCTCACCCTTTGTGATTGCTGGCATGATGGAGGCCCTGTCTCAAGGCAAAAGCAATATCGTCGGGTTTGAAGCCAATGGCGGCTATTTGACGGCGACCGCCTTTGCTCCGAGCGGACATTCGCTTGCCGCTTTGCCCACACGGGATTGTTTCCTGCCTATTCTTGCTACGCTCCATAGCGCCTTCAGCGCGAACAAGTCTCTGTCCGAGCTTGTTGCGGACTATGCGTTGCCTTATGCGGATGCTGACCGGATCAAGAATTATGCGCAGGAGCGCAGCTCTGCCCTGATGGCATCTTTGCGCGAGAGTGATGATAATCTTGCGCAATTCTTTGAGCCTATTGGTGCTGTGGCTTCCAAAAGCGACATCGATGGTCTGCGCGTGTTGCTAAAGAGTGGCGAGATGGTCCATTTCCGGCCTTCGGGCAATGCACCTGAAATGCGCTGTTATGTGGAAGCCGAAAATGAAGCGGCAGCCAAGGCTCTTTTGCAGAAAGGGCTGGGGTTGTTGGAAAATTTCACTGTCTGATTTTGCCCAAATATCGAGATTATCTGATTTAAAGCCGCAGACTTGATGATCACGCGGTGCCTTCAGGACTAACCAAGAGATCCAACCGTTGACCAAAACCATCGTCCAACTGACTAGCAACAATAATCTGGAGTTTTTCTTCCGCCAAACGCCGAAGGGCGATGGGATATGGGGAGATAATCAGTTCGATCTGGTCGATGGACGGCATCATGCCGATTGGCTCGTCGCCTATGATGAGCCCAACAAGATATGTGAAACAGATTTGCCCAGAGAGCGTCGGATTCTGTTTCGTACCGAACCCAAGAGTATCAAATATTATTCGGCGGATTTTCTGAACCAGTTTGGGGCTGTTGTCTCCATTGATGACAATCCGTCGTTCGAGGGGCAGACGATCTTGTCTCAGGTGGCTTTGCCCTGGATGTATGGTCTCGATTTTGAACGGACCGAAGAGGCCTATCAATGGGACGCACTGGCCGCCGATAGAGCCGTGCCGCATAAGGGCGAGTTGTCGGTTGTCTGTTCCACCAAGAATATGAATATCAACCAGAGTCGCCGCATCCGCTTTCTCTCTTTGCTGAAAGAGGCGTTGGGCGACCGGATCACGCTGTATGGCCGTGGTTTCCGCCCCATCGCCGACAAGAGGGAGGCCATCGACGGCTATCGCTATCATCTGGTGCTGGAGAATAACCTGCTCAAAGATGGATGGACCGAAAAGCTGGCTGATCCCATTTTGGGCGGGGTTTTTCCGATCAGTGCCGGTAGCCCCAATCTGGGTGATTATTTCAATCCGGAAGGCTTTGCCTCTATCGATATCACCAAGCCTAGGCAAGCGGTTGCACAGGTGCTCGAGATTCTTGAGCAGGATCTTGCCACGAAAGCGGGGGCGGCGATGAAGGAAAACAAACAGCGCCTGATGCAGCAGCACAATTTCTTCTCTCTATGCAGCCGGGTCATTGAGACCATTGAAACCCGTCAGGGGGACGGAGATTTTCAGAGGCTGGAAAGTGCCTTTTCTTTCTGCCCCAATCGCGTGCCGAAATGGAAAAAGCTCTGCTCTGTGCCCAAGCCTTTGCGCCCAATGTCTCGCAAGATGTATCTCTCCCTCTTCGAAAGGCAGTAGCTCCATGCAAGCAACGTCTAACAGTCCGGAGCTGGACAAGATCATCGTAACGAAGCTGCAGGGCGGCTTGGGGAATATCCTGTTTCAATATCTGGCCGGTCTGGCCCTGGCGCACAAGCATGATTGCCCTTTGTACTGTGCGCAGGATGGCGGCATCATGCATCAGTCAGGGCTTGAACTGGTGGGCATAAAGCCTGACTATATCGAGCTGCCCGATGCCCTGATGCGTCGTTCCCGCCGTAAGAAGGATCGGCGGTTGGGCGATCACTTCAGAACGATACTGGGTCTGTGGCCTTTAAAGCCGGTAACCGAGCCGCATTTTCACTATTGGTCGGGCTTTGAAAATCTGTCGAAGGGCATTCTGTTGTCAGGTTATTGGCAGAGCCCGCGCTATTTTGCACCCCTTGTCGATCAACTGGCCGGGATTATCAAGCTGCAGCTCATTCTTGAGACGTGTGATCCGGCTTTGGTTTCCCAATTAACAGGCTTTAACACGGTAAGTGTTCATATTCGCCGTGGTGATTTCTTGAAGAATCCCGAGGCTCTGGCCGTTCATGGCATTGTTGAAGCGGACTATTATGATCGGGCACGAGAGCAGTTGGAGCGGGATCACAAACCTGATCTTTATTGCATTTTTTCCGATGCCCCGGAGGCGGCAAAGGACATGCTGTC
Source organism: uncultured Cohaesibacter sp. (assembly GCF_963682185.1). NCBI lineage: Bacteria > Pseudomonadati > Pseudomonadota > Alphaproteobacteria > Hyphomicrobiales > Cohaesibacteraceae > Cohaesibacter > uncultured Cohaesibacter sp. Next base: position 1,257,314 of record NZ_OY821667.1, on the reverse strand, counting down.
CCACTGGGATCGGACGCTCTTCATTGAGGGCAACAACCAACAGCAGGATCTGGCACTGATGAGCTGCTGCCGTCACAATATTATTGCCAATAGCAGCTTCAGCTGGTGGGGCGCTATGCTCAACCAAAGCGGTGACAAGCAGGTTTTGGCTCCGAAAAACTGGTTCACGCCCGAGGCCTTGAAACGCCGATCTGTGGCAGATCTGTTCCCTGAGGGGTGGCTGACGATCTGATGTCACCCTTGCAACGGGCTTCTATATGCTCGCTACACAGCGAAAAAATGACTATCTCATGAGAGCGCTTCGATGAAAGTTTTGAATTATTTGCCACGCAACATGCATTTTGGACCGGAAAAGGCGACGTCCATTGACCTGTGCGTTCATCAGCAAAGCGTGAGAAGCGAGCATGATATTCTGGTGGTTTGTGACGAAATCGATAAGCCCTTTGACGATGTGGCGCTGAGGATGCTCAAGGACGGCAGCCGAAAGCAAAAGTTGCGACAGCTGCAAGCCATCGTTGCCGAGTTTCAGCCAGACCTGATCGTGGTCCAGCAGCACGGACCGACGGCGCAAAATGTTGCAAAGCTCTTTCACCCCATTCCGGTTATGCTTCATCGGCATAATTTTGAAGATGGTGGCAAGCTGTCCTGGTTTAAAAAGTGGCGTCATCAGAAGCGCTATGAAGCCTTGCAGGGGCTAATCTTTGTGTCAGACACCTGCCGGACGAGCTTTCTGGAACAATATCCGGCCATCAAGACGCCGCTCCATACGGTCTTTAACGGGATCGACTGTTCGCTCTGGCATGCCGATGCAGACAAGAAAAACGAAGTCCTTTTTATCGGGCGTATTGAGCCACAGAAGAATGCGCTTCCAGCGGCTGAGGCGATGGCGCAATTCATAGCGCAGCGGCCTGATTGGTCGGGCTGTCTGGTCGGCGCGTTTAGCGGGTCTGATGAATATGTGGCCAAAGTGAAGCGGGCCGTTGCGGGGTGTGAGCGTCTTTCGTTGCTGGATGGATTGCCTCATGAAGCCATAAAGCAACGTTTGCAGGAGGCAAAAATATCGCTTATCTGCTCGGAGCGGGAAAGCTTTTGCCTTGTCGCCATTGAATCCTTCGCTGCCGGGGCTGGGGTTGTTTCCACGGCGAATGGGGCCTTGCCAGAAACCATCGGTAAGGCAGGTATCTTCCTTGAAAGTCTCGATGTAGAGGAGATTACTGCTTGTTTGATGAAAATGGCCGACGAGCACGCGCATTTTGCGGCTCTAGGGGCTCAACAGGTCCAGAAATTCGACTTGCAGCAAACCGTCCATTGTCTGGACGATGTCTATAGAAAAACTGTCGGATAAAGGCGAAGACCGGATGGTGGACATGACGGAAAAAACACCCGAAATCTCAGTCGTCTTGCCGGTATATAATGGCGAAAAATATATCGAGGCAGCTCTTAACAGTATATTGGAGCAGGATTTTACCGACTTCGAACTGCTGGCCATCAATGACGGATCGGTTGATGGCACTCAGGTGATATTGGAGCGGCTTGCCGCGCAGGATGATCGTGTCCGTATTCTTGCACGCGACAATGGCGGGCTTGTTTCTGCCCTCAATTGGGGGCTTGAGGAAGCGCGTGCACCGCTGATCGCCAGAATGGATGCCGACGACATTTCCTATCCCAATCGCTTTTCCCGGCAGTGGCAGTTTCTCAAAGACAATCCCGATATCGGGCTGGTTTTTGCCCAGATGAACAAGGTCGATGCGCAAGGCAAGTCGATTGGCAAAGTGACCAATACGCGCACTGCACCGCAAGATGTGGCTGCAGCGCTAAGCAAGGGGAATTGTCTGCCCCACCATCCCACAGTGATGGCCAGACGCTCCGAGATGTTGGCTGCTGGCGGCTATCGGGATATCTTCAAGGGCGCAGAGGATCTGGATCTCTGGTATCGCATGAGCAAGAGAACCAAATTGGCCGGCTTGGCAGATGTGCTTCTGGATTACCGGCTGCATGAGGGGCAGGTCACCCAGACATCCATCGTTCGGCAACGCTTTTCTCAGGATCTGATTATTCTCATTGCCAAAGAATTGGAAGCCGGTCGGGATGATCCTTCAAAAGGGTGGGATTGTGTGCCCTCATTTGACTGGACTGCAACGTCGCCCCAGCTTCGGGCTGCGCCAGCGGATATGGTGGCGCTTTTTCGCTACTACCATCTGATTGACCGCATTTTGACGCACAAGGGCATTAAGGGCCTCGCGTCAGAGGATCTTGATGCGCTGATTGATGGATTAAAGAGCAAGTCTTTCTTTGGGAGCGCCAAGGTGCGGCAGGTGCTCGCCCATCACATCGTGCAGGAAGCCAAACGGCGCGGCCTGCGCGGACTGGCAGTGAAAGCGATGCTTTTTGCGCTCAAGACCAACCCATCCCGTGCCCTTCGCTATGGCTTCAAACCATTCTGATTGGGTGGCTGGACGGGGTAGAGCTTTGGTTTCATTGTACAGCAGGCTCGCACGCTTATTTCTTATTAGCGTCACTCAAGAGCTGATGCTCGTAGATCTTGGCGATGCGCAAGAAGCGTGAATAGGCATAATTGTGAGCCAGCACCAGCCCCCAGAAGCCATAGCGGTAGCTGCGGCGCAGGATATAGCTTTTCAGGAAGCTCAGCGGAAATTCATAGACCAGACGCCAGCGTGAGATATGGCGCCCCTTGGCGACGATGTCGTCTCTCTGCATGTCCGAATAGCGGTTCATCTTCTCCACGGCCCACTGGACTGAACGAATGGAGTAATGCGCAATCTTTTCGTCGAGCTTCTTGATCGTTGCGTCTTTCTCAGGCCTTACCGTGTCATGCACGGTGGATTCGGAAAAACGGCCCTTGTTACGGTTATAGAGACGGTATTGCCAATAGCCGTAAGCCCATTTCTTGGGCTTGTCTTCATGGGCGAAGACGTCAAGGATCTCGATCTTGTATATGTCGACATCCGGGCCGATCTTGAAAATGGAGCAAATTTTATCACGCAGTTCCGGGGTGACTTCTTCATCTGCATCAATGTTCAAGAGCCAGTCATTGCGACACAAATCTTCGCCGAAGCGCTTTTGCCGCCCATAACCCGGCCAGGCATTGAAATGGACCTTTGCGCCCAGTGCCTCGGCAAGCGCTGTCGTGTTGTCCGTTGAGCCGGAATCGACGACGATTACCTCATCCACCCAATCGATAACGCTGAGAATGGCCTTTTCTATCCGGTCCTCTTCATTGAGCGTAATGATGAAGGCTGAAACGGGAAGGGAAATTTTGTCATTTGAATTCTGCATGCAAACGCTCATTGTTACCGCGTGCCTGTGTTGATCATTGCGGCTGGAAGGGGCCTTGGGAATTGCCGGATACACTCGCGGCCCAGAGCGTCCGAGAATAGACCATTTGTTTCCGGCCTGTCATCCATTGAATGGCCATATTTGGTGTGCCTATAGCGGAACTCCCCAGCTGGGTTGAACCTGTAAATCCAAATGCAAACAGGCTTTGCGCAAAGCTTGGGTAAACAGGTGACAGGTTGAGCAGAGTTGGTCTATGATCGCGCCAACTTGGCCATGGTCTGACCAAACCGGTTTGACCTTGCTTCCGATGTGCATGCTCCATCTCTGCTGCTTCCTTTATAGGCTGCGAGGGTCGTGTGCCTGGCGACGAATTTTGGCTGGAAATTGGGTCCGGTTTTTGCGGCGATCCTTTTCACGGGCCAACAAAATTGAACTTGAAGAGAGCAAAGATGACAAAACGGGCGCTTATCACCGGTGTCACTGGGCAGGATGGCTCATATCTGGCCGAATTCCTGCTTGAAAAAGGCTATGAGGTGCATGGTATCAAACGCCGCGCATCTTCTTTCAACACCCAGCGTATTGATCATATTTTTGAGGATCCGCATACCGATAATGTGCGTTTCAAGCTGCATTATGGTGACCTGACCGATAGCTCGAACCTGACCCGTATTTTGCAGGAAGTGAAGCCGGACGAGGTTTATAACCTTGCGGCGCAAAGCCATGTGGCCGTGAGTTTCGAGAGCCCTGAATATACTGCTGATGTTGATGCAACCGGCGCCTTGCGGCTGCTTGAAGCCATCCGCTTCCTTGGGCTTGAGGAGAAGACACGCTTTTATCAGGCATCCACCTCCGAGCTTTATGGCCTTGTTCAGGAAATCCCCCAGACCGAGACCACGCCATTCCACCCGCGCTCTCCTTATGCGGTCGCCAAGCTTTATGCCTATTGGATCACGGTCAACTATCGTGAGGCCTATGGGATGTATGCCTGCAACGGCATCCTGTTCAACCATGAATCCTCGCGTCGTGGAGAAACCTTCGTCACTCGCAAGATTACCCGTGGCCTTGCCAATATCGCGCAAGGGCTGGAGCCTTGTCTTTATATGGGCAATATCGATGCTCTGAGGGATTGGGGACATGCCAAGGACTATGTCCGGATGCAATGGATGATGCTGCAGCAGGATGAGCCGGATGATTTTGTCATCGCGACCGGCGTGCAATATTCCGTGCGCCAGTTCATCGAATGGTCTGCTGCCGAGCTGGGCATTACTATTCGCTTCGAAGGTGAGGGGCTCAAAGAGGTTGGTATCGTGGAGGCCATCTCTGGCGAGGACGCGCCTGCGCTCAAGGTCGGGGATGTGATCGTGCGGATCGATCCGCGCTATTTCCGCCCGGCTGAAGTGGAAACCCTTTTGGGCAATCCGGCCAAGGCCAAGGAAAAACTAGGCTGGGAGCCGGTCATTACCGTGCAGGAAATGTGTTCTGAAATGGTCGCCAATGATCTCAAGAATGCCCGCCGTGCGCGGCTCTTGCGAGAGCATGGGCTGGAGCTGCCTGTGAGCACGGAAAGCTGACATCAATGACAAAGAAAACACTGCTCCTTACCGGAGGCTCCGGTATGGTCGGGCGCAATATTCTCGAGCATCCGACAGCCAGCGCTTGGCATATTCTTGCTCCGGGGTCCAAGGAACTTGATTTGACGGACGCCGGGTCTGTCGATGCCTATGTTGCTGAGCACAAGCCGGACCTCGTGATCCATGCTGCAGGGCAGGTGGGTGGCATTCAGGCCAATATGGCCCACCCTGTGGCATTTCTGGAACGCAACATGGCCATCGGCCGCAATATTATCATGGCGGCACACAAGGCGGGTGTGAAGAATTTCCTCAATCTGGCCTCGACCTGCATGTATCCGCGGGCGGCGGAAAATCCGTTGCGCGAAGACATGATCCTCATGGGCGAGTTGGAGCCGACCAACGAAGGCTACGCCCTTGCCAAGATCATGGCGACCCGCCTTTGCCAATATATTCGCCGCGAAGACGCAAGTGCGAATTACAAGACCATCATTCCGTGCAATCTCTTTGGGCGTCATGACAAATTCGATCCCAAGCATTCCCATCTTCTGCCCGCCATCATTCACAAGGTGCATATGGCAAAGGAAAAGGGTGAAGAGACGGTTGAAATCTGGGGCGATGGTACGGCGCGACGTGAATTCATGTATGCCGGTGACCTTGCCGATGCCGTCATGAAGGCGGCAGGTGACATCGAGGCCTTGCCCGAGCTGATGAATTGCGGGCTTGGTCATGATCACGAAATCAATACCTATTATCAGAGCGTTGCCGATGTCATCGGTTGGGATGGAGAATTTACTCACGATCTGTCCCGCCCCGTGGGCATGAAACAGAAGCTCTGCGCAACGGATCGTCAAACCGAATGGGGCTGGTCGGCCTCAACCTCGCTGGTTGATGGCATCCGTGCGACTTATGATTTTTATCTCAATGAGGCTACGAAATGAGTGTCCGTTTTCCGCTTGCCACCTCTTCCTGGGATCAGAAAGAGCTGGATGCCATTCAGCGCGTTGTTGCGTCAGATCGTTATTCCATGGGCAATGAAGTTGCTGACTTTGAGCAACGGTTTGCGGACTATTTCGGCTCGAAATATGCCGTCATGGTCAATTCGGGCTCTTCGGCCAATCTGTTGATGACCGCCGCTCTGGCCTTTACCAAAAATCCTCAATACAAGCTCTCCCGCGGCGACGAAATCATTGTGCCCGCCGTGAGTTGGTCAACGACCTATTATCCGCTCAATCAATATGGGCTGCATCTCAAGTTTGTCGATATCGATCTGGAAACCCTCAATTATGATCTTGAGGCGCTGGAAGCGGCCATCAGCGACAAGACCCGTGCGATCATGGTGGTCAACCTGCTTGGCAACCCCAATGATTTTGACGAGATCAAGCGGATCATTGGCGAACGGGAAATCGTCGTCATCGAGGATAATTGTGAATCGATGGGCGCAACGTTCGGTGGCAAACAGGCGGGTACCTTCGGTGTGATGGGCTCCTTCTCCTGTTTCTTCTCGCACCATATCTCTACCATGGAAGGTGGCGTGGTGGTGACCGATGATGAAGAGCTCTACCATGTCATGCTTGTGTTGCGAGCCCATGGCTGGACGCGGAATCTGCCCAAGTTCAATCAGGTGACGGGCGAGAAATCAGACGATCCCTTCGAGGAAAGCTTCCGGTTTGTCCTGCCTGGCTACAATTTGCGCCCGCTTGAAATGTCTGGCGCTCTGGGGATCGAGCAGTTGGAAAAACTGCCTGCTCTCATTGAAGGGCGACGGGCGAATGCGGCGCTGGTGCAAGCGCAGCTATCTGACCATCCGGTCTTCATGATTCAGAAGGAAATCGGAGCTGCCAGCTGGTTTGGTTTCTCGTTGGTGATACGCCCTGAGGTGGAGGTTGCACGTGCGGATCTGGTCAAGGCGCTCGTTGCAGCCGGATTTGAATGCCGTCCTATCGTCGCGGGCAATTTCGCCAGAAACGAAGTGATGCAGTATTTTGATTATTCGATCCATCAGGATTTGAAGAATGCCGATTATATCGACCAGCATGGGCTGTTTGTCGGCAACCATCATTATCCTATTCCGGAGGCTGTTGAGGCCTTGTCGCAATTGATGCGCTAAACCGAATATGGCCTTCCCCGGTATGCGACTAAGCTCGCCGGGGAGGCTGAAACTTGCCGCCTAGCTGTTGCCATATTCGGCAATGAAGGGCAGGGGTGTTTTCTCGTTGGGATAGGAAAGCCCCTCAGCTTCCAGCCAGCCTGACAGAGTGCGGTTGAAATCCTCTATGCCATATTGCACAGGACGGAAGCGCGGAGCCCAAGGCGCTGGATGATAGGTGCCGTCTTTATCGAAATCTCCGCCGTTCCAGTCTGTCCATGGGGCGCAAGGATTGATGTGCGCGCCAATCCGGCTATGCAGCACAGCGACTTTGCCGACGGCTTCCAACGTCTTGAGCGCTATGGTGCCAGTGGGTTCTTCATAATGGGATAGCTCGCCCAGCGTGCAGCGATAGCCCTTAACGGGGGAGATGCCATAAGGGGTTGCGCGCACACGCTCGAACCATTGCCGGCCAAGATAGAAGCGTCCATGCCTTGCGGCTTCGCTGTCATCATGGGTGAAGCTGCAATCCCAGAAGACGATGCCATAGGGAATATGGATGTTGGTGCTGGGAGCTGCGACATAGCTGTCCGCGGTGCGCGCTCCTTTCGAGCGGATTTCGCAATGGTCGAAAAAGGCGGTGCTGTTGCCAAAGATGAAATCGACATCGCCCTCGATGGTGCAGTTTTTATAATAGGATTTGACGGTGACGCGCGGTTCGTTGGTCTTGAAATAGAGCGTATCCTGATCGCCCAGCAGGCGGACATTCTCAAACATCACACGATCAGCTGCATCCACGAGCACGGCAACCGCCTGATGCTGTCCGTGAGACAGCTGGCCTTTTTCGTTGCGGGTGACATCTGCTCTGTCGACGATGTCCGGTGTGATGCGGTCTTCGTTATAGCTGTTCTCGATTGTGAGATTCAGCGCTTCAAATCCATCGTTGCGCACGCGCATGACGCAGGAATTGGTGGTGCCGATGTCAAAATCACCCCGAGCGGAAACCTCATCGAACATCGCCCTGATGCTCTCCTCGGTGTTGAGGAAAGCCGAGCCGAAGCGCATGGTGTAAGCGTCGGCGGTAAGGCCCTGATCGATATCCACCGAGATGATGGTTTTGCGTGCATCCCCGGCGCTGCCATAGAGTGTGATCGGCACCTTCTGCCCGTTGATTTCGAGCGCCGGGATATAGACCAGCTCGTTATAGGTGCCCGGCGCGATCTTGATAAAGATGCGCTTTGTCAGCCCTTTGCTTTTGGCCTCGGAAATGGCGTGGCTGATGGCCTGCTGGATGGAGGCAAAGCAATCCGGCTTGCTCATGTCGCCCGGATCAACGCGATAATCGGGTTTCAGAGTGCGGGCGTAGCCGTGAAGGGCAGGGCCAATCGGGTCCCAGTCTGCGGCTGATGTGAGGCCATCCAGAGGGGCGCCGTCATGGCTGAGCACCAGCTCAGGGCGGTAGAGGTCCGCTATGTCTTTTGTCATCTGTGGGCGGGTCGGCGTACTGGCGATGGACTTGTCTGTCATTTTCGGGCCTTTGGTGACGGGATTGCTGCCGTTTTGCTCGGAGGCGTTGAGGCCCTCTTTACTGCACCATTCTGCGCACCACCTTCGCGCCATCTGCAAGGCCTGCGGAAGGATAGAGGACGATCTGGTCTCCTGCGCTTAGACCATCAAGAATTTGCGCTGAAATGCCATTGTCTTTTCCGACCTTTACACGGGTTTGATATGCAGTTTTGTCCACGACCCTGAAGACCGCCCATGTCTCGCCATCCCTAAAGAGAGCATTGGATGGAATGAGTAGGGTATTATCATCGGACCAGATGACAATTTTTACTTCCACCCGATAGCCATGTCCGAGCTTCTCGCGTTCGCTTTTGGGGCTGGTGAAGCGGATAATCGCCTTGACGCGCTGTTCTTCCACGCCAAGGGAGGAATATTTGGTGTAACCCCATGGCTCGACCCGCTCCACGGTGCCTTCCAGTTCGCTGTTGCCACCCCAATCTGCGATCATGACGCGGTCTCCCGGGCTGACCTGTACGGCATCGGTGGAGAGCAATTCCACGACGACTTCCAGATCATGATCGATATTGCCGATTTCCATGATGTCGGTGCCCGCAGAGAGCGTGGTCTCGCTCTTCTGGATGACGCGCAACACGGTTCCGGTGGTCGGCGCTGTCAGGGGGACAGGGGCGGAGTTGTCGCTGGATGCGCCTGCGGCATCCTCTTCAAAGCCGATCAGGCGAGCGCGGGCATTGTCGAGTTCTGCTTCTCTTACGGCGATCACTGCTTCGGCATTGTCCTTGGTTGCGCTGGCTGCGCGATACTCCGCTTCCGCGCGATCCAGTGCGGCCTTGCTGGCTGTGTCTGTTTCGGCAAGCCTGCGTGTGCGGTCCAGTTCCTGGCTGGCAAGGTCCAGATCGGATTTGGCCTTGTTGAGGTCGGCCCTTGCTACCCGTAGGGTGGCTTCTGCAGCGGTTACAGATGCGCGGGCCTGTTCGCGGGTTCTGATGTCCAGCATGGCTGGGCTGGAGGGGCGCATCTGGGCGATGACAGTCTCTCCCTTGACCACAGGGTCTCCGGGTTCCACTTCCACACGCAGCAGCCGCCCGGCAACAGGGCTGGATACCACATAGGCATCATGAACGCGGGTGAAGCCTTCTTCATTGACGGTGAGCTGCATGGCCCCCATCTTCGCTTCGCCCATATCGACAGACGTGGGCCGCGGCCAGAAGGCATAGGCCAGAGCAGCCACGACGAGAACCGTTGCCGTGATGGCGAAATAGGACCGGGATCTTTTTCTGGCCATGACTGTTAGCCCTTTCGGTTTGCAATTGCCGCTGTGTTGATGTTCATTTCTGCCTCTTGTCTACTCCCGTATTTTCATTCCCGTATCTTTAGGGCGGAGACGAGATCTGCGCGATCGATATCACGCCGCACGATCCAGCCTGAAAAAACGGAGGCAGCAAGGACGGCAAGCGCCGCTCTGCCGTAGCTTTCGGGGATGAAAAGGATCGGGATCTGGTAAAGATCCGTACTGAACCCCTTGGCAATCACCATGGTGAAATAATAGCCCAGAATGGAGCCGATTGGCAGGGCGGCCAATGTTATGACGGCCAGTTCCCCCAACAGAACGAAAGAGACTTCCGATCGGGTAAAGCCCATCACCCTGAGGCTGGCAAGGTCGCGCTGGCGTTCGGCAAAAGCGATGCGAGCGGCGTTATAGACGATGCCGAAGGTGATGACTGCCGCGATGATCAGCATGATGTAGCGCATGGAGCCTGCGCCGGTGTCCATCATTTTCTGGAAGGCGGCGCGGGCGTCTGATTTCATGCTGACGCCAGCCACAAAGGGGCGGCTCTTGAGCGCCTTGAAGATGGCGCTGGCTCTGTTTTTGTCAATGCGTAGATAAACGGCGGAAATGCGTCCCGGTTCGCCCAACAGTCTGGTCAGCGTATCCATCTGCATATAGGCAGGAGAGCCCAGCAGGCTCTCTGCCACGCCGCTCACCGGAACGCGCAAGCTGGGGCGGGCGCCTTCCAGCACATCGATATTGAGGATCTCCCCTGGTTGGATATCCAGTTCTGTCGCCAGAGAGCGCGATAGAATGATGCCGCGCTCGGGCAGGGTAATGGGCGCGCTCTTTTCATCGAGCGCCCGTTTCAGGCGCGGGTGGGGTACAAGTCCGGTGATGGCGCCGCGATAGCTTTCCACGCCATTGTGAAAGACGACGGCGATGCCGCGCTCAGGCTCTGTTGCAATGATGCCGGGGATGCTTTCCAGTTCGTGGATGGTTTTTGCCCCCAAGGGATGGGTGAAGGTTACGGTCACATCGGATCGGTCCATCACCGTGTAGGTGAGATCAATGGTATGGTCAAAGCCTGCCAACATGGAGATCATTGAAACTGAAAGCGCCATGCCGCAGGCGATGCCCATAAGAGAGCCGATCATCCGTCCCGGTTGGCGGGTGATGCGCCTTAGCACCATGCGGCTGGGTTGATCGAGCAGACGGTTGAGGCGTTTGCCGAAGCGATTGGTTTTGGAATAATCCGGCGGCGCTGGCGGGCGCATGGCAACCGCTGGCGTGAGGGCAAAGACCTTGCGCAACACCAGAAGGCCACCGGCAGAGGCTGCCGCAATGGACGTGAGGATCGCCGTGGCAAAAGAGGCCGGGTCAAGCCGGAAGACCAGCATGGGGAATTTGTAATAGGTGAGGTAAAGCGGCATCATGGCTCGCCCAAGGGCTATGCCGCCGATACAGCCGAGTATGGCGCCGCCGATGGCGATGACCAGCACAAACTTGAAATAATGCAGGCCCACTTCCCTGTTGGTGTAACCGAAGGCCTTGATGAGGCCGATCTGTTCGCGTTCTGCTTCCACCATGCGGGAAATGACGATGTTGAGCAGGAAGGCCGCAACGGCCAGAAATAACGGCGGCACAACACGAGACGAAGAGCGCATGCCTTCGATTTCTTCGGTGACAAAGCGGTTGGACGTAAGGTCCTTGAGGCCATAGGAACCAAGCCCACCATAGGGCGAGAGAATGTTGTCGACGCGATCTAGCGTTGCCTGCAGATTGTTGCTGCGGCCGGTGGAGAGAATGGCTTCGTTGAAGGCCCCTTGCATGTCGAAGGCGGCGGCAAGGGCGGTGCGGCTCATCCAGATGACACCGAAGCGGCTGTCATCAGAGATCATTTCCCCCGGTGCGACGCTGTAGAGATATTCCGGCGACTGGGCGAGGCCGACGATGGTCAATGTGCGTTTGGCGCCGTTCATCGTGGCCGACAGAGTATCACCCGGTTTGAGATTGTGCGCATGGGCAAAACTGTTGAGCAGAACGATTTCGTCGGCATCCTTGGCATCCATCCGACGCCCGTCGGTAAGATGAATGGCATTAAGGCGTGGTTCTCCACTGTCTGGCAGGGAGATGGCGATGGCACGTAATGGCAGATCAAGGCTCGGCAGGCTGATCAATGCCGAACCGGTGATACGCCCCTCGGCTGCGGAAACGCCGGGTAAGGCTGCCAGTTTGCGGATGATATGGGAAGGGGCGCGCTTGACTGGGGCGAAGACATCCCCGAGACGGTGGCGCTCATAATAGACCCGTCGGGTTTCTTCCAGCGAGTTGATGACACCGGCCATCATCACCAGCAACGTGACGCCGGTGGCGATCACCATGGCAATGGCAATGGCCTGCCCCTTGATGCGCCAGAGATCACGTGCCAGCTTTTGGTCAAGTGGTGACATGGGATGCCTCTCCTACCACTCGATGTCTTCAGGGTCGCGCTTTGCGTCATTCTCCACCACTTCCCTGATGTGACCATCGGCGAAATGAATGACGCGGTCAGCCATGGCAGCGGTGTTGGCTGCATGGGTGACGATGAGCACCGTTGCGCCCAGCTTCTTGTTGATATCCTTGAGCACCTTGAGCACCACCTTACCGGTCTTGCTATCGAGCGCGCCGGTGGGCTCATCACAAAAGAGAACGGTGGGTTGCTTGGCAATGGCGCGTGCGATGGCAACGCGTTGCTGTTCGCCGCCCGAGAGTTGGGCAGGGAAATGATCGGCGCGCTCGGCAAGGCCAACCAGCGCCAAGGCTTCTTCCGGCTCCAATGGATCATCGGCAATCTCGGTGACCAGCTCGACATTCTCGTGGGCCGTCAGGCTTGGCATCAGATTGTAGAACTGGAAAACAAAGCCCACATGATCGCGGCGATAGAGGGTCAGCTTGTCGTCAGGCAGATCGGACAGGCAGAGATCCTGAAAATAGACGTCGCCATCGGTGGCGCTATCCAGTCCGCCGATGATGTTGAGCAAGGTGGATTTGCCACTGCCCGAGGGGCCAAGCAAAACCACGATCTCGCCTGCAGGGATTTCCAGATCCACACCGCGCAGGGCGTGAACCGCTGCATTGCCTTCGCCATAAACCTTGGTGAGGCCCTTTGTTCTGAAGGCGAAAGGCTTGCCTGAATTGTCCTGCATCTGAGTTGCCTCACTGAGGGGTCGGGTAGGGGAGCCTTATTGAGCGTGCCGCATCAGGGGCGGTTTGTATCTCAACCTGTTCGCGCTCCGGTTATCATACATCATTTCTTCGCTTCTTGCTGACTCTTTTGCCCATGCAAATCCTAGATTCAATCCTGAGATCAGCTCCTGCATCAATCCAGCGTCTTGCGGAAACGGGCAAGGGAGAGAATGACGAGAAGGATGGTAAAGCCCATGAGGGCCAGCATGGGGGACCGCATCGCCTCCAGATCGGCCCCCTTGAGCATCACCCCGCGCACAAGGCGCAAGAAATGGGTGAGCGGGAAAATTTCGCCAATCATCTGGGCCCAATGAGGCATGCCCTTGAAGGGGAACATGAAGCCCGACAGCATCAGGGAGGGCAGGAAGAAGAAGAAACTCATCTGCATGGCCTGCATCTGGCTGCCTGCAACGGTGGAGATGAAATAGCCGATCAGCACAAGCGACGAGATAAAAACCAGAATGCCGCTGATCAGCAGCGCCAGAGAGCCCACAAAGGGTACATGGAAGACCATCTTGGCCGCAACCAGAATAACAATGACCTGCACGGCACCAACGCCGAGATAAGGCAATATCTTGCCTAGCATGATCTCGAAGGGAGTGGCGGGCATGGCAAGCAGATTTTCCATCGTGCCGCGTTCCACTTCGCGGGTGAGGGCCATGGCGGTCATCATCACCATGACCAGCTGCAGGATAACGCCGAGTAGACCGGGGACGATGTTATATTGTGAAATGCCTTCGGGGTTGTAGCGCCGATGGACGACGATATCCAGCTGGCTGTCTTGCTGGCTCTGGGTGCCCAACTCGCGGGTGAGGGCCTGCTTGGCAACGGTCGAAAGCGTGGACACGGCGCCAGATGACGCAGAAGGGTCCGACGCATCGGCCTCTATGAGAATTTGCGGTTCATCGCCACGCAGCACCCGCTTTGAGAGGTCTGCCGGAATGGTGACAATGAAGGAGACCTTGCCTTCCAGCATCAGCTCGTCGGCATCTTTAGCTGAAATGCCGACATAGTCGAAGCGGTAGTAATTTGTGACCTCAAGCGCAGAAACGATGGCGCGGGTAAACTGGTCCTGCGATGTCGTCACCAGCGCCGCTGGCAATTGTTTGGGGTCGGTGTTGATGGCAAAGCCGAACAGGGCCAATTGTACAAGAGGAATGCCAATCATCATGCCGAAGGTGATGCGGTCGCGCATCATCTGGGTCATTTCCTTGGCGAGCAGGGCAAAGAGGCGGGAGAAGGAGAAGAGATGGTTCATATCACTTTCCCTCCAGTTCCGGCTCGGCCATGTTGTCTGTGGAGCCACTCATATATTGGATGAAAACATCCTCAAGGGTGGTCTGGCCGGGCTCGCAACGGACGTCAAACTGATGGCTCGCCTTGTTGACCGCGGTTTCCAGCAGGGCCTTGTTCTTGCCCACCACATGCAGGCTATTACCGAAGGGTGCGATCTGGTCGACCCCGTTTTCGGCCTGTAACATGCGCGAGGCCGATTGAGCGCCTTTGCCCGAGAGAATGAAGGTGTGAAGGCCCGCCTGGGCGACAACCTCATCAACGGTGCCTGAGGTGAGCAATTTGCCATAGGCGATATAGTTGATACGGTGGCAGCGTTCGGCTTCGTCCATATAGTGGGTAGAGACCATGACAGTCATGCCTCCGGCTGCGAGATCGTGGATTTCATCCCAGAATTCCCGTCGCGCCTTGGGGTCCACTCCCGCGGTAGGCTCATCGAGCAGCAGCAGCTTCGGTTTGTGCATGATGCAGGCGGCGAGCGCCAGTCGCTGCTTCCAGCCGCCTGAAAGCAGGCCCGCCAATTGATGGCGCCGAGAGGTGAGGCCGAGCTTGTCCAGTGTGTCACGCACGTAGGTACGGGCGGGCGACAGGCCGTAGAGACGGGCAACAAAGAAGAGATTCTCCTCGATCGTCAGATCGGTATAGAAGGAGAATTTCTGTGTCATATAGCCCACCTGCCGCTTGATCTTGAGTTGATCGGCATGCAGATCATACCCCAGCACAGAGCCTTCGCCTGCATCGGGGGTGAGCAGGCCACACATGACGCGGATAGTGGTCGTTTTGCCTGACCCGTTGGGGCCGAGGAAGCCGGAAATCT
This sequence comes from uncultured Cohaesibacter sp., assembly GCF_963682185.1. NCBI lineage: Bacteria > Pseudomonadati > Pseudomonadota > Alphaproteobacteria > Hyphomicrobiales > Cohaesibacteraceae > Cohaesibacter > uncultured Cohaesibacter sp. Next base: position 1,242,228 of record NZ_OY821667.1, on the reverse strand, counting down.
CGCCTTCCTCAACTGACAGGGTGACATTGTCGACCACCGTCTTGTCGCCAAAGCGTTTGACCAGATTGCGGACGTCGATCGCCTTCATCTGTTGCCTCCGCTCCCTGCATCTGTCAGCCATGCAGAGACGATTTGACCGGGATTGAGTTTTGATCCCTTGCTGGCTTTTGCTTCGATGAGATAGACGAGTTTCTGCCGGTTTTCGAGGGAATAGATCACCGGTGGGGTAAATTCTGGCCCGTCTGAAATGTAGCTTACGGTAGCGCTAAGATCATCGCCGCAGGAATCGCAGGTGATGGTCAGTTTGCTGCCCATCTGGATGCTGGCGAGGCTTTCCTCGGGAATGTAGAGTTTCAGCTTGATGCCATCATCGGGCAGAATTTCTAGAATGGGCACCTGAGGGCCGGCCATTTCGCCTGCTTCGTGGATGATGTCCGTCACCACACCGGTGACGGATGCCATAAGAGTGCGTTGTTCCTCTTTCCATTGCGCAGATTTGAGCGCGGCCTCGGCCTGTTCTACCGCAGCCTTGGCTGCTGCGATTTCATTCTCTCGGGCTGGCAGGCTGGTATAGGCCAGATTGGAACGGATTTCCTCGGCCTGTGCCTTGGCCACGTCATAGGCTGTGCGGGCGGTGTCATAGACGCTTTGGGCAACGGACCCCTTTTCAAGCAGGGTGCGCTGGCGCGTCATGTCACGTTCTGCTTGCCGTGCGCTTAATTCGGCGGCTTCCAGAGAGGACTGAAGGGCCGCGATCTTCTCCGGCCGTGCGCCTTGCTCCAGATTGGCCAGCGTGCTTTTGGCCTGCGACAGGGCGGCCTCGGCATTGTCTACCGCTATGGCGGCATCCTGCTTTTCAAGACGCGCGACGATCTGGTCGGGCGCGACATGATCTCCCCGATTGACGGGGATTTCGATGATCCTGGCCGTCTCTATGGGAGCGACTTGGATATAGGTGCCTTCCACATAGCCTGTCGCCAGTGGGGAGGGGGGCAGGCATCCGGCGATCAAAACGCCGATGACGGGAAGGGAGCAGAGAAAACTCATGTTTTTCTCCTGTAGGTTTCAACGATATTGCGAATGTTGGTTTGCAAGACCTGAAGGATGATATCGATCTGGTCAGACTGATAGGAAGACCAGTTTTGGTGGCGCAGGATCACAGGTTCGCCGATGCGGAAATAGGCGAGCATGCTGATCTGGGAGAAAATCGCGACTTTCAGTTCCTCTCGCTCAGCCTCGCTATCGTCTCTGCCGGTTGCTTGCAGGAAAAGCTCGTAGAGCATGGAGAAGGTGGGATTGAAGAAATGCGCATAGACATGCTCGAACACCTCGCCCTCCTCGTGGGCCTCGCGCAACATGAACCGTATGATTGGCTGCGCCTCTTCAAGGCTCAAGATCACGACAGCCTGTCGCAGCAGGGCATTCTCGAACAGGGACTGAGGCTCTTTGAGACAAGTGGGCAGCTGGACCGCTTCGGGATCTTGGCGCAAGCGGTTGAAGCGGGCGACAATGGTTTCCGCGCATGCCAGCCGCAATCCGGCCTTGCCGCCAAAATGATAGTTGATCGAGGCGATATTGGTTTGGGCTGCTGCGGCGATTTCGCGCGTGGAAGCACCCTCATAGCCATTTTCTGCAAAGAGTTTGAAGGCTGCCCTGATGAGCAATGTCTTGGTTGTGTCTGATCGGGTTTGTGCCATGGGAAGTCGCTGATTGGTTGCGCATTTTGTTCTTGTCTGATGCGCAATGTAGCACTGATGTAAAATATAATCAATCGATTGATTTAATTTTTGACGAAGGGTCTGTTGGAGATACCGCCACCATCGGACAGGGCAAGGTGTGTTTGATTGTTGAGGCAAAGCTCTGTATGGTCCAAGCCAAAATCAGACATTCTGCAAGGCTCTTCTCATGACCTCTTCATCTGACACCACGCACGATACCAATGGTGCGTCTGTTTCCTTCCGTCTTGCAAAGCGGGAGGATGCAGCGCTTATCCATCAGATGGTTGCCGATCTGGCCAAATATCTGGATGAGGCTGGCAAGCACACGGCCAGTGTGGCCGATTATGAGATCCATGGCTTTGGTGATCGACCCAGATTTGAGGCGATCATTGCCGAGGTTGCGGGGGACGCGGTGGGCATGTGCCTGTTCTTTGACAGCTTCTCGACATGGGCGGGTAAGCCGGGGCTTTATGTTCAGGATCTTTATGTCTCGCCCAAGGCGCGTGGCCTCAAGCTGGGACGCTTGCTGCTTGAGCAGGTGGCGCAGCATGGCCTTGCGAAGGGCTATGCCTATGTGCGCTTGTCGGTTGATGCCAACAATGTCAACGCACAGGGCTTCTATGAAGCGTGCGGGCTTGAATGGTCCGATACGGAACGTCTTTATGTGGCGCGGGGGGATGCCTTTGCTGCGCTGGCGGGGAATTGACCTGATGGAAAGCTTGCTTGACGAATTGGCAGCCTGCGAAGGGTGGCGCGAGGTTCTGGCTGCAGAAAAAACCCGCCTTGCAGAGATTGAACGCTGGCTGAAAGAGGAAGAACGGCTTTATCAGATTTTGCCCGAGCGTGGGCTGCGTCTGAATGCCTTGCGCAAGACACCGCTGGAAAAGGTGAAAGTGGTCATCACCGGTCAAGACCCCTATCCCGGTCTTGAGGGCATGGTGCCTCATGCCATGGGGCTCTCCTTCTCCGTGCCGCGTGGGGTGAAGCCTCCGCGCTCGCTCAATAATATCTACAAGGAATTGGCCGAAGATTATGGCCTAGTGCCACCCGGCCATGGAGATTTGTCTGCATGGGCTGAACAAGGCGTCTTGATGCTCAACAGCACCATGACACTGCGACAAGGGGCTTCCGCCTCTCATGCCAAACGCGGGTGGGAAGCCTTCACTGCGGCGGTTCTTTCCTGTGTCAACAGGGCTGCCGATCCTGTGGTCTTTCTGGCCTGGGGCAAGCATAGTCACAAGCTGGCTGCGGGCATCGACGAGGGCCGACATCAGGTGATCCGCACCTCGCATCCGAGCCCCTTGGGCGCACGCAAGGCGGGCGTTGATTTCGAGGCCTTTCTGGGGTCTCACTGTTTCCTTCGGGCCAATCGGTTTCTTGAGGGAAACGGCCGTGCGCCCATCGACTGGTGCGCACTCTGAGCTTTCTCTTGCGTAGTGCTTCGGGCGCACACTACTCCGCTTCTTTGGAACAAAGGTGCGGTCTCTGGCGTTGAATGTGGGTACAAGCAGTCATGTTCAGAGAGCCATTTTATGTCCAATTCGCTTCCCAATGCCAATGCCCAATCCGGACCTGTTCGCGCAGAAGTTACAGGGATCTCAACAGAGGAGCGGTTGCGGCGTGTCGCATATAGTGCCCTGATATTTATGGGCTTTGTGACGCTTTTGGTGGCTCTGGATTTTGCTCAGTCCATTCTGTCGCCACTTGTTTTAGCTGTAATCATCGGTTTGGTATTTGGACCGCTTGTTGATCGCATCGAGGCCTATGGCGTGCCTGCCTGGTTTTCTGCCATGACAGCGGTCTTGCTGCTTCTTGCGCTTATCGGTGTGGCCATTACTGGCTTTGCTGTGCCGCTGGCCGACTGGATGGACCGGTTGCCTGTAATCTGGTCTCGCTTGCAGGCGGAGCTGGCAAACTGGAAGGGGCTGTTTGCCTCGCTTGCCAACTTGCAGGATCAATTCAGCGAAATTGCCGGTGGGGATCCTGCCTCCATGACAGTCAATGTTGCTGGCGGTGACACCGTCAAGCAGGTCGCCTTTTTCGCACCTTCGCTTGCCGCCCAGATTATCCTGTTTCTGGCGGGGCTGTTTTTCTTTATCGCCACGCGGCATCAGGTGCGTTATTCGATTCTGACAAGGGCAGAGCATGGGTCCCGCCGCAAGAAGCTTGCGACCATGTTCGACGATGTGGAGAGCCGCCTCTCCAGCTATATGCTGAGCGTTTCCATGATCAACCTGTTGTTGGCCGTGGTGGTCTCTGGCGCTATGTGGGTGCTTGGGGTGCCGTCGCCCATGTTGTGGGGGCTTTTGGCGGGCATGCTCAACTTCATCATCTATATAGGGCCTGCGATTATGGCCTGTATTATGCTCGCCGTGGGGCTTTCGCTCTATAGCCAGTTTTCCATGATCGTAGCGCCTGCTGCCGTTTATCTCTTTATCAATTTTCTTGAGGCGCAGTTTGTCACTCCGCTGGCGCTGGGGCGCATCATGACGGTCAATCCGTTTCTGATCTTCCTTTCTCTGGTCGGCTGGATCTGGCTGTGGGGGCCAATTGGCGGCTTCATTGCTGTTCCGGTGTTGTTGATCGGGCAGATAGTTGTCAATCACAGCGACTTTATTGAATCGGAGAAAAGTGCTTAGTATTTGGTAGATGAAAGGTCAGACTATTTTCGCGTTTGCCGTGTATAAAACTGGCTATGCATTACCAAATTTAAATAATTCCAAACGATACTGATTAAAATATTCTGATGTTCGAAACCTTAAATATTTCCAGAAGGGGGGGCTCGTTCTGGGAATTGATCGGGACAAATTCGTGCCACATATATTGGAAAATCTGGATAAGTCATTCTATGTATCCATTTTGGATGCGTTGAATGACGGTGTTTATTTTGTCAACCGCAAGCGTCGCGTCATCTTTTGGAACAAGGGAGCTGAACGGCTTAGTGGCTTTACGGCTGAGGAGGTTCTGGGCAAGAGTTGCGCTGACCATACCCTCAATCACGTTGACGATGATGGCAATTGTTTATGCCTACAAGGATGCCCATTGGCAGCCTGCATGCGCGATGGTCAATCACGTGAAGTCAATGTCTATATGCATCATAAGGCGGGTCATCGGATACCAGTCAATATAAAGTCCTTTCCGATACGCAATGAGGCGGGGCGAATTACTGGTTCTGTTGAAGTGTTTAAAGATAACAGCCAGCATCTGACAATGGTTTCCGAATTTGAATCCTTGCAGCAGGAGGTGGTTACCGATCCTCTGACCGGCGTAGGGAACCGTCGCTTTGCTGATATTTCGCTGGAACGATTGCAGGCCATTCAGAGCAAGGAATATAAGCCTTATGGCGTGATCGTGGCTGATATCGACAATTTCAAGTCCATCAATGATACATGGGGTCACAGCGTTGGCGATCGTGTGATCGTGGCCATTGCCAGAACCATGTCTGCCATTCTCAGACCCTCTGATATCGTCTGCCGGATGGGGGGAGATGAATTTCTTATTCTGTTGTCCAACGCCAGCCCGCGTGGGCTTGAAATTGTGGGTAATCGTCTGGACCTTCTTATAAAGGAATCCTGGATGGATCTGGGTGAAGACATTCTCACCTTCTCTGTATCCATAGGGGCGGCCCTTTCTGATGTGAGCAAGTCAGCCGAAGCCATTGTCGAGCAAGCTGATGAACAGCTTTATCTGAGCAAAGCCGAAGGGCGCGGATGCTTTCATCTCGATGGCAAGAAGCTCGATATATCTCGCTAGATACAAAGTGTTTCATTGCGCGTGGCGGCGAAAAGTCTCCAGAATGGGGATTGAAACGCTGCGCAGAGGTCTTTACAACGAGGCAACTCACGATTTCCCTCGTGCAATTTCCATGATTCCTGAATTGCGGGTGAGGCGGAAATCCTTTGGAACCACGCGTTTGGTCCCTATGGTGGCCAATTTACACGCAAACACTCTATTCGGACGGTAGCGATATATGGCGCGACAATTCATTTATCACATGCATGGTCTTTCCAAGACCTACGGTGGCGGCAAGAAGGTTTTGGACAATGTCCATCTTTCTTTCTACCCTGATGCGAAAATCGGTATTCTCGGCCCCAACGGTGCAGGTAAATCTACCGTGCTTCGGATCATGGCCGGACTGGACAGTGAATTCACTGGTGAAGCCTGGGCGGCAGATGGAGCCAAGATTGGCTATCTGCCTCAGGAGCCAGTTCTTGACGAGAGCAAGGATGTTCTTGGCAACGTGATGGAAGGGGTTGCCGAAAAGCAGGCCATTCTGGATCGCTACAATGAACTGATGATGAATTATTCCGACGAAACTGCGGAAGAAGGCGCCAAGCTTCAGGATGTGATCGACAGCCAGAATCTGTGGGATCTGCAGTCTCAGGTGGAGATGGCCATGGACGCATTGCGCTGTCCGCCGTCGGATGCCGATGTTTCAGTTCTGTCTGGTGGTGAAAAGCGTCGTGTGGCGCTCTGCAAACTGTTGCTCTCGGAGCCTGACTTGCTGCTGCTCGACGAACCGACCAACCATCTGGACGCTGAAACGGTCAACTGGCTTGAAAAGCATCTGCGTGAATTCAAGGGCGCCGTGCTGATCATCACCCATGACCGTTACTTCCTTGACAATGTGACCGGCTGGATTCTCGAACTCGACCGTGGCCGCGGCATTCCTTATGAAGGCAACTATACTGCCTATCTTGAAGCCAAGGCCAAGCGTCTGGCTCAGGAAGGGCGTGAAGAGGCTGCCCGTCAGCGCGCTCTCTCGCGCGAACAGGAATGGATTGCCGCCAGCCCGAAAGCCCGTCAGGCCAAATCGAAGGCCCGTATCAGAGCTTATGACGAATTGCTCAAACGCAACGAAGAGCGCGCTCCGGGTACTGCTCAGATCATCGTTCCTCCGGGAGAGCGTCTTGGTGATGTGGTGATTGACGTCGAAGGGCTCAAAAAGGGCTTCGGCGAGCGTTTGTTGATCGATGGTCTGGATTTCAAACTGCCACCGGGTGGCATCGTTGGTGTGATCGGTCCGAACGGCGTTGGTAAAACCACCCTGTTCAAGATGCTGACCGGCCATGATAAGCCAGACGAAGGCTCCATCACTCTGGGTGAGACTGTGCATCTTGGCTATGTTGACCAGTCTCGCGATGCGTTGGATTCCAACAAGACTGTCTGGGAAGAAATCTCAGAAGGCGACGATATCATCAAGCTGGGCAAACGCGAGATGAACAGCCGCGCCTATTGCTCCGCCTTCAACTTCAAAGGGGGCGACCAGCAACAGAAAGTGGGCTCACTTTCGGGTGGGCAGCGCAACCGCGTGCATTTGGCCAAGGTTTTGAAATCGGGCGCCAACGTGTTGCTGCTTGATGAGCCGACCAACGATCTGGATACTGAAACTCTTGCCGCTCTGGAAGATGCCCTTGAGGATTTCGCAGGTTGCGCGGTGGTCATCAGCCATGATCGTATGTTCCTTGACCGTCTCGCCACGCATATTCTTGCTTTTGAAGGCGACAGCCATGTTGAATGGTTTGAAGGCAACTTCGAGGATTACGAGAAGGATAAAGTGCGCCGTCTTGGTCCAGATGCAGTCAATCCCAAGCGCGTCAAATACAAGCCGTTTACGCGCTGATTTTACACATGGTGTGACAATCTAGAATCGCGAAGAGCCCTGTTCTTTTGAGCAGGGCTTTTTGTTTGTGAATTCTTAACGTTTGATGTTTCAAAGACCAATTTCAATGGCTTCTTTTGGGGGCATTTGCCATTCTTCCACATGAGATTGCAGAGGCTGTTTTTTCGTAGAAATTGACCATTCAAAGACATTGCAACTTTTGATAAATGTGTGGTGGAGTGGAGGTTAGTCATTGAAATGATTGATAAATTATATAATTTGAATGTATTGAAGTGTTGTATTTAAATTTTTAATAGAATTTGACTATACTTTTCAGTGTTTTATCTTCAAATTCTGGTTCGCCATTTAGGTGTTTGTAGATCGCTTGTCTGTAGTTTGACCTGAAACCGAATTTCCAAACGGGGATTCCACATCAGAACGGGAATTGTCAAAATGCAGGCTGCCAACGTAAAAACCGAACTTGTGGACTGGAAGGTTCTTAGCGGTCAGAGCGATAGTGGTAAGAGCGACGAATTGATGCGCCATGTTGCGTCGTTGTTTTCGCTGACAGCGTCTCATTGCGATGATGAGCAGCTGGCCACTTATGACACGGTCATGCAGCGGCTTGCAGATCTCGTCTGTGAGGATACGCGTTCTTTTGCTGCTCAAAAGATCTGCCATCTAGAAAATGCCCCGCATAATATCATTCGCCGCTTTGCCTTTGATGCCATCAAGGTTGCTGACCCAGTGTTGCGTAACTCTCCGGTTTTGACGGACGATGATTTGATTGAAGTCACCGAGGCGAACAGCGAAGACCACATGGTGTCCATTTCCACACGCAAGAGCATCAGTAGTGTTGTGACTGATGTGCTTGTCAGATCCGGACGTGAAACCGTGATGATTAAACTGGCCGCCAACTGCGGTGCCGATCTCTCCGAAGATAGTCAGCGGCTTCTGAAACAGGCTGCAGACAATGACCGTTTTCTCGCTAGGGAACTGGCCAACAGGATCTCGGACAATCAGCGCTCTGCTCCGGTTTTGAGCAAGCAGGCTTCAGCCAGAAAGCATGTTGATCTTAGCGGTGTGTGGGCCTGCATCGAACCGATGGTGGACGAGCATTTCTACAATCTGTCGCGCCATTCCTATCTGGCTCGTTACCGCTTCGATTCCTCTTTGACCAAAATTGACAAACTCTATGCGCAAGGCTTTTTGGGCAATGGCGTGTTGCGGCAGTTTGCCTGCAATGATCAATTTGCCGATCTGGTTTGCGGTATCGCCAAGATGACCGGCTTCCCCCATCAGATCATCGCGCGCATGATGGCATGTCTGGAGTGGGATCAGGTGCTGAGCCTGTTCCGCTTGCAATCCTTCTCGGACGAACTGGTGCGCGACATATTGGAATGTGGTCCGTGGATGTTGTGCCTTTCTGCCAATCAATGTATCGCTGTTCTCAAGCGTTATAGGCAATTGAGCACAGATGAAGCCCTCAAAATTGCCAATAGCTGGCCAAAAACGGGTCTGATACTAGATTGAAAGGCGCGTAAACCGGTTTGAGTTCATTGGTGATTGCTTGATGCTCTTGACCCGCAAGTAAATAAAGGGTGACCGCTTCATTCGGTCACCTTTTTCTTTTTGTCCCATTTATTTTCAATTCTAATATTTGTAGTGTCCGGTCCTTGGAAATTCGTTGTATTCTCGGTTCGATACCACCTTCACGCAAGACGACTTGTAAAAACAAAGCTTTGATGTGCTTCGATGTTCGGGTAAAATTGGTAGGCACCGAGTTGATTACAACTGTTTTGCCTGCTATGGATTTCCAATGTCGGTGTTTAAAAATCCGACAGTCAGTATGGGGGCCAGTCAATGCATGTAACCGCATTCCGGATTTTCGTTAGAGATCTTGCAGTCGCACGCGATTTTTATGCAAATTCGCTCAAGTGGCCCATGGTGTGGGACCGCTTCGAGCAGGGCGCCGTTGGTTTTGAACCGGGTATGCTGGTCATCATCGAGGAAGAAGATGCGCGGGGGCCTCAAGCATCCTTGATCGGCCGTTTCACCGGACTTTCGCTGGCTGTCGATGATCTGCCGACTTTGTATCAGACGCTCAAAGCGCGTGGGGTTCCCTTCGTCGCGCCGCCGGAAAGACAATTCTGGGGTGGATCGCTGGTGCATCTGATCGATCCCTCAGGCAATATCATCACTCTTGTAGAATAGCGGGCCCTAGGCTGCCTTGGGGCAGGTTTTGCGACCGGGATGGATGGCCCGGCTTGCGGCTTTGTGATTTCCCTATCATCCAGATATGAAAAAAGCGGACCATATGGCCCGCTTTTGTTGTTTTTAAAAGAGTATCGACCTCTTATTTGTGGCCATTCTCCGTGTCATATTTTTCGATGATGGAGCGAATTGTGCTGGCCACGTTCGGCGCAATGTCATCGCGTTCCATGCCATAAGACACGTTGGCCATCAGGAAGCCTGATTTGGACCCGCAGTCATAGGTTTCGCCATCATAGATCATGCCGGTGAAGGACTGATCGTTGTTGAGGCTGATCATGGCGTCGGTCAGCTGGATTTCGTTGCCGCTGCCCGGTTGCTGATCCTTGAGATACTCAAAGATTTCCGGCTGCAGGATATAACGACCGGAGAGGATAAGGTTGGAAGGCGCAGTGCCCGGCTCCGGTTTTTCGACCATGCCGTTGATCTCTACGCTGTCTTCAAATTTCTCGCCCGGCTGAATGACACCATATTTGAAGGTCATTTCCATCGGCACTTCTTCAAGTGCAACGATGTTGCCTGCGCGTTTGTTGTAGACGTCCATCATCTGGGCGAGGCAGCCCTTGGGCGACTTCATGATCATATCTGGAAGAAGCAGCGCGAATGGTTCATGGCCAACAAGCTCTTTGGCGCACAAAACGGCGTGCCCAAGGCCCAGCGGCTGCTGCTGACGGGTAAACATGGTATGGCCTGCTTTTGGCAGGTCTTTGCGCAGGCTTTTGAGCACGTCATATTTGCCGCGCTGTTTGAGCGTGTCTTCCAGCTCTACCTGTACGTCGAAATGGTCCTCGATGACTGCCTTGTTTCTACCGGTAACGAAAATGAATTGTTCGACACCCGCAGCCCTGGCTTCGTCAACGACATATTGAATAACTGGTCGGTCGACAATCGTAAGCATTTCCTTGGGCAGGGCTTTGGTCGCTGGAAGGAAGCGCGTTCCAAGACCTGCTACAGGGAATACGGCTTTGCGGATTGGCTGTACCATTTGATTTTGCTCCGATAAGTGATTTTGTTCTTCAAAAATTGCTACGTTTCAAGAAAAGTGCGCGTTCATTCAAACCAGAAAAACACAAATTATGCAAATGTGGAGAATTAAATTGGATGGTGAACTGTTACTATCTTGGCCATAATTTGGCAGCATAGTGATTCACACTGCTGCAATGTTTGCGATAACAGGGATTGTTTATGCCTATACGAATTTGGACAAGTCTTTTTGGGTTCACCTCCGTTCGGGGATTAATTTCCACAGGCTTTCTGCTGTTTGCACTTCTCTCTACAGAGTCAAACGCGCAAACGGCGCAAGGGTTCCAAAATTGGATACGGAATTTTTGGCCGACGGCTCAATCGGCCGGTATCACGGCAAAAACATACAATGCTGCCTTTGCTGGTGCCCAGTTCGATAGCTCCGTGATCAAACGGGCGACCAACCAGCCAGAATTTGTCAAACCCATCTGGTCCTATCTGGATGGCGCGGTCAGCGACCTGCGCATCAAGAACGGCCAGAAGATGCGGAGCAAATATGCGTCTCTGCTGGGCCGACTGGAAAATTCCTTTGGAGTGGATCGGTATGTTCTGTTGGCGATCTGGGGCATGGAAACCGCTTACGGGTCCATTTTTAGCAACAAGGCGTTGATCAAGCCCACCATCCAGTCGCTCGCAATGTTGGCCTATGCGGACCCGCAGCGCTCCAAGTTTGGGCAAACACAGCTGCTGGCCGCTCTCAAGATCTTGCAGAGCGGTGATGTCGCGCCTTCCGAAATGGTTGGCTCTTGGGCTGGTGCCATGGGGCACACCCAGTTCATTCCAACCACTTTCCTGAGTAAAGCAGTTGATTATGATGGTGATGGACACCGGGATATCTGGAATTCCATTCCGGACGCTTTGGCTTCCAGTGCCAATCTGTTGAAGGAAGCTGGATGGGAAACCGGCAAAACCTGGGGCTATGAGGTGTCTTTACCCAGCAATTTCCAGTTTGAACTGGCGGATGGCAAAACAACAAAGACGCTTGCCGACTGGCAGAAAATGGGAGCAAAGCGTGTGCATGGGCGGGCTTTCCCGCGGCCAAGTGATCAGGCTCAGCTAATCATGCCAGCTGGTTATCGCGGACCGGCCTTCCTTATTTTGAAAAATTTCTCGGTTATCAAGCGCTATAACAATGCCACATCCTATGCCTTGGCCGTTGGTCATTTGGCAGACCGTATTCGCGGCGGGCGTGGCTTTGAGCATGAATGGCCCCGTTCTGACCGGATGCTCACAACAACTGAGCGAAAGGAGCTTCAGACTATTCTGAACCGCCTTGGATATGATACAGGTGGCGTCGACGGGCGGCTGGGCTCCAAGTCTCGTGCCGCTATCCGTCATTGGCAAAAACGCAATGGTCATGTACCGGACGGGTTTGCCAGCGGCGATCTTTTGGAAGCTCTGCGCAAGAGCTGATAATTTCGGTTTTATGGTGATGGCAAGTTTGGAGACGGGCCAATGGGCTTGAAGAGGGGACAATCCGGTTTTGCCTTGTCGCGTGGGGTGATTTGCCTTGTGACGGCTGTCTCACTGCTGCTTCCGCTTCTTTCTGCAGGGGTGGTTTTGGCTGCTCCGTCTCTTTCTGGCTCCGCCATGGATGGCAATCCTGTAACTCAGCAGCGGGCCATCCCCGATGATGGCCGCTATGATGTGGCGTTGGGTTTCTTTGAATTTCTCTTCAAGCGCCGCACGCCCAAAAAGGAAAAGAAGACCGATAAAGACGACAGCAAGCCAGCGCAAAGAGGGCCGGTTGCCCCCGTGATCAAGACCGTTGAAAAGGATCCTGATGCATCTGTAATCGCGGTGTTCGGCGATGAATTCTCGCAGGATATTGGATGGGGGCTTCAGGATGCTTTTGCCAAAGCGCCCGATGTCAGGGTTGAGATCCATTCCAAGCCCAATAGCGGGCTGATCTATCGGGCTAAAAACAACCCCTTGAGCGATGCCGAGGATTATTTTGCAGCCCATCCCTTCAACTTCGCTGTTGTGATGGTAGGGCTCAATGATCGCCGTGAGATGCCTGCGCGCAAAGATGCCGAGGGCAATGAAATCACGCCGGCCTATGAATTCCGTACCGATGAATGGGCTCGTGCCTATCAGCGCGAGATCGACCGGGTGCGCTTGGCTTTTGCCAAGCAGGACAAGCCGGTCTTCTGGGTCGGGTTGCCGCCTGTGGGGAGTGAGCCGCTTGCCTCTGACATGCGCTACCTCAACGATCTTGTTTCCAGCCGCCTGACCGAGCGGGATGAAGAATTCATCGATATCTGGGATGCTTTTTCCGATGAGGAAGGGAACTTCTCTTTCCGTGGTCCGGATTTGTCGGGACAGGATGTCCGGTTGCGCTTGAAGAATGCCATTCGCTTCAACAAGGCCGGGCGGCGGAAGCTGGCATTCTATGTCGAGAAGCTGGTTATCCGCGTATTGTCCCAGTCGGTTGATGAGGATGTGTTACCCAAGACGCTTGCCAAGGCTGATGAGACCGCCTTGCGGGAAGGCTTGGGCGCGCGGCGCGATATTTATGCTCTGCGAAAGCCGCCGCTTGAGTCTGAAGATTTGATCAATCCGAGTGTCTTTACCTTGTCTTTTTCATCCGGAGCGAATGGGGAAGATCAATTGGCGGCCTCAGAGAATGCTCCCAAATATCGCATCGATAATTTTGCATGGGGTGGTAAGCATTAGGCCTGTTTTGTGCATTGATTGCTGTGCTTTCGTTCCCTTTGTCTGATCTGTGATTGCTCCTCTGCGTCTCATTGGGTAAGAGTCATTTCCATACATACCAAGGCCACTCGATATGGTCTTGCTTGTCTTTATTTTGATCCTCGATCAAGGAGGGCGACATGCTCTGTGCTTGCACTTTTTGCCTTGAGCCTTTGGACCTTTAGCAAATTGGAACTTTCATTATGAGTATTGAACGCGCCCCCGATTTTGATTTTCTGCACCAACTCGCTGACCTGGCCGGAGATACGGTTATGCCGCTTTTCCGCAAGGCGATCGAGATTGAAAACAAACTCGATGGTGGCTTTGATCCGGTGACCGATGCGGACAAGCAAGCCGAGCTGAAACTGCGCGGGCTTATTCAGGAGCAGTTTCCAAGCCATGGCATTCTGGGGGAAGAATTCGAGGGCAAGGATCTTGATGCCGATGGGCTATGGGTTCTTGATCCAATTGACGGAACGCGCGCCTTCATCTCCGGTTTGCCAACCTGGGGCACGTTGATCGGCTATCGGCATTCAGGAGGTCAGAGCCTTGGCATGATGAGCCAGCCTTTCACCAAGGAACGTTTTTTCGGCGATGGCAAGAATGCCTTTTATCAAGGACCGGATGGACAGAGGTCGGTGAAGACACGTGTTTGCAAGGCGATGAGTGAGGCGACTTTGTTCACCACCGCACTAGATATTTTTGCTCCCGATGAGCTCAAGGCCTTTCAGCGGGTTGAGGATGCAGTGCGCCTGTCGCGCTATGGCGTTGATTGCTACGCCTATTGCATGCTGGCCATTGGCATGGTGGATCTGGTGATCGAAGCGGCCCTGAAGCCGGTTGATATTGCACCGCTTATTCCGCTGATTGAAGGAGCCGGTGGTGTGGTCACAAACTGGCAGGGTGGCTCGGCCTTTGATGGCGGACAGGTGGTTGCTACAGGGGACCCTGATCTGCATCAGTCGGTGCTTGATCTTCTTGCAAATCAAAGCTGAGACAGCCATCAGGCTTTTTTTAGAGATGCTTTTCTGAGCGTATTCTATCGCTCAGGCGCTTTCCTGCCTGAGCGTGTTCTCGCCGGGAATAAAGCGGTCAAAGGCTGCCCAGAATTGTTCGCGAATGATCTCGCGCTCCATCATGATTTCATGCTTGCTGCCGGTAATGGAAATGGCGCCTGCTGCCCGAGTGGTCTTGGCAAACAGTTCGGCTGCGGCCGAGTTGACCACGCTGTCGTTGCTTGCCGTGACGATGAGCACTGGGGTGTGAATAGAAGATTGGAAATCGCTCGATTGCAGGCTGTCCATCGCCTTGCAGACTTCATGGGTCCATAGAACTGTCGGTCCGCCGATCCCCAGCGCGGGGCAATCGATGAGAAACTGACGGTTCCTGTCATAGCGAGGGCCGTCTGAAGTGAGCTGATTGGTGTAAAAGCCTCCTCGGTCAAAGGGCGACCGGCTGGCGCCGGGCACATAGCTTTCGCCAAACCCCAAATAACGCAGAAATCCTGCCAATCTTCGGATGGTGGCCTGTTGAGGCTTGATCCCCAACAGGCTGTGCCCCTCTGTGGAGAGTTGAATTAGAGGAGCGCAGAGTACAGCGCGATCAATCTTGATCCTGAGATCGGGCAAATTGGAAAGCAGGATGAGCCCACCCATGGAGTGGGTGAGGGCAAAGCAGGGCGGAGGACAGTCCGGCAGGATGACTTCTTCGATGAACTGTTCGAGATCCTTGCCATAATCGGAAAAGCGGCGAACATGTCCTTTCACACCATTGCGGGTCAGGCGGTCTGATAAGCCTTGTCCGCGCCAATCCATGGTGGCAACGGCAAAGCCGCGTTGGCGTAACTCGGTGATGACTTCATAATATTTTTCGATGAATTCGGACCGGCCGTGCAGCAGGCAAATCGTGCCTTTTGGATCGGGCGACAGCGATGGCCAGCGGGCAACGCGCACTTTGTGTTGATCCCAGCAGACCATTTCATGGCAGACGCCATCTGCCAGCTCGGGAAATTTGTCGAGATTATTCAGCTGCATATCTGCCCCAGACGCCTTTGATAGCCCTTTTGACATGCAGTTTAACGAAAAGTGATCTCGATGGGAGGGGAAAATGCCCATTGCTCGGGTTTTTCACGCATAACCGTAGGGCTAAACACATTAAGGAGGGAGAATGGCGCAGCGCATGCCAATCGGCCCCACAGGAGTGGGGCCGAAAATTGAGGACGGAGTGCTTAGAAAGCCCAGTAGGCTTGCCCCTGGTTCAGAAAGGAATTGAGACGCAGAATAAAGGAGTAGTTCACATCATCGCTTGGGCGTGTGTAGTGGCTGCTATAGCCGCGCGGGTCGCGATAGGAATCGTGGCGGTAGTCACTCCAATTGTGGTGCGGCCTTTCGGATGCCAGACGGGCCTGCTTGATGAATTGTCCAGTGCGGGCGCTGATTTCCAGAAGATACGGACGACCATGTCTGTCGCTGGCTTTCATTGAAGCGACATTGCCGCGCAGGGAGTAGTCACTGATATCGCGATAGCCATTGCGTTGTGCGATCAACTTGATGTCATGGCGCGAATAGGTCTTTTGAACCTTCGGTGCATGAACGACTTTCTTCTTGATGACTTTCCGGTTGACGGTGGTTTTCTTGACGATGGTTTTTTTGCCATTGGCGTTGCGGATGACTTTCCGCTCGACGGTTTTGTTGCGGATGACCTTCTTCGTTTCTTTGGGCTTGTGAGCCTTACGGACCTGAGGGCGATCATTGTGGTGCGTTACGATCTGGCCCGACCCATAAATCCGGTAGAAGCGGCTTGAGTCATGGGAATAGTCGCGCGCCTGTGCTGGTTGGCAAACGGTGAATGCGATCATGATGGGAAGTGCGATTGCTGTCAGTTTCATTGTCTTGCCTTTCCTTTTTCTGTTCGGTTCGGTCTGTGCCGTCGTTGTTATGAAAACAAGGTAGCAAAGGCTTCCTGAACCCATTCGGAAAGGCCTGTTCATGTCGAATTCAGCAACATGGCAGCTTTGAGGCAGGGGGGCTTAATCGGTACAATCCTGCCATTTTCAAAAAATTTTATGGGGGTCTTGAAATGCATTTGAGGCATTTCCATATCGAATAGTGTCGGAGGCCAAAACGGCTCCGGCTTCATTTCCTTCCCGCCTTGAGAAGGGGGAAGGAGTAGCGAAATAACGCAATTTTTGTCGCTCAAAGGAGGACTTTATTATGCGTCACTACGATCTTACTCCGCTCTATCGCTCTACTGTTGGCTTTGACAAGCTCTTCTCCATGCTGGACACCGTAACTGGCCCGGACAGTAGCACTCCATCCTATCCACCTTACAACATCGAACGTCTGGCTGAGAATTCCTATCGTATTTCGATGGCTGTTGCCGGTTTCTCCGAGAAGGATCTTTCCATTGAAGTGAAAGAGAATGCGCTCAAGGTAACCGGTGAGAAAGTTATCGAGGAAGACGAGAAGGAAAAGGACTATCTGCACCGTGGCATTGCCTCGCGTGCCTTTGAACGTCAGTTCCAGCTCGCCGACTATATGCAGGTTGAAGGGGCAAGTATGGAGCATGGTCTGCTTCACATCGACCTCAAACGTGAAATCCCTGAAGCCATGAAACCGCGCCAGATCGAGATTCGCTCGTCTGATAGCGATAATGACCCAACAGTCATTGAAGGCTCCAAGCACTAATTTCCGACAGAATGTCACCCGGCTTCTAAAGGTCGGGCGCGACCGGTGGCCCTTAATTGGGCCGCCCACGCTTCTTCGTCTCAAGATCGATTGTCGGAAGGAGCCCAATTTCATGCCGCTTCCGGCAGTCACTCTCACAGAAAAAGCGCTCTTCCATCCGGTCGAGCGCTTTTTTGATTTTGGCTTTTTGCTGGCTAATCTGAGCCCTGCTTATTTCAGGCAGTCAAGGAACTGGTCGACTTCTTCTGTTGTGGTCGAGAAAGAGCTGACCAGGCGCAACAGGACTTCATCCTCGCCCGGGCATTCTTCCGGATCAAGGCCGAAGCTTGGCCAATCATAGAAAACAGCACCCGCAGCCGTTGCTTTCTGAGCGGCCTGTTTGGGAACGATGGCAAAGACTTCATTGGATCCGCTCGGCCAGGCGACGCGGGTGTGATCCATAGCCTCAAGTCCTTTGACCAGCCTTGCTGCCATGGCGTTGGAATGGTGGGCATTGTCCAGCCAATGGTCATTTTCGAAATACCCTTCAAACTGGGCGGCTGCAAAGCGCATTTTCGAGAAGAGCTGGCCGGCGCGTTTGCGGCGATAGATGAAATCCTTGGCATAGTCTTTATTGAAGAAGACCACGGCTTCCGCGCACCATGCGCCATTCTTGGTGGCGCCAAAGGAGAGCACGTCGACACCGGCTTTCCATGTCATCTCTGCAGGGGTTACACCCAGAGTAACGAGGGCATTGGCAAAGCGGGCGCCATCCATATGCACGGCAAGGCCGTTATCCTTGGCCTGTGCGGAGAGCTGGGTGATTTCCTCGACGCTATAAAGCGTGCCAATCTCTGTGGCTTGAGTGAGGGAAATCGCGCTTGGTTGACCATGATGCACCACGCCATGGGGGACTTCCTGAAAGCCGATTTGCAACGCTTCTTTGCTCAGTTTGCCATGCTTGCCATCCAGTCCCCACATGCGGGCGCCTGAGGTGAGGAATTCCGGTGCGCCGCATTCATCAACACGGATGTGGGCTTCCTTGTGGCAGAAGACTGTTCCGGCCGGGCCTGTGAGGGCGGAAAGCGCCAATGCGTTCGCGGCAGTACCCGTACCTACAACAAAGACCGAACAGTCTGTTTCGAAAATTTCCTGAAAACGCTGCTCGATGGATTCGCAGATGGGGCCATCGCCATAGGCGGGCTCGTAACCATCCTTGTGGCGCATCAACGCGTTCATAATAGGCTCGGAGGCTCCGGCCCAGTTGTCGCTGGCAAAATACATGAATTGATCCTTGAGGTGGGACGTCTGTTGCCGCCTATACGACAGATTTGTCCTCTCAAGGTCAAGGGGAAAGGTGCTGGAGCTAACCGGTTTGAGGCCTTGGCCTTTGGGCAAGCCAATGATCCACAGACAAGCGGCCCGGGCCTTTGATGATGAGCAGCAGCAGCGGCATCAACCAGAGCAGGCGTTGGTCTAGAATGGTTGAATTGTGAACGCTGTCAAACAGTTGACCTATTGTCTCTGCTTCCACTCCGTGGAACTGAATATCGACGAAAGTCATCACTGCGATAAAGGCGATGAAGGCGAGAGAAGCAAGTCGGGTTGTCAGTCCGATGAGGATCAGTGGCGGCAGGATGAATTCGGCGATAGTGCCTGCCAGCACAATAAGACCCCACGGCAAAAAGGCAATCTGACTGGTGTCATAGCCAGCCGCTTCAGCAATGGGTGGCACGATCTGGGCGTAGGCGCCGATTGAGGGCGAAAAGAGCCCAAAGGGGCCATCCCCCACCTTGGTCAGTGCTGAGTTGAGGAAATAAAACAACAGCACACTGGAAAAGATCAAGCGAGCGCTAAGCCCAAGGAACCATGGCTCAAGTTTGCGTTCGAGCCAGCCAAACAGGCGGGCATGAAACGAAGTGGTGGCTGCAAATATGGTCATCGTGGGTTGGCTTTCGTGATGCTGAAACGCTAGGTCAGCGTCGGGTGGTTAGGGGCTTGTTCTGCCCTGTGCGCCTGAGGTGGAACTATGAAGGCCAGCTATGGCTCCAGTTTCCAGAAGGCCACCCAGATTGCGGGCGAAGTCAAAGGCTGGTGCTGCTTCAAGGGCGGCCGCTGCAGCCTGACCAAGCGCTAGTCCTTCTCTGAGCGCTTTGAGAAAGGCAAAGCCGCCAGCAGGGAGCTTAATCGTCATGACGTCCCAGTGTGGGCGCGTGATGAGGCAATCCTCCGGCTCTTGGGGCAAGGAGGCCATTGCCTCTTGCGGGTCGTCTTCCTTGTGGGCAGCCCAAATGCTGTAAGCGGGGTAAGGTGAAGCCAAAAGGCGACAGGCTGGATGGAGCGTGAAAGTTAGCTCCGCCAGACGGTCTGGTGGAACCTGTTGCAAACTAGTAGGATCAAGCGGGGACTGATCTGCGGCATGATAGGCTTCCTGCCAGGCAAATTCGATGCGAGCTACATCGCCCAGATAGGGAAAGGCTTGCACGGGCTCGAAGTCATCCAGAAAGCTGGCGAACAGGTCGCCATAGCGGCTGAGCATGGCGGTGCGCGGCGGGTGGCTGGTTATGTAGACACGGGCCATGGCGCGGAAATAGTCTTCCCCGACTAATGCCATAATGGTGGGAAAGGAAGCCATCAGCGCCTCTGTGAGGCTGACAATCATATTGTTGCGATAGACACCGAAGCGCTTTTGCGCCTTCTTCTCCGGCTTTGGGCCGACCACGTCATCCGGCGTGGGGTGATCGGGCTTTATCAGAGCGCTGGAAAAAGACGCCTGCGCGGTATGAAGGGATGGGCTAGCTGACATGACGATGCCCCAATATCAGGTCTGGCTCTGGTTCCTTGAGCTTTGTTGGCAGTGCCCGCAGCTTGTCTTCCGCCCGCATGGCTTCGGCAAACAGAATGTCCCAATCGGGGATGTTGTTATCCCATTCAATCAGCGTGGGGACGGCGCCGGAGCGCGCCAATGTCTGGTCATAAAGGGCCCAGACGGCATCTGCGACCTCTCTGTCATGGGCGTCGATTAGCAGGGGCTCGCCTTCGTCATCTTCATCGCGGGCGAAACCGGCCAGATGAATTTCTCCCACATGTTCGACGGGGAAGGCGTCAAGATACGCAATGGGGTCATAATTCTGGTTGGTTGCCGAGACATAAACGTTGTTGCAATCGAGAAGCAGGCCGCAGCCCGTGCGTGCGACCAGTCGCTCAAGGAAGGTGATTTCCGACATGGTGGAGCTTTCAAAAGCCACATAGACGGACGGGTTCTCAATGAGAATGCGTCGGCTCAAATGGTCCTGTAGCTGGTTCACATGATTAACGACACGATCAAGGCTGTCCTGACGGTAGGGAACGGGTAGCAAGTCGTTGAAAAAGACCTCGTCATGGCTGGACCAAGCCAGATGCTCTGAGAAGAGGCCGGGCGCGTAGCGCTCGTTGAGGGCCTTGAGGCGATCGATGTGATCTGTATCGAGAGGCTTGTCGGCGCCTATGGAGGCGCCAACGCCATGTAGAGAAAGGGGATAGCGCGCAGCGATTTCGCCAAGATAGCGGTGCGGAGGGCCTCCGGCACCCATATAATTTTCAGGATGCACTTCGAACCAGCCGATGTCTGGAGAGGTTTCCAGAATGGTCTGGTAATGTTCTGCCTTGAGGCCAACACCGGCCCTCGGCGGGATCTTCTTCGAAGGCTTGACAGGCCATTCAGGTGTGATCTGGGAAGGTGCCATCGGATCATTTCCTTTTGGGCGTTCTGGGAGCTTTGTTTGGCCTTCTGGCGGTTAAGGCCCGGTTCGCTATGAGGGGTGGGGAAGGGGTCTGTGCGTTGCTTACAAGGCAGGCGCTCTTTTGGCGTGATGAGCAACACCAAAAGAGCCCTGTCGCGTGCTGCAATCAGCCTTCGATCGGTTCTAGGCTGCCCATCCCGTTCGGGGTTTTCATGGTCGTGCAGGTGCCTTTGGGGACCAGCTTCCATGCATTGCCCTGATAGTCTTCGGTTGAGGTGCCTGCACATGTGGTGCCTGCGCCAGCCTTGCAATCATTTTGGCCCTTCATCGCGACGCCGTAGCATTTTTCCTTTTCAGCGGCCTGAGCGCCATCCGCGGACAATGTGGTCAGAGCGCCAGCAGAAACGATGGTGGCAATGGCACCGGCGAAAAATGTTGCAGAAAGCGTATTAACTTTGGTGGACATGTTTGTCTCCCGAATATGATGAGTAAGTGAGTGGGGTCTAACGAGTATCTGTTGCCCCGGAACGCTTCCAATGCTGCCCAGAATGTTGATCAATAGGAAATGAATTGGGAGTGAGGCCGCGTGCACGCCGTTTCACCAAGCCGTGAGGACTGCGTTATGGTGGCGAAAATGCGACTCTTGGTTGTTTTGGGCTTGGGCTTTTGCGCGGAATGATCGATTCTGCATTCAAAATGAGCAAAAATATTGAATAATTTGATTTGCGCAAAAAATATGCACAGTAATTGCTTGCCACAAAAGATTGCTTTTAAGGCATCTAAAAATAAGTAATTTCAGTTATTTGGTGTTGTGTGGTTAAATATTGTGCATGTTTTGGGCGCTGTCGCTTGCTTCATGGCTTGGAACCATTCTGCGTTTGCTTGACAGTTTCGGGTTGTAAATGCGATCCTGTCTGTGCGGAACATTTTTCCCGCCGCCCTTGCTGGGCGTTTCCTCCTTAGACTTTTTTGGCCGCGTCATGCGGCCTTTTTTTTGTTTTGAGATCAAGCCTATAAGGAAGGGCTGTGTCTTTAGAGGAGATCAGGCGGAGGCCGCTTGTAACTCTGCGTCTCGCGTTTGTGAATGTGCTTGATCAGCGCCTGTATGGGACAAGAAAATACATCGCGGAGAGGCGTAAATAATTACTCAGCGGCAGCCGCCGTCGGGTATAGAGCGTCGCTTGCACATTGTATAAGCAGCTCGGTAAAGCGTTCGAACAGGTCAACTAGCTCCTGAAAGTGAGGAACAGGCTCGAAAGTGTCCTCATTCATATAGAGGCTGCGATCAATTTCGATTTGCAGAGCATGGAGCCCTTTCATCGGACGCCCGTAATGCTGGGTGATGAAACCGCCGGCATAGGGGCGATTGATATCCACGCGCAGCCCCAAATGGCCAAGGATGCTCTTGGCCGAGCTGATCAAGGACGGGTGACAGCTGGCGCCATAGCGGTCTCCCAGAACAATATCGGGGCGGCTGCTCGGATTGGCATTCTGAAACACGCGTGATGGCATCGAGTGGCAGTCTATGAGGCAGGCGTACCCGAAATTCACATGCGCCAGAGCCAGCTCTCTGCGCAAGCTTTGGTGATAGGGCTTGTAAAGCGTTTCGATCCGCTCCAGCCCTTCCTCAAGGCTCAGCTTGTGGCGGTAGATTTCCTTTCGCTCGGAAACAATGCGTGCAATGGTGCCCAGGCCGCTGCCAACTCTTGTGCCGGACGTTTTGGCATAGGAGGGCAGGGGATCCTTGAAGACAATCGGGTCCAGCTCATAGGGCTCACGATTGAGATCCAGATAGGCGCGAGGAAAATTGGCCGCCATGAAAGGCACACCCAAGGATGTCACTTTAGAAAAGAGCAGATCGACATAAGAATCCTCAGAGCTGCGCAATTCAAGTTCGGTCAGTCGACTGGCCTTTTTAAACTCTTCCGTATAGCATCGCCCGGAATGGGGGGAGCTGAAGAGAAAAGGCGCCAATTGTTGCTCGGGCCTTTCTATCCAAAATGGCACATCCAGCGTTTCGGTTGGCTGAAAATCGTCGGGGTTCAATGCGCTCTCGGTTCTTTTCTTGTCGCCACAGAGCGACTGATCTTGATGGACCTGTTGCACTCTTTCTGGCTTGCGCCTCTATGAGAGCCTTTCAGGAGGTATAAAAGTCTAAAGCTTGGCTATCTTATCTCTTGTCTGATAAGTGTATTTCAATATTATCGGGATTAAGTGCGTCCGTTACAAGGAAAAAGGGATGAAATTCGCCTGAATCGATGGGAAACGGGTTGAAATCTCTTTTGGTTCACGGGATTTTTACCCCGAGGCTGTTGAATTGTAGCTTGCCAAATCCCGAATTCGGGTTAAGACGAATTTGCAAAAATATGCCCGGCTGCGGGCTGGAGAAAAATATAACATGTCGCAGATTTTGCTTGCTGAAGACGACAATGACATGCGCCGCTTCCTTTCGCGTGCGCTGCAGAATGCGGGATATGAAGTGGTCTCGTTTGATAACGGGAAAAGCGCGTATGACCGACTGCGCGAAGAGCCATTCACCTTGTTGCTCACCGATATTGTCATGCCGGAAATGGATGGCATCGAGTTGGCAAGGCGCGCAACCGAGCTTGATCCTGATCTGAAGGTGATGTTTATCACCGGATTCGCCGCTGTGGCTCTGAACCCGGACAGCAACACGCCAAAAGACGCCAAGGTGCTTTCCAAGCCTTTTCATCTGCGGGATCTGGTGAATGAAGTCAGCAAGATGCTGGCTGCCTGAACAGGCGCTTCATGAGCATCATGCGCTCATTGGGGCTGTTGATATTTATGGTTTTTCACAGCTTCATTGCCCATTGATGACAGAATTGCAAAAGGGGGTTGCAATCCCCCTGAGAGGGCGGTAGAAGCCTTCTCACCGCACAGGCTGAACCAATCAGCCGACCAAGGATGGGCGTATAGCTCAGCGGGAGAGCACTTCGTTGACATCGAAGGGGTCACTGGTTCAATCCCAGTTACGCCCACCATCCTTTCCTCAATAAAATCAATGCTATAGATGTTCGGGCCACCTCTGTAACGATGTTCCCGCTGGTTCAGCGTGAACCGGTTGTTCAAGAGGCGCTCCTGTTTTCCATTTTGCATGGGAAAAGAGGGATGTTTCCAGATAGATAACACTCCAGTGGTCATATCTTCTGGTTGGATTCGACGGATCATTCCTCCATGTCCAATTCTGTAGCTTTTGCGGTCTTTCGAAGATATTCCGGTGAAAATTTCGCGTAGACCTTTTCCGTGATCCTCGAATCTGAATGCCCAAGAAACTGTGCGATTTCTGACATGGAGTTTCCTTCTTCGGCCATCCAGACAGCAGCGCTATGGCGCAACAGATGGGCCGTAACCCTTTTGAGACCAGCCTTGGCCGACGCGGTGGCCAACGAGCGTTTGAGAGATTTTACTGGCTTGTCACCCCACGTAATGACATGTTCGGTCATGGCCTTGGACTTTGCCTCGAGGAGCGCATGATAAACGGTGTCATTCATGGGCACCACCGCACGGCCCTTACGCCTTTGAAGATCTTCTGGTCGCTTAAAAGTGATCAGTCGCCGTTCAAAATCGCAACGATCCCAGGTCAGCTCAGAAACTGCTCCGATCCTTGCTCCTGTGGCGCTCATAATCGTAATGGCCAGCTTCACATGGGGTTTCGTCGCGCATTCGATGAGCGTTTTGACTTCGGCTTTTTTGAGGTATCTGTCGACGGGGTCTGGTTTCTTAGGTCGATGGATATATGGAGCCTTCTTGATCCAGTCGTTTTTCTCGCCGAAATTCATCACTGTGCTAAGATGACCGAGTTCTGTCCAAATTGTCCCATCTGCTTTGCCTGCAGCCCGACGGGCTTCGATATAGTCTGTACAGGTTTTCCTTTTTATCAGATTTGGCAAGAGATAGCCAAAATGCTGTCCAAGAGCTTTCCATGTATGTTCCATGGTCTCGAGAACTGCTTTGCCCTCGTTCTCTTGCACATACTCATTCCAGAGCCATTCTACCGTGATCTCTGAGGGTGTTTTTAGGATATCTTCAACTTGAGCTAGACGCCGCCGCGCTTCTTGGAAGTCTGTCGTACCAAGTGATGCGCGGCGAGTTTTTCCGCCCTCGTACCAGACTTCACACCAGACACCTCGATACATTTTGATTTGACTAGACATGCCTCATACTCCTTTACGGCTTCGATTGGGATACGGAATTGTTTTTTGCCTAAGCGGAACGCTGACAGTTTGCCCTCGTTGATCGTCTCGATGACAAGGGTTTTGGAGCATTGCCAACGTTCTGAGACTTGTTCCGGGGTGAGGGGCTGACTATCCATTTGCTGGCCTTCCAATACACTTTCTCGGCGAATTCCATCGCCACGCCGCCCGGTTGAATGCCAACCGACGGCTCTTTGTGTTTGCGTGACTAAAAGGGAAGTAGAAAAGCTGAGAGCGGGTCCCAAACCAAAATGCGTCTATTTCGCGAGAAAAACGCTCTCAAGACCGCGATTGGTGCCGAAAAGCTCTTTTATCGCCTCGTTGTCCTGATACAGTCGAGGTATTCAGAAATCTTGGCAGTCCCGATGCGCAGTATTTGCGTTACCATAACCGTTGGCAGTGGGTGCAATATGTGCGGTTTTGCTTAGTGCTAAAATTTCAGAAACCCAAATAAAGATGATGAAAATCTATCTGATTGATTTAATTGGGGTTTATTTCCGGTTTCCGCCGTTCCCGTCGCATTTATCTGCTTTGCCGCCGACGCTGTCTCATTGGCCTCGCCATCGCGTTGTCGATGGCGAGGTTGTTCGGTGCGTTTTACTTGATTTACATCTCTCTGAACGATTGTGCCCGTTGCTTCTCAGCGTGAATGAGGTCCAGAAATCGATTGGCAAAATACTGAGCCTCTTGCAGATCAGCCCGTAGACTGGCCATGGCTGGAGCCAAAGGATTGTCCGCATCCAGTTCGGCTATCTCCTCCAGTAAATCGTCGACGATCTGTTCAAATTGCGGATCAAGAACACGGCGATTGATGACAGCATCGATCAGGGCATGCATTGGCCTGATGTCGTCGAAAATATCGCCGAGTGCAATATCGGGCAAAGAGTAAGACGCCTGTCGAGCCGCGTGGATTGCATCGGCTCCAATATCGAGGATGCGGCTGGCATCGGTCGAGCGCTTATCGACAAGAAGCGAAATATTGTGGCGATAGGTTTCAGGTATAAGGGGCATATAGTCATCCTTTTCAAAATGAATGGGTTGGTGATTTGTCCGGCCGACACCGTGGCTGGTCGGACAAATCTCAGACCACACTGTGGCTACTGCTGGGGATCGGGTTTTGGGATGGCAATCGGCGCTGGGATAATCATTCCGGACATTTGGCGGCCAGATCTCTTGGCAAGCAGGGCTTGTCGTTTGAGCGTATCGGCTCGTCCTTCTGCGCGCTCAACGTTGGTGGCATGGATAAGAGCTCTAAGGCGTTCCAACTGAACGAGCTCGTCACCAACCAACCGACCAAGGACTGGTGTTCCACCCTTGTTGAGTGCAAAGCCTTCATGGTTGACAGAGACAATCACAAGCCCCCGCAGATTGTAGACTGTCGGCTGCGTGAGACCTGCAGCACCAAAGGCGGCAGAATGCTCGACGCGGATTTGGGGGCCGTGGTTAAAAGTTGTCCCGATGGCTTGTCCCCGTGCGAGGGTCAGATAACGGCTGCCGACATAGATTGCCTCGTCAACGATAAGACATGGCAATGGCTCATTTGCGGGCTGTCGATCTTTGTCGTAATGGTATCCGGGCATAGCGAAAGCAACAATGTCGCCACAGCTGACAGTGTCTTGCCAGTTGCTGGCGTGCTTCGTGGATGGAATATTTTTGTTGGTCATTTATATCTCCGACCTGGGTTGAAGGGATTTTGACACCTGCCTTTCCTGGTTTCTCTTTCTGGCGAAACGGATCGGGCGCGGCGTCACCAGACCCGCTGCGCACAATCCGGTTGCCATCCGTCAGAGGTTTTTGATCTCATGCTGATTGGTGGGATCAGCATGAGATCAGGGAGCTTGCAGTTTAAGGGAAAGAGCCTCGAGAAAACCGCCGCCATGAGGTTGTCTCGAGTCCGGCTGAAGGCCGCCAAGGGGATCCAAGGTGGGCATGGCAACGCTCCCTTGGCCGGAGTTGGTCTGGCAGAGAGGATCGTCTGCCAGTCGCCAGACAGGCCCGTCGGAGACGAGTGGGAGATCCAAGAGGACGGGCGCGATAGCCCCCTCTGGTCCGGCTGATGGCCCCTGAAGAGTTTGAGAAGGCGGAGCGCTTTTCATGCGGCGATATCATCGCCGCTGGGGTCGAGGGCTCACCCTCGCGAACGGCAAGTGACAGTCAGACCGTCAGGGCTCTGTCACTTGCTTAGTGAGTAGGAAGGAGCAAAAAATAAAGCGCTGTCTAGACAGCATCATTTTCGTCATTTGATCTTTTCTTCCAGCGAGATTTTGCCAGGACCCCATCTCCCTCCACGTGATAACCGTGGAGAAGCAAAGCATGGAAGACGAATTTCCGATCGTGTTGAGAATGGAAGCAAGGATGCCCGTTAGTCTCGGAGCGATGCTCATGCATGCCGAGCGGAGGGGGGGTGATCTTGAGCACTGTGAAGTCGATCGACGTGATCAGACGATTTGGTATGACGAAGTTGGTCCACATGATTTTGTCAAAGCGATCAAAGACGAGATCGCGGAAATGTCCCAATCCAATTTGGTCAACGCTCTTGAGGCGATGGACAAGAACCGGCGGTTCGCTGATCATGCCAAAAGAAAAAAGGAAGGGGTGAAGCCACCATATCGCGAAGCTGAGAACGGGCCTCTGCGCGAAGTCATTCTGACAGCCAATGCGCAATATTTCTATGCCGATCCAGACGACCCCGACCCCTACCGAGCGCACCGGACGACCAAGAATGGCGATCGCGAAACTGTCAATTTATCGCGCAACAAGATCGAGGCATTCAAAAAGAGAGGTCTTGAGTTCTTCGCTGAACATTTCCCGGGCCAACTCCGGCATCTTCGACTTGATATGGATGAAGAGGTACCACACTTCCACGCTCTTATAATGGTGACGAAAGTTACGAACAGTAAGCGGCGCGGAAAACAGATCAATATTGTGCCAAGTGCCAATCCATACATACGAAACTATGAGTGGGCACAGAATGCGGCCGGTGAGTTCTTCTCAACAATTGGTCTTGTCCGTGGCGAGCGTCGAGCCGAAGCGAAACGAAACGCCAAGGAGCTTGGTAACCCAGCCCCCGAAGACAGGGAGCATGTTTCGCCAGCCGAGCATCGCGCGGAACGCGCTGAAGCAATAAGGCAGAAAGAAGTCGATGCCGAAGAGTGTTTCCTTAAGGCGAGCCAGAAACTGGACGAGGCAACTCAGATTGCGAATGACGCCGAAGTGAGAGCGGAAATACTGATTGAAGATGTCTCAGTTGCCGCAGATGACATGCTGTGCGAAGCGCAGGAAGCAAAGCGGGAGGCAGATGCCCGGTTGGCCGCAACGAAAGGGATCGCCGAAGGCACTATCGTTGCGGATCTGACGAACGCGGAAGAGCCATTTAAAGCTGCCAAGGACGCGGATTCCGACAAAGCAAAGCCCCTTCTGGCATCGATCGTGGCATCACCAGAAGCGGCGATCGATGCCACAAAGGCTCTTATGGCAGCTTTCAGACCTCTGAAGAATAAGCTGGACGCGCAATTGGCGGCAATCAAATGGATGTCTGAGGAATACGGAACGGTCGATCCCAGTCGGGAAGGCAACGAATTCCAGTTAGCAGAAAATACTGATAAGAAAACAGCGGATACACTACTCTCACGAATCCGGCTTGCTCCGAAAGCTGCACTGGGCGCGGTCATGCCCTTGGTCAACATTCTAAAACGGACAAAGCAGGCTGAAAACTCCGTAAATGCGGCTTCGGCCGCAGTTCTTGCAGCGGCGGAAGGTTTGTTTGACTTTGATGCAGACAAAACCAATGACGGCTTTATTGCACTCAACAGAGGAAATCCAGAAAGGGTCAAGGCTCTTGAGGCAAGGATGAAGCTAGACAAAAGACTTGCTTCCAGAGTTGGTCGGGCAATCAATGCGACGATCAATAGAGCCGTGCAAGATAAAGCCAAGAAGGCAGAGAAGCATGCCAAGGAAGCCGAAAATAGGTGGAACAAGGCCTATGAGCAGATTGCTGGCATTGTCAAATCAGCCCGCGACTATATGCCCCCATCGGACTTTGACAAATTCCGCCGAAAGGCAGCTTTCGTCGTAAACAATGCTGATCAGCAGGTGAGAGATACGCATCGAGGCGAGGAGAGAGGACGATAACCCATCTGCGGGTCAGATCGAATAGCTACGTAGCGTGCCAGAATTCATTATAGGTGTTGCTACTTACTTCAACTGCCACTTATGTGAGGTTCAGAGAAGGTTCGTAATCATGACAGCTGTCATGAATGAAAGAGCATCCCGGACGTTCCTTCTCTCAAATCTGCGTTTGAAGGGCCAATTGGCCCTAAGCGACGGCAATTAGAGAGGGGTCTGCCGCAGAGCTTCGAATACGGTATTATCGACAGCTGCCTTGAAAGCCGGATCTTGTGCGTACCGTTTGTAGAAATCTTGGTTTTCCTTGCGCCTACGCAAGACCACCTCTTTCATGATTTTATTGAAAGCCAAATCACGGGAATAGGGATCTACATTGCCTGCAAATTTGCTGTCATGATCCGGATGAGAACGAGCACTTTGAATGATGCTGAGCATTATAACGCGTTTCTCTTCCTCTGTTCCGCTCCACCCGTCGAACCAGCGTTCGTTGAAGCTGCGAATGATGTCTTCGAGCGGATCCTTTTGTTCTTCCTCGCCGCGATAACCACGTGGATTGGGGTTTTGCGGATCAAGCCCGGTCTCCTCGGGGTCAAGTTCAATCGCCTTGTTCAGCTTTGTGCGCTCCAGACCATAGGACGACAGGTCAACAGCCTCGAGCAACTCGTCGAGGGCATCCTGATTGGGGTCGGCAATCTTCAGCTTCGGGACAAGGAACTTGAGGAACCAGAACAGTTTCTCCCAGTCGATCACCTCGAAAGGCATGATCGATGCCATCTGGCTGTAGATCTTGACGAACTGCTTGGCCTTGATCTTGAAGTCGATCTTGTCCTTGTCATCGAGCTGCAGCTCGTGGTCAAATCGAGCGGCTGCAACATCGATCAACGGGCTGAGGGTCTGGGAATCCTCGCCATCGAAATACCGTTTGCAGAAATCCTCGACCTCTGCCCATTCATAGACGGCGGCATCGTCAAGCGTATCCTTCAGCTCATGGAGGACGTTGACATCTGTCGGGCCAGACAGGCTGGTGATGGTGTAGAAGGGATCGAACGCGGCCTTGATGTCGTCGGTCGTGTTGAAGAAATCGAGGACGAACAGATCCTCGGTGCGCTTTCCGAACTTCGGTGCAGACCGGTTGAGGCGTGAAAGGGCCTGAACCGCCAAGACCGACTGCAGCTTCTTGTCGACATACATGGCGCAGAGCTTGGGCTGGTCAAAGCCGGTGAGATATTTGTTGGCGACGACCAGCAGGCGGAATGTATTCTCAACATTCGCGCCATTCAATTTCATAGGCTGGCCATTCTGATCAAAGCCATCGAAATAGAATCGTGTCTTGTCTTCCGAGAAGCCGTTGACATCCGCTTCGGTATATTTGATGCCGTCGACTTCCTTCTCCCCTGAGAAGGCAATCAGCGCCTTGAACGGGTTGCCGCGCTTTTCGAGCTCCGCCTTGACCGCCTTGTGATAGCGGATCGCCATCTCGATATTCTGGGTGACGATCATCCCCTTGCCCTTGCCTTGCAGCTTCTTGGCATTGACCACGTTGTCGATGAAATGCCCAACCATGATCTCGGCTTTGGTGTTGATCGTCTGCTGGCTGCGTTCGACATAGGCCTTGAGGGTCTTTTGCGCCTTGGCGGTATCGAAGAGCGGATTTTCCTCGATAGACTTCTGGATCTCGTAATAGCTCTTGTAGGTGGTGTAATTGGCCAGCACGTCGAGGATGAAGCCCTCCTGGATGGCCTGCTTCATGCTGTAGAGATGGAAGGGCTTGAAGCTGCCGTCGGGCTGTTTCGTGCCGAACTTCTCCAGCGTGGTATTTTTCGGCGTGGCGGTGAAGGCAAAATAGGAGGCGTTGCCGCGCATCTTGCGCGCCTGCATGGCAGCGAGGATCTTGTCCTGATTTTTGTCTTCATCCGGGTCAGCCCCGCCGCCCATGGCTTCGTTCATCTTGTCGTGGGCAATGCCGCTCTGGCCGCTGTGGGCCTCGTCGATGATCACGGCAAAGCGTTTGTCGCTGAGGTCGGCGATGCCATCGATGATGAAGGGAAACTTCTGGATCGTGGTGATGATGATCTTCTTGCCTTTCTCCAGCGCGGCCTTGAGGTCTGCCGATCGCATGGCGGGCGCGACGATATTCTTGACCTCGGAGAAATCCTTGATGTTGTCGCGCAGCTGCTTGTCGAGCAAGCGACGGTCGGTCACTACAATCACACTATCAAAAAGCGGGGTGTCGAGCGTGCGTGCGCCAGGCAGGGATAGCTTGCCAGGATAGGTCTCGATCAGCTGATAGGCGGTCCATGTGATGCTGTTGGATTTTCCAGAACCTGCCGAATGCTGGATGAGATAGCTTTGTCCGACGCCATGACTTGCGGCATCGGCGAGCAATTGGCGCACGACATTGAGCTGATGATAGCGCGGGAAGATGAGTGTTTTCTTGTTGAGCGGATCGGCGACCTTGCCTTCGAGCAAAACGAAATGCTGGATGATACCGGCCATGCTTTCGGGCTGGAACACCTCTTCCCAGAGATAGGCGGTCTTGTGGCCGTCCGGATTGGGCGGATTGCCTGCACCTTCGTTATGGCCTCTATTGAAGGGCAGGAAGAAGGTCTTCTCTCCGGCGAGCTTGGTGGTCATCCAGACTTCGTCGGTGTCGGCGGTCATATGCACCAGCGTCCGGCCAAACTGCATCAGGGTCTGGGTGGCATCGCGCTCTCTATATTGCTTCTGGCCGTGGTAGAGGGCGGTCTGGTTCGTCCAGTGGTTCTTCAGCTCCAGCGTGACCAGCGGCAGGCCATTGAGAAACAGGACCATGTCGAGGGATTCATGCGGATTGGCCAGACTGTGATGCACCTGCCGTGTGACGCTCCAGATATTGGCGGCGAAATTGTCGCGTACCTTCTGAGCCGAGCTGGCCAGAGGGGCAGGGTACATCAGGTTGAAATGGGCATCATCGACCTTGAGGCCCTTTTTCAGCAGATGCAAAAGCCCCTTGCGTTTGATCAGTTTGTCAAACTGGCCAAGGATCTTGGCCTGCCAGTCAACAGGGTTGCGGGTCTTGAGTTTGTCGAGAACCTCACCTTGACAGCTGTCAAGAAATTCCCAGAACAGGGCCTTGTCGATTGCGAGGGTATGGTCGAAGTCAGCCGGGCGTCCAATGCGCCAGGGGCCAGTCGGCGTTCCGCCCGTGGCGAGCTCTTCTGAAATCGTGCCCGTCAGATGCCGCTCGATGGCCTGTTCCACTGCGATTTCCTTTGTATTGCTGACCATGATGCCCCCCTTAAATGACCTTGATCTTGCCCGTCACCGCCGCGTTGATCAGGCTCGTTTTATATTCGTTGAGTGTCGCAATCTGGGATTGTTTTAAGTCGATAGCACCATCCAAGGGTGATGAAAGAGCTTTAATGTGATCAACGAGCTCCCGCTGTTCATCAATTGGCGGAACGACAATAAAGAGTTCCTTGATGCGTTCCAAATGGAGGTTTGTCACTGACGTTCGGAAGCTACCAAAAAACAATTGCTGATCAACCAATGGGCTGTTGAAGAATGCCTCGAAATAGTACGAATTCAACTCGCTCCGAAGTTTGATCAGACACAAACTAACAAAGAAGCTGAACTCTTCATGCCAGTCGATCACTTTAGTCAGGCCGATAGTGCCGTTCTTGGACAGGAGAACGTCCCCGTACTCAGCATACGCGCGCTTGCTCAGTTCTTTGTGGGCCGCCTGTGAAATTCTGCGCACGTTATCCCATTGGATCGTTCCGTCTTTCATTTGGGTCAAATCTGTGACACGAAGAAATGGAACACCTTCATCCAGATACTCTGGAGTAAAGTGCGTTCCATCTACAATTTTTTTCGTCAGGAACTTCAGTTTAGCGATACTCCAATGGGCCGGGATTTCGCCGATCCAGTCAATGCCGCTGTCTTTCATGGGGGCGTCGGGGTTGAGGCCTCTTGTCACGGCCTGCTGGATCAAGATCTGCCTGCGCTCCTTCAAAAGCGCGATATGCTCCTCCTTGATCCGCACCGCCTCATCAATCTTCGAGACCTTTGCTTTCAAGAACTCTACGATCCTATGTTGGTGGCCTAGAGGAGGGATCGGAATCAAGAATTCGTTAAAATTGTCAGCAGGCAATCTCCAGCGACCTAGCAGAGAAACCCCTTGGCCGTATCTGAAGAAGATCCTCTGAGAATAACCAATCTGAAAAATCAGCAGTAGGTAGTCATCCAGCACATCGGCGCAGACATTCCGAAAGACGCGATAATCCGGGCTTACTACGCCATCGAACTTGGAAATGTCTACGTATCCTGTGAGCAAATCCATGTGGTTCATAGCAAAGTCGCCCCGATCCACGATCTGGTAACCCGAATAGTCCTGAGCAAGCTGGCCTTCGCCGCTATCAATATCTTTTACTTTGATGCCCTGTTGCGTGATGGAAAGCACGCTTGGCCCTTCATATCCGGCAATGCGCTTGAGAATTTTGACCACAAATTTGAGTTTTCTTATCTCCCAAACCATAGGAATCTGGCCAAGCCAGTCCACGTGGCTAT
The DNA here is from genome assembly GCF_963682185.1 of uncultured Cohaesibacter sp. Lineage (NCBI taxonomy): Bacteria > Pseudomonadati > Pseudomonadota > Alphaproteobacteria > Hyphomicrobiales > Cohaesibacteraceae > Cohaesibacter > uncultured Cohaesibacter sp. Next base: position 1,208,646 of record NZ_OY821667.1, on the reverse strand, counting down.
CTTTCATGTCATCATGGATGGCTCGAGAAGCTGTATTCATTCCACCGGCTCCAGCTTTGTTGCCACTTCGACGCCAAGAATGTCGGCGATCAGGCCGTCGGCCTTTTCTTCGAGGGCCAGAATATCCCTGGTCACCTCTTCAAGGCTGCGCAGGGGCTTGTGGCGGTAGAAATATTTGTTGAAGCTGATCTCATAGCCAATCTTGACGCTGTCGAAATTGATCCAAGCTTCGCCCACGTGCGGCTTGACCTCTGTCAGGAAATAACGGTGGATGCTGCCCTTCAAGGGCACCGACTCCGCGTCGCGCAGATCGCTTGAGGATTCATAGGTCAGATAGCTGCCGTCGCCCTGCTTGTAATAGCCGAAATCGGCAAGATCATCGGCTTCACAGCCCAGATGGTCTGTCAGCTCTTCAAGCTCACTGCGCGAGAATTTCTGTTTCTTGGCAATGACCTTCTCTGCCGTCTCGTCATACCAACTGACAGCATTGAGGATGGCATTCTTCTCTGTGGCAGAGAGCTTCAGTTTACGGGCCTTGATGGCCTTGGTAACAGCATCGCGGAAGGCGTTGAAATCGGCGGTCTCACCTGTGCCGATATCACCCATCAGAAGGGTGGCTGCGTCCAGAAGGTCGCGCAGCTTCAGCCAAGATTTGGTGTCGAGCAGTTTGCCCCGCTGTTTGGCATTGAGGCTGAGCCCCTGTTCCTCGCACCACGCGATAATGGTCTTTGTCTGCTCCTTGAGGAAGCCTGCCTCATAGACCTTGTCGCCATGCTCGGCCCATAGCCATTCCATCGGCTCTCGCAAGCTCTTGTCGAACCGCAAGGGGAAAATACGCTCTTCAGAGAATGCCGCCCGACGCCGGTCTGGTCGTTCGATGGAGACCTTGTAGTAGCCGAAATCCGCATTGTCGAAGACCTGCGCGGCGATACCGACCGGATCGTTGTTGGCGTCAATCTCGCGCTCGATCGGATCGAAGGCAAAGCAGGCCTTTGTGATTTCCTCGATGTGCTCGTCGGTGAACTCGCAATTCTTGTCGCCAAGATTCTTGCGCAGCTTCTTGTAGAGCAGATTGGCGTCGATCAGCAGCACCTTGCCTCGCCGGCTTTCCGGCTTGGCATTGGTCAAGAGCCAGATATAGGTGGTGATGCCGGTATTGTAGAACAGGTTGTTGGGCAGCTGGATGATGGTGTCCAGCATGTCATTCTCGATGATATGGCGGCGGATATTGCTCTCGCCGCTGCCTGCATCGCCGGTAAAGAGGCTGGAGCCATTGTGAACCGAGGCAATGCGCGAGCCAAGAGGGCTGGTGCCGGTCGGCTTCATCTTGTTGACCATTTCCATCAGGAACAGCAACTGGCCATCCGATGTGCGCGGCGTGGCGTCAAGATCCTCTTCCTTGCCCCAATAGTCCTTGAGCTTGACGACAAAGCGCGGGTCAATGACATCCTTGCCGTCCTTGATATATTTCACCTCGCTGTTCCAGCTCTTGCCATAGGGCGGATTGGAAAGCATGAAGTCGAAGCGGGTGGAAGAGAACTCGTCCGTCGAGAGGGTCGAGCCGACGCGGATGTTTTCAGGGTTGTTGCCCTTGATCATCATGTCCGACTTGCAGATCGCATAGGTCTCGTCGTTGATCTCCTTGCCGAAGAGATAGACATCGCCCTCGGCACAGATCTGACCCGCGGGGTCGGTGATATAATTCTGCGCTTCGGTCAACATGCCACCCGAGCCGCAGGCCGGATCATAGATCGAGATGACGCCCGGCAGCTTGTCCTTGACCGGGTCGAAAACGAGGTGGGTCATGAGGTGGATCACCTCACGAGGTGTGAAATGCTCTCCGGCTTCCTCGTTATTCTCTTCGTTGAACTTGCGGATCAGCTCTTCAAAGACATAACCCATGCCGAGATTGGAAAGACCCGGCAGCAGATTGCCATCTGGGTCTTCGACGTCATTCGGGGTGAGGTTGATGTTTGGCGAGACGAATTTCTCGATGACATCCAGCAAGACCTGCTTTTCCGCCATATGCCGCATCTGGTCGAGCAGCTTGAAGCGGGCGATGATCTCCTTCACATTGTCGCTGAAGCCGCTGAGATAATCCTCGATATTGGCCAACAGGATCTGCTGGTTGTTGGTTGCTGTGCCATGGATCTTCTTCAAGGTCCACTGGCTTGTGTTGAAGAACACATAACCGGACGCGGCCTTCAGCGGCTCATCATCCAGCTCGGTTTCTCCCATGTCTTCCTTCTGATAACGGACCTCTTCCAGCACCGCATCCTTGGTGGGTTCCAACAGCGTATCAAGGCGGCGCAAGACGACCATCGGCAAGATGACATCGCGATATTTGCCGCGCACGTAGACATCGCGCAGGCAATCGTCGGCAATGCGCCAGATGAAGGAAACCAGATTATTATGGGAGACTTGATTCATGTTGTTCTTCAATTCAGTCGGCGAATATTGTTCATTGAGTTGCAGAGACGGTATCGCTACAGCTTTGGATCTGCAAGGCAATACCGCCTTCTTCCAATGAGGTTTCGTGCCTGCAGGAAGGATTCGCTCTCCGTATCAGATTCGAGCTTGGCCGCATTTGATTTGGTGAGATTTTAGAGCTCGGCAAGAGTTGAGCACGCATTCCCGGTTTCTCCAGCGAAGCGCCAAGGAATATGGCTGTAAAATACCCGTCATGACAGCTGTCATGACCGTTGCTGTCATGTCATTAGGGCCATCAAGCTCTGTCAAACCCTGCGATCATGACAGCTGTCATGAAGCCCTTTGCCCCGCAATCGAACATACGACAGCTGTGGCATGGTGCATCAAGCATATCTCGGCATACTTCGAACCGATGTTCATGACATCTGTCATGAAGTGTCAATTAACAAGGATGGGCCACCTTAAGGGAAGAGTGTCGATTGATGGCTCCGTGAAATGTTGTTTCTTCTGAACAGAACCTGTTCCGCAGTTTTTCGCAAACAGAGGCAAAAGGTTTGCAATCATGACATTTGTCATGAACTACGTCTTTGGGTCAGAATGGGTGGAAGCGGGCTTTCGTTGCAGGACCAACGAATGACCGCACTGAGGCCGTCAGCGGACCGTCTGCTTTGAGGGGCTCAAGAGAGAATAGCGACAGGGTGCCGTCACCGCTCATCGCTGGACCGAGTTACTTCCTGGGACTTCCTTGCAGTTTGCTACCCCCCCCCCCCCCCAAGATAGGTGCTCGCTCGATTATCTGGTGACGGCGCATCTTGACGACAACCAGGTCATAATGACCTGCGGAACCTCCGGGCGTTCTGCCTGCGGTGCCACATCCATGACCGGCCCGAGCATTTGTCGCGCCGACGACTCTCCTTTTTCGTGACGCGGGCGTTGGGCGACCTGTTTGACGGCCAGTACTAGACGCTATGGTCCTCGTCACAGCTTCTGGCTAAGTGATTTGTATAATCTCTTAGGAGCCCCGGGATTTGGGACAAAAGTAAAGCAGTCGCAATACTGGTCGATCGCGTTCATGACGCCGAGCAGCGCCGGCGCTGTGAAGGCCAGAGCCTGGCCTGTTCCCCAGTGACTGGTGAAGTTTCCAACGATCGTCGCCATGTTGGCGTTCAAGCCTGCCTCCTGAGCGGGGTCGAGAATGAGGGACCCCCCCGCCTTGTGGAGTTTCACCGCGGCGTCGATCGCTCCGAGGAATTCTCCCGCCAGCTGCTTATTGTCATTGAAGGCGACGTCCACAGGTACGGGGATGCGCAGCTTGCTGATGAGATCGCTCAGCCGGTATTCGAGATACTGCCGGACTCCCTCTTTGGCGAAGTCAGCCTGTCCGGCCTGCAACTTTGAAATTGTAAGATCACGGACCTTGTTCACCGCGCCGGCTTGCGGCAGCACCGCGAACTGAGGGTTGCCTTCGAGCCGCTGGTGCCACCAGACGCCGGAGCCAGTGTGCTTGTTGAAGAGCTTTTCCAACATTGTGTCGTGGCTCAGCAGGATCACCTGCAGCCCATCCGGGTTGGCCGGCCGGGCAAAGCTTTTCCGGAGCAATTCCACGAGATAGAGCTGGTGGCCAGCATCAAAGCTGGAGGTCACATCATCGAGCACGATAAACTTGGGCATCCCGCCGTACAGTGACGCCGCGGCAAGATAGAGCGCGATGGCGAAGGCGTTGCGGTAGCTTTCCGACAACAGCGCCTGAGGTGACAGGTCGGCCAGCCCGTGGAACTCCTGCAAGCGGATTTGAAGATCCTCGCTGTTGGCCCGTTTGACAACCTCCGGCGTGACACCGAAAAACGACATATCCGCGAAGTTGGTCTTGAATACGGGTTCCACGGCGGCCAGGCGGGCCTTGCTGATTGCAGCCTCTGCCACCCCGAAATCGCCCGAGGCCCGGTCCAGAAATGTCTTCAAACGCGAGACGCGGTCGGCGCGGACCTTCTCCCGGTCAAGGTCAGTCTGTGCTGCGTCGAGTTTGTCGAGGCTCTCTTGCATACGGCGGGCCGCCTCAACCTTTTTTGTCACCTCAACTGAAGACTGGGGCAGGCTCTTCTCCAGCTCACGCTGCTCTTTCTCCAGCGCCGTATCCCGCGCGCTCGCGCGCTCGCGCAACGTCCCCAGCCAGACGGCAAGGCCCTTGGCCTGCGCCACGGTAAGCACCCCCTTTTGCGCTGTATCCGACAGGGCAGCGATCGGGCGCTTGGTGGCATCGGGCTCCAATAGCTTCTCAAGTCCTGCCAGGTCAGCCCAGCCCCCCTCGTTCCATTCGAGGCCCACCGCCTGCGTCGCTTCGTCGAGTGCGGTGAATGCGGAGAGTTTATTGTCGACGTGGTTATGAAGATCATGGGCAACTGCACTGTCGCACAGCGGGCATATACCAGCGTTCTCCCACTCAGGCAGCTCAAGAGCCTTGGCCCCTGCCTGATACAGCTGGAGGATGACATCGCCGGCCGTCTTGGCGACGGCCTCCTCGCGGTTCTTCGCGACATTCGCCAGCTGATTGGTGCGCGCGGCATCGGGCGCCTGTACGTTCAGCGTGACCAGTTCCTGCCGGAGTCGGACACATTCCCCGAGGCGCTCCCGTTGCGGGCCGCCCTCGGCAGCCTTGACGGCTTCGATACAGACGTCCACGTCGATCTCACGGAACGTCTTGCCTGCGCAGAGTGCCGTCAGCGGGCCGATCTGCTCCAATGCCGCGAAACACTTGGTGAGGCCATCGGCGAGCGACATCGTGCCCCATTCGTCGCCCGTCAAGATCAGGTGGTCGCGTTTCAGGGCATCCCTTGCGTCACTGACGCCTTTCTCCGCATGCGCTTGGGCTTGTGCATGGGTCTGCACGCCGAAGTGGTTGTTGAACGCCCGCGTATTTGCCAGTGCCGCAAGGGCTTGGCGCATCCTGCTATAATCAGAGAGCCCCAGTAGACCTGCGAACGTGCGGCCCCGCGCCTGGGGTTTGGCCGCGATGAAATTTTGGAAGGTCGGCCCGTCGAGCAGCACGAACTCACGATTGAGGGACTGGAGGATGGCGTTGCCATCCCAAGTGCCGGATGCGGATACCGTTCGAGTTCCCGAGCTATCCCGTTTGACTTCTATTTCACAGGGCTGGTTCGTCGCCATTTCGCGGAGCGAGAGCTTGATAGTCGCTGTCTGGGCAGGATGGAATCGGTTAAGGTAGTACTCGCCGTCACGATCGCCCGGAGGGAGTTCTTCCAACCACGGCAGCCGCCCGGATATCGCGTATTGGATAGCATCATATACGGATGTTTTGCCCACGCCGTTTACGGCGGAGACGCTGTTGACCTTGTCGGACTTGAACTTCAATTCAAGCGGCTTGCCCTCATTGTTAATGCCACGAAAGCCCTCAATGCTCAGGCCTTCCAGAAACCAGCCAGTGGGACCGGCAACGGGCGGAACGGCGGCAGCTGCGGTTGCGTCAGTTGCCGCAGGCGTGGGCGCTGTGGTTTGCTGTGCGGCGACGGCTTCCGCATCAAGGATCGCTTGGAACATAGCATCCCAAACGATCGAGGACGTATAGGTTTCATCGCGGAGGACCGGGTAGAAGGTCGTGAGCTGTGCGCTCAGGGCCGCGTCATGCAACCCGAGATGCGTTTTGAACTTGGTGAGGTTGCTCTCCAGGTCAGCGTTTTCATCGAAGCCAAAGGCTGCCGTAACCGCCATGCTTTCCTCCCCCTTTGTTTGACCGAAAAATTAGCGGATAAGGTGTATCTTGTGCAACGACAATCTTAAATTAATTAACGAAGCTCAAAGGAATTTTGGTAGCACTTTGCCGCTCGCAGTGGCACCGCCGCTGTCACTGGGTGGTAGGCGAGGTTGGAAACTGCGACAGATTCAAGAGCGTTGAGGAGAGGGGCAAGAGAAATGGCGATTGCGTGCTTGGGATGGGGGGCGTTGATCTGGGATCCACGCGAGCTTCCTATCCGCCGAGAGTGGTTTGACGATGGGCCGCTGCTGAGGGTGGAGTTCACACGCCAGTCGAACAACGGGCGCATAACTCTGGTGCTGGAGCCGACAGCACCAGAGGTGCGATCCTTCTGGGCCATTATGGCCACGGACGATTTGGCACTCGCGAAACGGCAGCTAATGGTGCGCGAGGGGACGAGGAACAGCGACTGGGTGGCGACCTGGTCGCAGGGCGCAGCCGCGCCTACCAGACTGGGCCTTAGCTCGTGGCGTGGAAGGCGTGGTGTGGACGGCGTTGCCCCCGCAGTTCGACGGACAATCGGTGGCCCCGACCATTGAACAGGTCGTCTCCTACTTACAGGGGATCGAAGGTGCAAAGAAAGACGAGGCCGAACGCTATATCCGCCATACGCCGAGGCAGATCGATACCCCGTACAGGCGGAGGATCGAAGCCGACCTTGGGTGGACGGCACTGCCGTAGGGCACAGCATGCGCCATTATGTTCCCATCTTGCGCAACGGGGAAGTGATGAAACGAGATGACTGGCTTCCGGGGGAAGACAACAAGCGTCGGTATGGCCGCAATGGAGGCGCGAAGCTGTAATTAGGCTAATTGGTGCTGAATGACAGTCCCGGGCCGACAATGCAAATGAAGCATTCTTGACAGCTGTCAAGATTGGTAACAGGAAGCCCGGCACCGGCGAATTGCCCCGAAACCGTGCGATGGAAAGAGTTGCTCGTGAATTCGCCCGTGAAGAGCAACACGATGCAGATCATTGGCGTTTCATTCCATATAACCAGCTTTCATAGTTTCAGAAGCTGCGCCATTTCTTCTTACAAGGCTTCTCAGACCCCGGAAGGTATGTCTTGAAAGAAGAACGCCATTTGAGTGGGCATCCCTGTCGACATTACAACGTGAGTTGGTTCGCCATCATCCGCCAAATGTACGAGTTTCTGGGCTGCTTCGGTCAGGATTTCATCGCTGATCACGGCCTACGTTTTGATCACCTGTTCGATAAGATAGAAATCCATATGATCCCGCGCGACCATGAAACTCTCCTTCCAGGCCTTTTGAGACATGTTTGAGGGCGGATTGAATTGGATGAAGTAACCCACCACCAACATGCGGCAGGTTTCATCGACCGCTGTCATATAGTTGAGATTGGGGAATTGATCGCCATCTTCGTCGGGCTCACTCATGAAATCATTTCTGGTCAGTCTTGTCCCCGTGATGGCTTCAAAAGCGAGGAGCAGCTCATCGAACTGCTTCATACAATCATCGGACAAATCGGAGTCGAATCTGTAGTAACCGGACACTTCACCACCACTGGCTCTTGTCTCGGCTACCACTTTAGCAACTTCATCAGACGTCAACTCTCGACATTCGAATGATCCACTGCCTAGGTTTTTCACGCTTATGTCATGGCCCATAGAGATAAACAGGTCTGTCATTTTATTCCTCCATTTCTGCCATTTCGGCTTGCGGTTCTGCCTATTGAGACTGCGAGCCGAATGGTGTGGGTATTGAATTTTCAATGTGTCCAATTCAGGGTAGAGTAGGCCTTGTGTTGTAATGTAAGTAATATTATTATATTAGTGGATTTTATTTTTTGTGGTTTGATACTACGATGATATCACTTGTTACAGCATCGAAGGCTAGGTCAAAGCTGCGGGATAATGTCCGTGCAAGACGTCTTGGTATGAATTTGACACAGGCCGGCCTTGCTGATCGTTCGGGCGTTCCTTTGCCGACATTGCGGAAGTTTGAACAGACCGGCTCAATCTCGCTTGAGGCTTTTCTCAAGCTCCTGATGGTCGTGGGCGGGATTGAGGAGGTGATCGAGGCAACGGAAAATCGGGCGGAAGAATTTTCTTCCATCGATGACGTCTTGAAGCCGGAACCGGGCCTCAAACGCAAGAGGGGGCGCCTTAAATGATCGACTTTCAACCAGTCAGGGAGATCAAGGTTGGCCTTGATTTCGGAGAGGATGCCATTTCTGTTGGGCGCCTCGCCATTCGGGATGGACGGATCTATTTCGAGTATGATGCCTCTTTCATCAATACCGGGAAGGAGCTTTCCCCTTTGCGTCTTCCCTTGAAGCGTGGTGTTTCAAGTTTCGATCCCTTTCTCTTTGAAGGTCTACCGGGTCTGTTCAACGACAGCTTGCCGGATGGCTGGGGGAGACTGCTGTTTGATCGCTTTGCCCGATCGCATGGTGTCTTGCCGCAGGAAATCTCTCCTTTGGAT